>NZ_JBITFV010000004.1:0-361758 GCF_044456525.1 Promicromonospora sp. NPDC050880
GGTCGCGGCGTCGTCGAAGGACGCAGGCGGTACGGAGGAGGGCCTGGCGGCCCACTGCGACTGACGGGCGGGCCGGGCCCGCCCCCCCCCCGCCCCGCGCCCGCCCCGGGGGGGGCCCCCCCCCCCCCCCCCCCCCCCCCCCCCCCCCCGGCCGGGGGGGGGGGGGGCCCGGGCCCCCCCCCCGGGGGGGCCCCCCCGGGGGGGGGGCCCCCCCGGGGGCGGGGGGCCCCCCCCCCCGCCCCCCCACCACCTGACCTCTTGCCGACCTGCACGAGGGCGCCGCGGGCGGCGGCGCCCCGGGACGGCGGCTCGGGACGGCGGCTCAGGACGCCCCCCGGGGGAGGCGCCTTCGGGAATCGGCGGGCGGCAGCGCGGGTTCTTCGGGGAGGGTACTCGGCCGGTGCGCGCCGTCCGCTGGCACGTCCCGGTCCGCATGGTGAGAAGTCCGGGCCTCCTCCTGGTCAACTCCGGGTCTGCCGCCTATACCTCGCCACGACCAACCGCCCACCGCGCGACCACCGAGCTCAACACGTTGCGAGGAGCCCACACATGACCTCACCGACCTCTCCGATCTCCGCCCCGCCCGCAGCCACGGTCGTGGTCCTCTCCGGGAACCCCCGTCCCGGGTCGCGCACCCTGCACGCCGCCGAGGTGGCGGCCCACGGCATCGCCACCCACCTCGGTATCGACGACGTCACCACGATCGACCTGGCCACGTTCGCCACCGAGATCCTGGCTCCCGAGCATCCGACGGCAGACGCGGCCAAGGAACGCCTCGCGGGCGCCACCGTCGCCGTGGTCGCCACCCCCGTCTACAAGGCGGCGTACACCGGCCTGCTCAAGGCGTTCCTCGACCTGTACGGCAACGACGGCCTGGCCGGCGTGGTGGCCGTGCCGCTCGTGGTCTCGGGCAGCCCCGCACACGCGCTGGCCGGAGAGGTGCACCTGCGGCCCGTGCTCGTCGAGCTGGGCGCCGTGGTGCCGACCCGCTCACTGACCGTCACCGAGGCGCAGCTCGCCGACCTGGACGGCGTCGTCGGCACGTGGCTGGCGGGCGCGGGCGAGCCGCTGCGCCGGGCGGCCGGGTTCGCCGTCGCTCCGGACGGTGCGCCCGTCCGGGTCGGCGCCGGCGTCCCTGCCGGCGTGGGCAGCACGCAGGAGGTCGTGCGATGACCGCCGAGAACATCGACCTGTCCGCCCTGGAGGAGCTCTTGGCCCAGCAGGACGAGCCCCAGCTCAGCCCCGAGGAGTTCAAGACGGTCTTCCGCAACCACCCCGCGGGCGTCGCCGTCGTGGCGCTGCTGCACGAGGGCCGGCCCGTCGGCTTCACCGCCACGTCGGTGATCTCGGTGTCGGCCGCTCCCCCGCTGCTCGCCTTCTCCCTCGCCTCCACCTCCTCGTCCTGGCCCGCGGTCTCCGAGGCGAGCACCCTTGCGGTCAGCTTCCTCGCCGACCACCAGGACGACGTCTCGGCCCGCTTCGCCACCAGCGGCATCGACCGCTTCGCGGACGGCGGCTGGACTCCCCTGCCCACGGGCGAGCCCGTGATCGACGGTGCCGTGTCCTGGTTCCGCGCGCGCGTGGTGCAGCGCACCCCGATCGGCGACAGCTACCTGGTCTCGCTGCGCGCCCTCGCGTCGAGCCTGACCAACGGTGGCAGGGAGCCCGACGCCTCACCGCTGGTCTACAAGAACCGCGCCTACCACCGCATCGGCGACGACACCGCGATCTGAGGGATCGCGCGCCCGGACCCGTCGCGCACCCGGTGGTCGGGCCCGGAACCGGCTGGTTTCCGGGCCCGATCACCGGGTAGGCCACTACCCCGCTCTCGGACCGGGTCCGCTCACGCCTCCAGCAGGTCCGGGCGCGGGTGCCGCACCCCCTGGACGGCGTCGCGCGGGATGACGGCGCCGATCACCGCCACCTCCTCGGCCGTCAGCACCAGCGACGCCGCCGCGACGTTCTGCTCCAGGTAGCGCAGCCGCTTGGTCCCCGGGATGGGCACCACGTCGTCGCCCTGCGCCAGCAGCCACGCGAGCGCGAGCTGCGCGGTGGTCACGCCGCGGTCGGCCGCCAGGGTCTCGAGAGCGCGCACCAGCGCCCGGTTGTGCTCGAACGCCTCGCCGGCGTACCGGGCGTGGCTGCGGCGTACGTCGTCGGCCGCGAGGGAGTCGGTCGAGTCCACGGTGCCGGTGAGGATGCCGCGGCCCAGCGGGGAGAACGGCACGAACCCGATGCCGAGCTCGCGCAGCGCGGGCAGCACGGCGTCCTCCGGGTCGCGGGTCCACAGCGAGTACTCGCTCTGCACCGCGGTGACCGGGTGCACGGCGTGCGCGCGCCGCACGGTCTCGGCGCCCGCCTCGGACAGCCCGATCGCACGCACCTTGCCCGCCGTGACCAGCTCACCCAGGGCGCCGACCGTCTCCTCGACCGGTACCTGCGGGTCCACCCGGTGCAGGTAGTAGAGGTCGAGGTGGTCGGTGCCCAGGCGGCCGAGCGACCGGTCGACGGCGCGGCGCACGTACTCGGGGCGGCCGTCGACGGGACGCCCGTCCGGGTGGCCGCCCGCGGGCGGCAGTCCGAGCTTGCTCGCCAGCACGATCCGGTCGCGCTGCGGGCCGAGCACCCGGCCGATCAGCTCCTCGTTGCGGCCGTGGCCGTAGACGTCGGCGGTGTCGATCAGGGTCACGCCCAGGTCGAGGGCGCGCAGCAGCACCGCCTCGGCCTCGGCGGCGTCGGCGGGGCCGTAGGAGTCGGCGACGGACATGCCGCCGAACCCGACCGCGGAGACGGTCAGGGCGTGCGGGCCGGAGCCCAGGGTGCGGGCGGGGACGGGCGCGGTGGGGCTGCTGGCTGTGGTCATGCCCGCAGCGCACCACCGGCGCCCGCCGTCGGCGAGGTACGGCGTCAGGCTCTCGGATGGCGAGACGGCGAGAAGGTCACCAGGACGGCAGCCCCAGCGCCGCCAGGGCCGAGCGCAGCCGCTCCCGCCCCCGCAGCGAACCGTGCCCGCGCAGCCGGGCCAGCACGCGGCCGGCCCACCCGCCGTCGAGCCCTTGGGCGCGGTAGAACTCCGTCATGCGCCGCTCGTAGGTGGCCAGGGGGCGGAGCTGCCGCGTCGTGTCGTAGGTCTCGTGGTGCAGGACGACGGTCTGCGGCAGGCGCGGTGTGACCCGGCCGACGAAGGCGGGATCGGGTCTGCCGACGAGCAGCCCCACGACGGGCGCGGTACCCCGGGGCAGCCGCAGCTCTGCCGCGAGCGCCTCGGGCCGGTCCCGGACGCCGTCGAGGTAGACGGTGCCCAGGCCCAGCGACTCGGCGGCGACCGCGGCGTTCTGGGCCGCGAGCGCCGTGTCGACGAACGCGGTGACCGTGGTCTCCAGGTACCCGGTCGCGTGCACGGCCGTGTTGCGCCGTTCGGCGAGGGTGCGCACGCGGGCCACGTCGGCGACCCAGACGAGCAGGAGCGGGGCGTCGCGCACGTGCCCCTGCCTGCCCGACAGGTCGGCCACGCGAGCCAGGCGGTCCGGGTCGGTGACGGCCACGACGCTCCAGAGCTGCAGGTCGCACGACGTGGGAGCGGACTGGGCGGCGGCCACCAGCGTGGGCAGCACCGAGGGTGGCAGCGGTCCGGGCAGGAACCGCCGGACCGAGCGGTGCCCGAGCTGGACGTCCAGCACCGACCGTGGCAGGTCGGCCGCGGCGGCGACGGCTGCGGCGACCTGGGGTGCGGCGGTGTCGGCCCGCCGGGTGGGTACGCCGTAGCGCGCGGCCACCTGGGCTCGGGCGGCTGCGAGCCGGCCGGCCCGCTCGGACGACAGGGGGTCGTGCGCCTCGTCGCGCACGGCCTGGGTCGCGGGGTCGGGCTGGTGCGCCCGGGGTGCTCGGGTGATCCGGGCCGGCACGCGGGCCGGCGGTACGGGAGCTGTCTCGGTCGGGGTGGTGACCTGAAAGGCGTCGATGGCTGTCATGAGTGCTCCGTGGGGTGGACGGAAGGCCAGACACTCATGCCGCGGGCCCTTCGTCAATGCCCCAGTTCGGCGTCTCACATGCCGGTCGGGCGACGGGGACCGCTGTCGCGCCTGATGACTGGGCTGGCTCCGTCGACCGCCCACTATATGGACTCTTTGCCGGATTGGTTGACTCGTCGGATTTTTTCCCGTCTCATTCCCGCCGCACTGCACGGGGCGGTGTCACCGACGTTCCCGATCCGAGGAGGAAGACCGTGACCACGACGAGAAGGCCCGCCACGAGAAGGCGCGGACGCCGGGGGCCGGCCGCCACCACGGCCGCCGTGCTGGTGTCCCTGGTGCTCGCGGGCTGCGGCGCCGGATCCGAGGCCTCGTCCGCGACCGTCCCGCAGGAGGACCGGTTCGGCGGCACGCTGAACATCGGCCTGGCCGCCGAGCCCAACGGGGTCGACGCCGCCGTCGTGAACCAGGTGTGGCGCACCGCGGCCCGCGCGCTGACGGACTCGCTGGTCTTCTTCAACCCGGAGACCAAGGAGATCGAGCCCTGGCTGGCCACGGAGTGGACCGTCGAGGACGCTCGTGTCTACACGTTCACGCTGCGCGACGACGTGACGTTCCACGACGGCACCGCGCTGACGTCCGAGGTGGTCAAGCAGAACTTCGAGAGCCTGGACCGGCCCGGCATCCACTCCAGCGCCAAGACGATCGTCGAGGGCATCGAGGAGATCCGGACGCCGTCCGAGCACGTGGTCGAGGTGGAGTTCGCCGAGCCGAACGCGGCGTTCCTGGTGAGCCTGTCACGGGCCCACGCCGGCATCGTCTCGGCGAAGACGGCCGCGCTCCCGGTCGAGGAGCGGCAGAAGTTCCTGGACGGTTCCGGCCCGTTCTACCTGGAGGAGTACACGCCCAACCAGCGCATCGTGCTGAAGAAGCGCGAGGACTACGACTGGGCACCCGAGTACTTCGAACGCACCGGCCCGGCCTACCTCGACGAGGTGGTCTACAAGATCATCCCCGAGGACTCGGTGCGCAACGGCGCCGTCATCGGCGGTGAGGAGCTGCAGTTCGTGTACTGGGTCAACGCCAAGTACGTGGACCAGCTCGAGGCCGCGGGCCTGACCGTCACCGAGACCACCAACCCCGCGACGGGCACGGAGTGGCCGGTCAACACCTCGTCGGAGATCCTCAAGGACGTCCGGGTGCGCCAGGCCCTGCAGCACGGCATCGACCGCGCGGAGTTCACCCAGCTGGTCTCGGGTGGTTACGACGAGGCCGCGACGGGCCCGCTCAGCAGGGCCAACCCCTTCTACTCCGACCAGAGCGAGTTCCTCACGTACGACCCGGAGCTGTCGGCGCGGCTCCTGGACGAGGCCGGCTGGTCCGAGACGGGTGAAGACGGCATCCGCGTGAACGCCGACGGCGACCGCCTCTCCTTCCGCTTCCCGCGCGACGGCGCCGCCGAGCAGGTGGTGCAGGCGCAGTGGATGGAGCTGGGCATCGAGCTGGTCCTCGACCCGCCGCTGGACGCCGAGGCGAACGAGAAGCTGCTGTCGGGCGAGTACGACATCGCCTACTGGTACCACTCCACGCCCGACCCGGACGTGCTGCGGGCCAACTACGGCGTCGAGACGGGCTCGAACCGCTCGTTCATCGCGGACGACGACGCCCGGGGTCAGGAGCTGGACGACCTGCTCCAGAAGCAGAACACCGTGATCGAGGCCGGCGAGCGGCAGAAGATCGTCGACGAGGCCGCCCGCCTGCTGGTCGAGGACGCCTACGTGCTGCCGATCGTGAACGACACCGACATCTGGGCGTTCCAGCCCTCGGTGCACGACATCACTCCGGTGGGCCTGGACCAGTACCTCTACAACGCCTGGCTCTCGGAGCAGTGAGGTGCGTTCCGGTCTCCTGAGATACGGCCTACGACGCCTCGGCTACGCGGCGATCGTGGTGTGGGGCGCGTTCACCGGGGCGTTCTTCCTGCTCTACATCGTGCCGGGCGACGCGGCCGGCGGCCTCACGATGGGCGCGTCCGGCGGCGACGTCGAGCAGCTCCTGGCCGAGCAGCGCGAGCTGCTCGGCCTGGACCGCCCGGTCCTGGTGCAGTACGGGGACGCGCTGTCGGGCGCGGTCCTCGGGGACTTCGGCGACAGCCTCTACCAGCGGCGTCCAGCCGTCGAGGTGTTCTTCGAGGCGTTCCCCGCCACGCTGCAGCTCGCGTTCGTCGGCCTGGCGCTGGCGGTCGTGCTCGGCGTCACGCTGTCGGTGGTCATCGAGCTCACGGACTGGCGGTGGCTGCGCGAGCTGCTCGTGTCGCTGCCGCCGGTCGCCGTCTCGCTGCCGCCGTTCCTGGTGGCGCTCGTGCTGGTGCAGGTGGTCGCGTTCCGGTTCGGCTGGATCGACGCGTTCGGCGACACGACGTTCCTGGGCCTGCTGGTGGCGTCCCTGTCGATCGCCGTGGCCGGCGGGGGCACCATCTCGCAGCTCCTGACGGCGAACCTGCGCGGCGCCCTGACCTCGCCGTACATCGAGACGGCGCGCAGCTGGGGGCTGAGCAGGTTCGACGTCGTGGTGCGGCACGCGCTGCGCAACGCGGCGCTGCCGGTCATCACGGCGCTCGGCACGCTCATCGGCGTGATGGTGGGCGGCACGGTGCTCACGGAGACCGTCTTCTCGCGGCCCGGGATCGGCCGGCTCGTCGTCGACTCCGTCAACGGCCGGGACATGCCCGTCGTCCTGGTCGCCGTGACCGTGAGCGCGCTGATCTTCGTGACCGTCAACTTCGTCGTCGACCTCGTCCACCCCGTGGTCGACAAGCGCATCCGGCTGGAGGGCTGATGAGCGTCACGCAGACAGGGACCGCGGTCGCGGCGGGACCGGCCGCGCCGGCCGCGCCGGTCGCGCCGCAACCCGGCGCGGGCCGACGGCGCAGGTGGCTCGGCGCGCTGCCGGACGTCGCGCGCACGCCGAGCCTGCTGGTGTCCTGGGGGTGGCTGGTGCTGATCGTCACGGCGGCGCTGGTCCCCGGTCTGTTCGCGCCCGGCGACCCGCTCGCGCAGAGCGGCGAGGCCATGCTGCTGCCGCCCGGTCCCGAGCACCTGTTCGGCGCCGACGACCTGGGCCGCGACCAGTTCACGCGCACCGTCCACGGCACCCGGCTCTCGCTGCAGGCCGCGGTCGTGGCGGTGCTGATCGGCCTGGTCAGCGGCTCGCTGATCGGGCTTCTGGCCGGGGCGCTGCGCGGGTGGCTCGACAGCGTGCTGATGCGCGTCGTCGACGTCATGCTCGCCGTGCCGAGCCTCATCGTGTCGCTGGCGATCATCTCGGCGCTGGGGCACGGCACCCTCAACATCGCCGTCGCCATCGGGATCAACAGCACCGCCACGTTCGCCCGTCCCATGCGGTCGGAGGTGCTCAAGGTCAGCGGCTCCCGGTACGTCGAGGCGTCGGTCTTCGCCGGCCACGGCTACGCCTACCGACTGTTCCGGCACGTCGTGCCGAACGCCTCCCGGTCGGTGCTGGCCTACGCCACGATGGAGATCGGCAGCGCCATCCTCACCGTCGCCTCGCTGAGCTTCCTCGGCCTGGGCGCACCACCGCCCACCCCCGAGTGGGGCCTGCTCGTGGCCGAGGGCCGCACCTTCATCGCCGGGCAGTGGTGGCTCAGCCTCCTGCCCGGCCTGGTGATCGTCCTCTCCGTGCTGGCCGTCTACCGCATCGGCCGCTCCATCGACCGAGGGAGAACCCGTGTCGTCGCCTGAACCCCTGCTCGTCCTCGACGGCGTCGGCGCCGAGTTCACCCTGCCGGGCCGGGCCCCCGTCCGCGTGCTCGACGACGTCAGCCTCTCGCTGCGCCCCGGCCAGGTGCTGGCCCTGGTCGGCGAGTCCGGCTCCGGCAAGTCCACGCTGGGCCGCACGGTCACCGGCACCCTGCCCGAGAACGGCCGCGTGACCACCGGCCGCGTGGTCTTCGCCGGCCGCGACCTGACCCGCGTGACGGAGCGCGAGCACCGAGCCCTGCGCGGCAAGGACATCGGGTACATCCCGCAGGACGCCCTGCTCGGCCTCAACCCGCTGCTGCCCGTCGGGGTCCAGGCGGGCGAGCCGCTGCGCGCCCACGGCCTGGCCGGCAAGGCCGAGCGCCGCGAGCGCGTGATCGATCTGTTCGGCAAGGTCGGGCTGCGCGACCCCGAGAAGGTCTACGGCGCCTACCCGCACGAGCTGTCCGGCGGCATGTGCCAGCGGGTGCTGATCGCCGCGGCGATGTCCACGGGGCCACGGCTGCTGGTGGCCGACGAGCCGACCACCGCGCTGGACGTCACCGTGCAGAAGACGATCCTGGACCTGCTGGGCACCCTGGTCGCGGAGAACGACCTCGCCGTCCTGCTCGTCACGCACGACCTCGGCGTCGCCGCGGAGCGGGCCGACGAGATCGCCGTGCTGAAGGACGGCGCCCTGGTGCGCTCGGGCCGCACGCCCGAGGTCGTGGCCGACCCCGGCGACCCCTACACCGAGACGCTGCTGCGCTCGTCCTCGCTCGGTTTCTCCGGGGCCGACGCTGCCGCTGCGCGGCAGGAGCACACCGCCGCCCGGGTCGCCCCCGACGCCCCCGTGGTGGTCCGCGCCCGCGACGTCGCCAAGACGTTCCCCGCCCACCGCGGGCGGACGGCGGTCACCGCCGTCGCCGGGGCGAGCTTCGAGGTGCGGCGGGGCACCACGCTGGGCATCGTCGGCGAGTCCGGCTCCGGCAAGACCACGCTGGTCCGGCTCCTGGCGGGCCTGACGCCGCCGAGCTCCGGCACGGTGACGGTCGACGGCGAGCCCGTGGTCCACCACCGCCGGGGCGCCGGCCAGGCGAGGCTGTACCGCAAGGTCCAGATGGTCTACCAGGACCCGTTCGCCTCGCTGAACCCGCGCACCACCGTGCGCGCCATCCTGGAGGAGCCGCTCACCGGCCACCGGATCGGCGGGCCGGGCCGGCGCGGCGGCGCCGAGCGGGCCCGGCGGGTCGCCGAGCTGCTGGAGGTCACCGGGCTCCCGGCGTCGGTCGCCGACCGCTACACCGCGGAGCTCTCCGGCGGCCAGCGGCAGCGCGTGGCCATCGCCCGCGCGCTCGCGCCGCACCCGGAGGTGCTGGTGCTCGACGAACCGGTCTCCGCGCTCGACGTCACCGTGCGCCGGCAGATCCTCGACCTGCTGCTCGACCTCCAGGACCGGCTCTCCCTGACGTACCTGTTCGTGTCCCACGACCTGGGCGTGGTCGCGGAGCTCTCCGACGAGGTCCTCGTGCTCCGGCACGGCGACGTCGTCGAGCACGGCCCCGCGACCGACGTCATCTCCAACCCCCGGACCGACTACGTGCGGCGGCTGCTGGCCTCCATCCCGGGGGCTGCCGCCGACGTCCGGACGACACCCGCATGACCGACGACCGCACCACGAACGACCGCACCGAACGAAAGGACCCCGACATGGGCGAGCCGGCACAGCGGCAGCTGCACCTCGGATACATGTACTGGCTGAACGGCACCCACTGGGGCGGCTGGCGCCTGCCGGAGTCGGCCACGCCCGACCCGTTCGGCCTCGCCTACCCCGCCCAGGTGCTCAAGCTGGTCGAGGACGCCAAGTTCGACTTCTTCTTCCTCGGGGACACCCTGCCCGGCGACGTCTACCGCGAGCACTACGGCACCACGCACAACGCGGGGCGGCTGGAGCCGTTCACGCTGGCCTCCCAGCTCGCGCTGCAGTCGTCGAGGATCGGCCTGGCCGTGACGGCCCACCCCACCTTCTACGAGCCGTACATCCTGGCCCGGCTGACCGCGTCGCTCGACCACCTCAGCGGCGGGCGGCTGGCCTGGAACGTGGTGCTCGGCGCGAACGACCTCGCGGCCAAGAACTTCAGCCTCCCGGACCTGGGCGGCGAGAGCCGCTACCGGCGCGCTGCCGAGTTCATCGACGTGATCCGCAAGCTCTGGGACAGCATCGAGGACGGCGCCTACCTCCAGGACAAGGAGTCCGGGCAGTACCTCGACCCGAGCAAGATCCACCGCCTGGAGCACACCGGCGAGTTCTTCTCCGTGGCCGGCACCCTGCCCATGCTGCGCCCGCCGCAGGGCCACGTGCCGCTGCTGTACGCGGGCGGCTCCGAGCTCTCCCGCGAGCTCACGGCGCAGTACTGCGACATCAACTTCACCGGCCCGCCCACCCTGGAGGCCTCGGCGGAGTTCAACGCCGACGTCCGCGCGCGGGCGCTGCGCCTGCGCGGCCGGGAGGAGCCCGTCTTCTTCCTGCCGGGCATCACGCCCGTCATCGGCGACACCCGCGAGGAGGCGATCGACCTCTTCGACCGGCTCAACGCGGGGCTCCCGGTCGACGACGACCCCGTGGCCGGCAACCAGCCCGAGGACTACTACACCAGCGAGGCGTTCCAGGCCGCGCAGCGCGGACGCGCGCCGCTGCCGAAGGGCGCGCGCAGCCTGCGGTCCATCGGCGAGCGCACCGGCGCCGACCTGCGCCCGCTGGGGCTCGACGGCGTGCTGACGCCCTCGCTGGCGGGTGAGCTGAACGACGTCGGGCAGAAGCTGCTGCGCACCATCGCGCAGCGCACCGGCCGCACCGTCGAGGCGGGCACCGTGCGGGGCCGCGACCTGCTGCACAACTCGATCGGGGGTGGCTTCCCGCTCGCCATCGGCACCGCCGACGACGTCGCGGGCACCCTCATCGAGTGGTTCGAGCAGGGCGCCGCCGACGGCTTCAACATCCAGTCGCCGGCCATGCTGGACCAGCTCGAGCGGTTCACCGGGCAGGTGGTGCCGATCCTGCAGGACAAGGGCGTGTTCCGCACCGAGTACGAGGCCGACACGTTCCGCGGGCACTTCGGGCTGCCGGTGCCGCCCAACCAGTTCGCGACGGCGTCGGCTCCGTCCGGCTCGTCGGCGTCGGCGTCCGGGACGTCCGCGTCGGCGTCCGGGACGGAGGAGTGACCGTGCCTGCCACCACCAGCCTCCCCGCCGGGTACCGCGCGCTGGGCCGCTCCGGCCTCGTCCTGTCCGAGCTCGGCGTGGGCGCCAGCACGTTCGGCCGCAGCGGCATGCGCGCCGTCGGGCAGGAGCAGGTCAACCGGATCGTGGACCGCGCCATCGACCTGGGCGTCACGTACTTCGACATCGCGGAGGGCTACGGCGACCGCACCGGCCTGTCCGAGGAGCTGTTCGGCACGGCGCTGGCCGGGCGGCGCGACCAGGTGGTGATCGGCACCAAGTTCGGCCGGTCGCTCGCGGCCGACCGCGGGCCCTCGTACGGTCGGACCGGAGCGCGCAAGTACGTGCTGGCCGCCGTCGAGGACAGCCTGCGCCGGCTCGGCACCGACTACATCGACCTGTACCAGATCCACTTCCCGGACCCGTTCACGCCGATCGAGGAGACCCTGTCGGCGCTCGACACCCTGGTGCGCGACGGCAAGGTGCGGTACGTGGGCGCGTCCAACTTCAAGGCCTGGCAGCTCGCCGACGCCGACCACGTCGCCGCCGCGCACGGCTACAGCCGTTTCGTGTCGACCACCGACGAGTACAGCCTGCTGTGGCGCAAGCCCGAGGAGGAGCTGATCGGGGCGCTCGAGCACTTCGGCCTCGGGTTCCTGCCGTACTTCCCGCTCCAGAACGGGCTGCTGACCGGCAAGTACGCCCGCGACCGCGCACCCGAGGGCGCCAAGATCACCAACCTCAAGACGTACCTGCTGGGCGAGGCCCCGTGGGACGCGCTGGAGAAGTTCGAGCGGTTCGCCGCCGACCGGGGCGTCACGCCGAGCGCGCTCGCCCTGGGCTGGCTCCTGGCCCAGCCGACGGTGACCAGCGTGATCACGGGCATCACGGTGCCGGAGCAGCTCGACGAGAACCTCCTGGCCACCCGCTGGACGCCGACACCGGAGGAGGAGCAGGAGCTCCGCGACCTGCTCCCGGGCACCCTCACGGGCGGCCCGGGCCGCGTCGGCTGACGCCACCTGGTGCCAAGTGCGCTTCTACCCAGTCATCAGGCCCACGACAGCGGGTCATCCCGGGCCTGATGACTGGGTAGATGGCCACGGGGCGAGCCGCCACCGGCGCCGTCCGGCGCGGGAGGTCAGAACGCGCGCAGGTTGGCGCGCAGGCCGCCGTCGGCCCACTCGGTGCGCAGGATGCCGCGCCGACGCAGGATCGGGACCAGCTCGTCGAGCGTGCGGTGCACGGTGACGGGGTGCAGGTCGCCCCACAGCAGCACGCCGTCGTTGCCCCACTCCCCCAGCTCCTCGATGAGGTCGGCCAGCTCGCCGGCCGTGCCGACCCAGCCCGTGCGGTCGGCGATGCGCCCCAGCCGGGCGAGCCCGCCGAGCAGCACGCGCAGCGGCGTGGTGGCGAGATCGTGGTCGCCCACGAGCCGCTTGATCGAGCCGTGCGAGACGTGGTCGCCGAACAGGCCCGTGGGCAGCGGCTTGTCGAGGTCGAGTGCCGTCAGGTCGGTCTCCAGGTCGCTGGACTGCTGCTCGGCGATGCGCAGCAGCGTCGCGTCGTCCGGGTCCGCCGACGCCGCCACCAGCCGGTCGGCCTCCTCCGAGCTGGACACGAGCACCGGCTTGATCGCGAACAGCACCTTGACGTGCTCCAGCGCGCGGCCTGCCGCCCGGGCGGAGGCGTGGATGCGGGCCCGGTAGTCGCGCACGCTCGACTCGGTGAGCGGCGCGAGCGCGAGCTGGACGTCGCTGTTCGCACCGGCGAACGCCAGCCCGCGGCCCGAGCCGCCGGGCGAGACGATCACGGGCTCGCCGTCGGCCCCGCCGTCGAACGGGAGCGCGTTGAGCGGGCCGTCGAAGGCGTAGTGCTCGCCGCGGTGCCGCACCGGGCGCAGCAGTCCGCCGTCGGCGTACCGGCCCCCGGTCCGCGTACCACCAGGCCCGACGGCGCCCGGGTCGGCGAGCAGCGCGCCGTCGTCCCAGGAGCGCCACAGCGAACGGACGCCGTCGAGCCACTCCTCGGCGCGGTCGTACGCGGCGTCGTGGCCCAGCGGCGGGGCGGCGGAGAAGTGGCGCGCGCTGCCGGTGTCCGTGACGAGGTTGAGGCCGAACCGGCCGCCCGAGAGATGCTGGAGCGTCGCGAGCTGTCTCGCCCCGGTGTAGGGCAGCACGGCGGCGGGGTTGACCGTCGGCACGATGCCGAGGTGCTGGGTCGCGGCGAACAGGTACGGGGCCAGCAGCAGCGGGTCGTGCTTGGGGCCGCCGAACGCCTGGCGCACGCGCAGGTCGATGGTCTCGGGGCTGCCCAGGGACGGCGCGTCCTCGATGATCAGCAGGTCCACACCCGCCTGCTCCAAGGCGCGGGCGGACTCGACGTAGAGGTCGGGCCGGGTCCAGTCGTAGTTCCAGTCCAGGTAGTCGTGGCCCCAGCCGTGCGGCCCGAAGCCGCGGGCCAGGAACCAGCCGAGGTGCTGCTGGCGGGTCATGGTGTCTCCTTGCGTGTGGTGCTCGCGTCGGCGGCGCCGGGCCCGGCGGCGCGGCGTGCGGCCGCGAGGCCACGGTCGAGGTCGGCGATCAGGTCGGGCAGGTCCTCGATGCCCACCGAGAGGCGCAGGGTGCCCGGGTGGATGCCGGAGGCGGCCCGCTCGGCGGGGGTGCGCAGCACGTGGCTGGTGCTCTCCGGATGCAGCACCAGCGAGCGGACGTCGCCGATGTGAGTCATGTGCGTGAAGACCTGGACGGCCTCCACGAGGGCGCGCGCCGCGGGGGCACCGCCGTGCAGCGTGAAGGTGAACACGGAGCCCTGGCCGTCCGGCAGGTACCGCTTGGCCAGCGCGTGCGACGGGCTGGAGTCGAGCCCCGAGTAGTCCACCGACGCCACCTCGGGGCGGAACGCCAGCCAGCGCGCCACCTCCAGGGCCGACGCGCTCTGCCGCGCCACCCGCAGCGACAGCGTCTCGATGCCCTGGCCCACGAGGAACGCGTTCAGCGGCGACGGCGTGGGCCCGAACCGGGGCGCCACGGTCTCGCGGAGGTAGGCCAGGCGGGCCAGCCCGCCGTGCCGCTCGGCCCGGCCGGGTCCGCCCGTGCGCGACGCCGCGACCAGGTGCGGGTACAGCGCGCCCGCGGTGCGTGTGTCGAACGTCCCGGCGTCGACGACGACGCCGCCCAGCACGGAACCGTGCCCCGCCAGGAACTTGCTGGCGGAGTGCACCACGACGTCGGCGCCGTGCTCGATCGGGCGCAGCAGGTAGGGCGTGGCCAGCGTGTTGTCCACGACCAGCGCCAGCCCGTGGGCGTGCGCGACGTCGGCCACGGCGGCGAGGTCGGGCAGGTCGTTGCGCGCGTTCGGGATCGACTCCAGGAACAGCACGCGCGTCTCGGGCCGGATGGCGCGCGCCCAGGCGGCGGGGTCGGCGGCGTCGTCCACGAAGTCGGCCTCGATGCCGAGGCGCGGCAGGTTCTCCAGGAGCAGCCCGCGCGTGCCCTCGTAGATGCTGGACGCGGCGAGCACCCGCTGCCCGGCCGCGACCAGGCCGAGCAGCGCGACCGTGACGGCCGCCTGCCCGCTGGCCAGGAACAGCGCGTCGGCGCCGCCCTCCAGCGCGGCGATCCGCTGCTCGACCGCGGCCGTGGTCGGGTTGCCGGTGCGCGTGTAGGCGAAGCCCTCGCCCGCGCCGAAGTGCCCGACGGCCTGCTCCCACTCCTCGAACTCGAACCCGGCGGTCAGGTACACGGGTGTGGCGCGGGGTACCACGCGGGACGGCACTCCGCGACCGGGCGGTGCCGTCCCGGGCGGTGCCGTGCCGGACGGTGCCGTGCCGGACGGTGCCGTGCCGGACGGTGCCGTGCCGGACGTGCCAGTGGCGTGCCCCGCGTCGTCCCGCCCGGTGCTGCGGGCGTGCACCTGCCGGGTGGCGAAGCCCGTCATGGTGCCGCGCTCGGTTCGGCGGCCTCGGTCGCGGGCAGGCCCGCCTGCTTCCAGGCAGGAAAGCCGCCATCGACGTGCGAGACGTCGGTGTAGCCGCGCGCGGCCAGCGCCTCGGCGACCGGGCCGGAGCCGTCCACCGAGCCGCACACGATCACGACGGGCGTGTCGAGGGTGATGGCCGGGTTGTCCGACGGGCCGAACAGGGCGTCGAGGTTGTTCCGGTCCGCGAGCGTCGCCCCCGGGATCTCGCCCGCCGACGCCCGGCCGGCGGCCGAGCGGACGTCGATCAGCAGGGCGCCGTGGGCAACCTTGGCGCCCGCGGCGTCGGGGGCCTGGAGCTCGGGGGTGGCCTTCTCGATCGGCTCGGACGTGGTCGGCTCGGACGTGGTCGGCTCGGACGTGGTCGGCTCGGACGTGGTCGGCTCGGACGTGGTCGGCTCGGACGTGGTCATGGTGGTCTCCTCAGGTCGTTCGTACGGTGCGGTGGGCAGTTCGTACGGTGCGGTGGGCGGTTCGCCAGGTGCTCAGGCGCTCAGCAGCCGCCCGGTGCGCAGCTCGCGGGCGACCGTCGCCGCGTCGGGCAGCCGGAGCGCACCGCGCAGCGTCGTCCCGGTCCGCTCGGTGCGGAACAGGCCCGCGTGCTGGAGAGCGGGCACCAGGTGGTCGGTGATGGTGTCGAGGTCCGAGCTGAGCGAGGAGGGCCGCAGCAGGAACCCGTCGACGGCGCCGACCGTCGCCCAGTCGGCGATCAGGGTGGCCAGCTCGTCCGGGGTGTCGGCGACCACGAGCCCGTCGCCCATGGGGGCGGTGCCCTCCAGCGCCTCCACGAGCTCGAGCCGCGCGCGGGCTCCGGCCCGCTCCGTGGAGAGCACGACGTACACCTCGGCGAGCACCCGCACGTCCTCGGGGTCGCGTCCGGCGGACAGGGCCGAGTCCCGCACGAGGCGGCGCAGCCGCACCGCGTGCCCGGCGTCGGTCACCGCGATCCGGGCGACGTCGGCGGTGCGGCCGGCCAGCGCCGCGCTCGCCTCGGAGCGCACGCGCACCACGACGGGCGGGGGCGTCCGGGGCGGCGGGGTACCGCCGTCGGCGGGACGGCCGCGGACGGCGAACCGGATGCCGTCGTGGTCCACGCGGAACCGGCCCTCGGCGTCGAGCTCGACCGCTCCCGCCCCGCTGCCGGGACGGCCGGTCCACACCTGGGTCACGGCCTGGATGCCGAGCTCGACCCGCGTGGCCCAGGCCTCGTCGGGCTCGGGGAGCGTGACCTGGCGTACGGCCTGCCAGCCGGCCCGGCCGCCGCTGGCGCGGTCGATGCTGCTCAGGGCGACGGCGGCGTGGGCCGCCTCCACGTGCACCGTGTCGACGGCGGCGATCAGGCCGATGCCGTCGGTGACCCGCGCGGCGCGGGCGGCGGCGACGGCCGTGTCGAGGCGGCTGGTGACCTGGCTGCGCCCCGGGTGGAGCAGGAAACCCTCGTCGAGGCTGACGAAGTCGAGCAGGCCGCGGTCGGCGGTCCGCACCAGGTGCAGGAACCGCTCGCCGTCGAACGGGCGCGGCGCGACCGGGCCGCGTGCCCGGTGGGCCCCGGGGCGGGCGCCGGCGGAGGTGAGGTCCACGCCGAGCACGACGGGACGGGGCGAGAGGGCGGTGGACAGGGACGTGGGCTGCGGCGGGTACGGCACGGCGGGGCTCCGTTCGGGCTGCGGCGCGACGGCACCCGGGCAGGCCCCCGCCGTCGTGCCAGGTGCACGACGGTGCCTGGGGTCGCCCGGGAGCGTGGCTGCCGGGAGGCAGGAGTGAGACGTCCGGTCAGGAACGTGAGGGCCTGGTGCGGCCGGGGCTCGGCATTCGGCGCCGAGAGCGGGCGGCGGACCGGTGGCGGCCGGTCAGCACGTCGGGCGCTGTCGCGACAGGGACGTCGCGATCAGGCCGTCACTGTCGGGTTCAGCGACAGGAACAGCGGCAACACATGTCCTCGTGCGGGGCGGCACCAGCCCGCGTGCAGACGTTCCGGGACGGCAGGGACACGTGGACGGCGGGGGCAGCGCTCCGGGTCATCGTCGTTCTCCTCACCTGCTCGCCCATCGGCGAGCGACGCGTGTTGTCACCGCCGGCGGCGGTGGACCTGGTCCTCACCCGGGGCACCCACCCGCGCGGGGGGTTGCCGTCCGACCAGCCGGGGCTTCGCGTCGGAACTCATGACCTGTCGAGGTTTTCTATACCTTTCCGGTCGGATAAGTACGGTAGGTCTCGATGCCTAGAAGATACGAATGGAACCCATAGAAGTCAACGATCCTTTCCCGGATCTCACATGCCGGGACCTCCCCGATGCGCCCACGCCACGCAGAGTGCGCTTCTACCCAGTCATCAGGCCCGGAATCCGATGGGTTTCCGGGCCTGATGACTGGGTAGAAGCGCACTTTCGCGCCCGCCCCCGCGGCCTCCGCCACCCCCGGAGCGTCAGCTCGTCAGCAGCTCGATCTGGGTGACCAGGCCACCGTCGACCGGTTCCAGCCGGAGTCCCGTCAGCGGCACGGGCTCGTCGAGCACGAACGGGCGCAGCTGGCCCGGCCAGCGCCACCGCTCCCCCGAGCGCTCGTCGAGCACCCGCCCGTCCTCGGCCACCAGACGCCAGCCCGACGGCGGCGCCCCCGCGTCACCCGGCCCGGACGTCACCGTGTACCCCCGGAGCGAAGCACCCTGGGGCAGCTCCCCGGACGGCTGCCACACGAGCGCCCCCGCCACGTCGACGGCCGTCGTGAGGTCCCCGTCGGTCAGCCCCGGGAGCGGGCGGCCGGCGGACGACCACCCACCCTCGGCGCGCTCCCAGGGCCGGTCGGCGGCCGTCGGCGCCACCTGCGCACCCCAGCGGGCCGCCGTCCCGGACATGCTGAACCGCAGCGTCGCTCCCCCGGTCAGGTCGGCGTGCTCCACCGACGGCGAGGTGACCGCCCGGGTCGTACCGGCGCCGTCGGACAGGTGCAGGCCGGCCACGTACCAGCGGCCGGCCGCGCCCGGTGCCTCGACCACGAGGTCGCCGTCGGGCCGGTGCACCACCGCCCGCTCGAAGAGCGGCGAGCCTACGGCCCAGCGCGACGAGCCGATCTCCAGCGGGTACAACCCCAGGGCGGACAGGACGTACCAGGCCGACATCTCCCCGTTGTCCTCGTCGCCGTGGTAGCCCTGGCCGATCTCACTGCCCGTCCACAGCCGCGCCAGGATCTCCCGCACGGTCTCCTGGGTGCGGTCCGGGCGGCCCGCGAAGAGCCACACGTACGGGATGTGGTGGGAGACCTGGTTGGACTGGCCGAGCTGGCCCAGCCGCACGTCACGCGCCTCGACCATCTCGTGGATCACCGACCCGTAGGAGCCGGGCTTGTCCGCCCGCTCCGGCGTGGCGAAGAAGCGCTCCAGCAGAGCCTCCAGCCCGGCGGGGCCGCCGTGCAGGGCGGCCAGCCCCGGGCCGTCGTGCACCGGGTGGAACAGGAAGTTCCAGGCGTCGGACTCGGTGTAGTCGCCGCCCCACTCGTCGGGGTCGAACGGGCCCGGCGCGAACGCCCCGTCCCGGCCGCGGCCCCGGAAGAAGCCCGTGTCCGGGTCGAACAGGTGCACGTACCCCAGGGAGCTCTGGTGCAGGTAGGCGGCCTCGTCGCGCAGCGCGCGGCGGCGCTCGTCCGGGGTGCCGGGGGCGTCCGCGAGCGCCCGTGCCATCCGCGCCAGGCCCGCGTCGTTGATGTAGCCCTCCAGCCCCCAGGAGACCGACTCGTCCACGTCCCGGGGCACCCAGCCACGGGTGAGCGCGAAGGCCTGGCCCTTGCGGCCCACCCCCGGCAGGGTCGGCAGGGCGGTCGCGTTGCGCAGCCCGGCGTCGTAGGTGTCCAGCGGGTCGGGCAGGTCGACGCCGCGCAGGTGCAGGTCGGCGAACGCGACGTCGGACGACGTGCCGGTCATGAGGTCGGCGTAGCCCGGGGACGACCACCGGGCCACCCAGCCACCCTCGCGGTACTGCTGCACGAAACCGTCCGCGAGCCGCGCGGCGATCTCCGGGTAGAGCAGGGCGTAGGCGGGCCAGCAGGTGCGGTAGGTGTCCCAGAAGCCGTGGTTGACGAACATCTCGCCGGGGCGCACGGGCCCACCGTCGAGCACGGGTGAGGCGTGCACGGGCTCGTCGTCCGCCCCCACCTCCGTGTAGGAGGACGGGTAGAGGTTCAGCCGGTAGAGGTTCGAGTAGAGCGTGACCTGCTGCTCCTCGGTGGCGCCCTCGACGTCGAGCACGCCGAGCCGCTCCTCCCACAGGGCCCTGGTCGCCTCGGCGACCTCGTCGAAGGTGCCGGACACCTCGCGCTCCAGCGCCAGCCAGGCGAGCTCCTCGCTGATGTACGACGTCGCCACACGCACGTCGACGGTCCGGCCCGCCTCGTCGCCCGGCCGGGTCGCGGGGTCCAGCGCGACCGTCGCGTAGGTGGCGTACGGGCGCCCGCGCGCCGGGCCGCTGCGCAGCACCGGCCGCGCGATCCGCCCGACGACGTACATCCGGGAGCGCCCCGCGGACAGCGTGCTGCCGTGGTCGCTCCAGCCGGTGAACGTGCCGTCGTCGTGCACGGTGATCTCGACGGGGGCGCCGTCGGCTCCCGCGTCGCTGACGGCGTCGACCACGAGGTGGCCGGTGGCGACGCCGGGCGGGAACGTGAACCGCAGCAGGCCGCCGTGGTCGGACGCCGCGACGGCCACGCGGGCGCCGCCGTCCAGGTCGACGGCGTACCGGTGGGGGCGGGCGGTCTCGGCGTCGTGGGAGAAGGCGAGGGCGCGGGCGGCGAGGCCGGCGTCGGGCACGTCGGTCGTGCCGTCGTCGTCCGTCCGGGCCGGGACCAGGTGGAACGCGAGCTGGTCCCGGTCGCCCATCCACGGGCTCGGCTCGTGCGAGATGCCGATGCCCTGCAGGCGGGGCCGGTTGTCCGGGCCGTTGTGCCCGGCCCAGGAGTACAGCCACCGTTCCGTGGCGGCGTCCGTGAGCGGCACCCACATCGTGAAGCCGTTGGGCACCGCGGCCGCCGGCACGTTGTTGCCGCGCGAGTAGGCGCCCGAGGAGTGCGTGCCCCGGCGGGTGTCCACCAGGTCGGTGCGACCGGTGACGGTGCGCTCGGGCCGCGGTCCGACGCTCACCTCGTCCAGCCACGCCTCGGTGCGCCCGCCGTCCGGCGGTGCGGTGACCAGGGCCGCGGCGCGCACGCGGCGACCGGCCAGGTGTTCCGCCGCGGCGTCCAGGTCGACGCGCACCACGTTCCAGTGGTCGGGCACCAGGATCCGGGCCTCCCCCTGTCCCGTGGCGGACGCCGGCATGCCGTGCTGGTCGGTCAGGCCACGCCCGGCGTCGGTCGCCCCGAGCCAGGTGCCGTCGTCGAGCCGGAGGTCGACGGCCACGTGGGTGGAACGGTAGGTGAGCTCGTCGTCGAGCACGGGCAGGACCGCCCAGCGCAGGACCAGGCCCGGTGCGAGAGGCACGTCGAGGTCGTCGACCACGACCGTGCGGCCGGGGCCCTCGTGGCTGACCAGCCGTGCGTGCTCGCTGGTCAGCCCGGCGCCGGGGCGGCCCGCGGGGACGTGTGCGGGCCCGGTCATGCCACCACCCCCAGGGTCCGGGCGGGCTCGGTTGGCACGGTGACGGCCGCGAGCGCGGTCACGTCGGAGTCGTACACGATGGCGGTGGGCCTTTCGTCGTGGGGCGACCAGCGCCCTGGTTGCTGCCGCGGCCTCGTCCTGCGCGAGGTCCGCCGGCACTGTCGTACGGGTGTCGTGCGGGTGAGCGCGCGGCGTCACGGGGCCGGCCGGCAGCCGCCCCGGGACACGATCGGAGAGCTCACTGGTCGGCGAGCAGCCTGTTGCACTCCTCGACCGCCGCGTCGAGGGCCTCCTGCGAGGACCTGTCGCCCGCGATCGCCGCCGCGAGCTGCTGGTTGATGATGGTGGTCATCGCCTCGTCGACCTCGACCGGCTGCAGCACCTGCGCGGTGGCGAGGTGGCTGAACGCTATCTGCTTCGCGACGTCCTGCGGGGTGTCGCCGCCCGCGGCCGGTGCGGCGTCCTCCTGCGAGGAGGCGGTGGACGGGAAGACGCCGGGCACCTGCTGGGCGAACGCCTCCTGGTTGGCCGCGCTGGTCAGGAACCGGGCCAGCGCGAGCGCCGTCGGCTGGTTGCGCGACTGGCTGGAGACCGACACGCCCTGCACGTACAGCGGAGTGGCCCCGATGGACGGCGACGCGGTGATCTTGCCCTCCAGCGCGGGGTTGTCCGCCAGCACGCTGTCGATGAAGTTGCCGCCGCCCGTGGACCAGGCCACCCTGCCCTCGGCGAAGAGCCGGCTGTTGCCGAGGTAGGCGTCGGTGAGCACGTCGTCGGGCAGCAGGCCCTCGGCGTACGCGTCGCGGTAGACGTCCAGGACGGCGGCCGCCTCAGGGGTGTTGAACGTGAGCTCGGTGCCGTCCGCGGAGAGCACCTGCACGCCCGCGGCGGCGAAGTCGCCCAGGCCGGGCTTGCGGCTCATCAGGTAGGCGCCGGTCGCCTCCTTCATGGTCCGGGCCTGGGCCACGAGCTCCTCGAGCGACGTGGGCGGCGCCGCGGGGTCGAGGCCGGCCGCCTCGAACATCTCGGTGTTCCAGTAGTTCACGTCGGTGGTCAGGTACCAGGGGTAGCCGAAGACGCCCTCCACGCCCCGGTACCGGTACGCGTCCACCGCGCCGGGCACATAGGTGTCCGCGAGGGTGTCGTCCAGGGCCGAGAGGTCCTCGATCAGGCCCTCGCGCGCCAGCGGCAGCGCGAAGTCGGGCGGCAGGTTCGTCACGTCCGGCAGCTCACCGGCCGCGGCCTGGGCGAGCACCTTCTCCGAGTAGCCGTCGCCCGGCTGGTCGAGCCACGTCACCTCGGTGCCGGGGTACGTCGCCTCGAAGTCGGCGATCACGCCTTCGACGTACGCGGTGTACTTCGGCGTGAGCGACCACGTCTGGAGCGTGACCGCACCCGTCACGTCGCCCGGGACGTCCACGACGGCGTCGTCCCGACCGGCGGCGTCCTGCGGGGCGTCCGCTCCGCCGAGGGTGCAGCCGCCGACGGCGACCAGCACGGTCAGGGCGAGGCCCGCGGCCCCGGTCCTGGCTGAGTTCATCGCAGTTCCTTCCAGCAGAAGCCCCGTCGCGTCCTGAGGGATGCCGTCGCCATCGCGACGAGTGCGCTTCAGCGCGCCCAGAGTCCCGCCGGGCCGGACCGGTGTCAAGACGGACGGGCGCCCGCCCCGGCGCCGTGCCGGACGCACGGGTCACGCGGGTGACCTGTGCCTCCGGCACGGCGCGCGGGTGTCCGGGCCGGCCCGCCCTACGCCCGCGCGAAGCGCAGCGTGCGCACCTCGAACGGGCCCAGGTCGACGGTGACGGCGCCGTCGGTCACCGGCACCACGGCGTCGGCCAGGTCGTCCTCGATGAGGCTGACCGCCCGCGCCCCGGCCACGGGGGCCGCGACCGTCACGGTGCCCGACGCGCGGCGGCCGAGCGCCTCGTAGACGCGCACCACGAGGTCGCCCGAGCGGTCGTCGGCGAGCTTGACCGCGGACAGCGTCACGCCACCGGCCACGGCGACCAGCGGTTCGACGGCGGACCCGCCGCGCAGCTCGCGCGGCCGCGCGCCGAACGTCGCGCCCGCCTCCGTCGCCGCGGCCGTGTCGACGCCCACCACGAGGCCGTACCGGTGGGTCTGCACGCCCTGGTCGGTCTCCGGGTCGGGGAACCGCGGGGCACGCAGCAGCGACAGACGCACGGTGGTCGTCACGTCCGGTGCACCCGGGGCCGGGGCCACGCCGTCGTCGGACACCTCGCGGGTCACGTCGTAGCCGTACACGGAGTCGTTGACCAGGCCGACGCCGAAGCCCGGCTCCTGCGCCAGCACCCACCGGTGCATGGAGGTCTCGAACTTGGCGGCCTCCCAGCTCGTGTTGGTGTGCGTGGCCCGCTGGTGGAAGCCGAACTGGGTCTCGGCCGCCACGTGCTCGGCGCGCACGTCGAGCGGGAACGCGACCTTGAGGAACTTCTCGGTCTCGTGCCAGTCGGTGGCCATCGTGACCTCCAGCGTCCGGGAGCCCGGCGCCAGCGTGAGCACCTGGTCCAGGCTGGACGCCGAGAACACCCGGTGCACCCGGACCACGGCCACGCCGCCCTCCACGGCGGCCGAGACCTTCTCGGCCTCGCGCAGGTCGGTCACCGAGTTGCGGTAGAACCGGTCCACGTCCCAGGCGTCCCACTTGTTGGGGAAGTCCTGGTGGAGCTGCAGCACGTTGGCGTCCCGGCCGGGCGCCACGGCGTCGCGCCCCGTGGCCAGGTCCACCGCCGAGGTCACGTGACCGGCGGCGTCCAGCGTGATCCGGACCAGGTCGTTGGCCAGCACGTACCCGCCGCCGTCGAGCTCCGTCAGGGTGCTAGCCGCCGCCGTCGGCCCCTGTGCGGGGCCCACGCCGAGGGCGGGTACGCCCGCCTGCGCGAACGCGGCCGGGTTGGCCCGCAGGGCCACGTCCCCCTCACCGACCAGGGCCCGCAGGGAACGCTCGATGATGTCCTGGGCGCCGGCGGTGACCGCCGCGTGCCGCTCCACGGCCTCGCGGTGCACCCAGGCCACGGACGTGCCCGGCAGGATGTCGTGGAACTGCATGAGCAGCACCTGCTGCCACAGCGCGTCCAGCTCCTCGTAGGGGTAGTCGGCCCCCGTCCGGGCCGACGCCGTCGCCGCCCACGCCTCGGCCTCGACCAGGAGCTGCTCGTTGCGGCGGTTGCCCTGCTTGGTCTTGTGCTGCGAGGTGAGCGTCGCGCGGTGCAGCTCCAGGTAGAGCTCGCCCACCCAGACAGCGCTGTCACCGTGCCTGGCAGCGTCGAGCTCCGTGCGCGCCCGCTCGAAGAACGCGTCGGGGTGCTCCCAGCGGACCTTCGCGCTGCCCTCGAGATCGGCCAGGCGCTGCGCCTTGCCCGTCATCTCGCGGGTGGTGCCGCCGCCGCCGTCGCCGTAGCCGACGGGTGCGATCGAGCCCGTGGCGCGCCGCGCCTCACGGAACTGGCGGGTCGCCTTGCTGAGCTCCTCGCCCGAGAGCCGCGAGTTGTAGGTGTCCATGGGCGGGAAGTGCGTGAGCACGCGCGAGCCGTCGATGCCCTCCCACCAGAACGTGTGGTGCGGAAAGACGTTGACCTGGTTCCAGGAGATCTTCTGCGTGAAGAACCAGTCGAACCCGGCACGGCGGACGAGCTGTGGCAGGGCCGGCGAGTAGCCGAACGAGTCCGGCAGCCACACGCCGTGGGACCGCAGGCCGAACTCCCGCTCGAAGAACCGCTGCCCCTGCGAGAACTGGCGCACCAGCGCCTCGCCCGAGGGCATCACGGTGTCGGACTCGACCCACATGCCGCCCAGCGGCAGGAACCGGCCCTTGGCCACGGCCTCCTTGACCCGCGCCCACACCTCGGGGCGGTGCTCCTTGACCCAGGCGTACTGCTGCGCCGACGACATGCCGTACACGAAGTCGTCCGTGCGGTCGATCAGGTCGGCCATGGACGACGTCGTGCGCGCGACCTTGCGGATCGTCTCGCGCACCGGCCACAGCCAGGCCGAGTCGATGTGCGCGTGCCCGACGGCGGAGATCTGGTGGGCGCTGGCCTCCGCAGGGCTGGCCAGCACGTCCGCGAGCGCCGCACGGGCCGCCGCTGCCGTCTCACCGATGCGCTGCAGGTCGAGCACGTCCAGGGCGTCGTCGAGCGCCTGGAGCACGCGCATGCGCCGCGGGCCCGCGGGCAGCTCCGCCTGGAGCTCCAGGAGCACCTCGACGTCGAGGGCGAGCTCGTGCACCTCGGCCTCGAAGACCGCGAGGTCCAGGCGCCGCGTGGCGTACAGCGGGCGCCGGGACGACGTGCGGACGTCGCCCTCCTGGGTCTGGCGGAACATGTCGTGCCCGAGGAGCACCGGGTTGGAGGCCGCCTCCAGGAACAGCTCGACCCGTTCGCCGCCCACCGCCGCGTCCACCACGGGAACGTGCTGGTTGCGGGGATTGATGGACTTCACCGTGGTGCCGTCGGGCCGGTAGACGAGCGCCTCGGCCTGGAAGCCGGGCATGCTGCTGTCGAAGCCGAGGTCGAGCACCGCCTCGACCGTGCGGCCGGCCCACTCCGGGGGCACCGTGCCCGTGAGCCGGAACCAGGTCGTGCCCCAGGCCGGACCCCACGGGGTGCCGACCTCGTAGGGCTCCATCGCGAGGGCGAGCCCGTCCGCCGGGGGGATCGGCTCCCCGGGCAGGGCGTGCCACTCGACCTCCAGCGGGACGGACGTCCCGTGGACCGCCGGCCAGATGCGCTCTGTGAGGACGCGCGTCGCGCGCCCGGTGGTCAGAGTGATGTCGTCGTGCATCGAAGAGGGCCTCCCCCTGTGTCGCCGTTGAACGCACGCAGGCTAACCCACACCGGCAGGGTCGCTCGCGGGGCGTCCGCACCCCCGAGGGGATGAAAGGATGGTCCCCATGAGCAGCACCGACGAGACACCCACCGGCACCGTCCCCGGTGAAGGCACGGGCACAGGCGCCGGCATGGGCGCTGACCAGGCAACACGCGATATCGCGGAGGTTGCGGCGGTCGAGGTCATCACCACCGCCGCCGTGCACCTGATGAGCGCCGCGGCGGTCAAGTGCGGCCTGGCCGAGGGTGACGACGCCGAAGAGCTCAAGGACCTCGACGAGGCCCGCAAGCTGATCACCGCCCTGGCCGCGCTGGTGGTCGCGAGCGCACCGGACATCGGCAACCAGCACGCCCGCTCGCTGCGGGACGGGCTGCGCAGCCTCCAGCTCGCGTTCCGCGAGGCGTCGGTCATCCCCGACGCGCCGGGCGAGGGGCCGGGCGAGAAGTACACGGGTTCCGTCGTCTGATGACCGAGGCTCCCGTCGTGACGGCCCCCGGGCCCGTGCCCGCCCCCGGGCCACGTCGTGGCTCGCGCTGGCTCGCCGTGCTCCTGGTGGCCACGATCGCCGTCGGCGCGTACCTGTGGGTGACGACGGTCCGCTGGCAGCGCAACGCCGCCGAGTGGGAGGAGAAGGCTCACGAGTACGCCGAGGAGGTGGCCACGCTGCGCATGCAGCTCGACGCCGCCGGGTCCGAGCTGCAGGCCGCCCGGGACCAGCTCTCCACGGCGACGGCGCGCATCACGGACCTGGCCAACGAGAAGGCGCAGCTCGGTGACGAGAACGTCGCCTCCCAGCAGTACCTGGACTACCAGACGCAGGTGAGCGCGGCCGCGGGCACCGTGGCGTCCGCCCTGGGGCAGTGCGTGTCCGGTCAGGAGCAGCTCGTCGGCTACCTCAAGGAGGCCGACCAGTACCAGGCCGAGGACCTGCGCCGGTACGAGCGCCAGGTCAACGCGCTGTGCGACGAGGCCGAGCAGGCGAACCAGACGCTGCAGCAGGAGCTGCGCCCGTGAGGGGGACGGTCCGCTCGCGGGCGGGCCGGGCGTCCCGGGTGGGGCGGGCGGTCGCCGTCGCCGCGCTGGGCGGGTCCCTGCTGTCCGGATCGCTGGCCGGCTGCGGTGTGCTGCCGCCCCTGCCGGACCCGGTGCCGAGCGACATCGTGCCCTCGGCACCGGTCGGCCTGTCCCCCGCCGCGGGCGGCGACGCCCTCAGTCCCGACGGGTTCGACGCCGTGGAGCGCATGGCCGTGCGCATCCGCAACGTGGGCTGCGAGGAGCTGTCGACGGGCTCGGGCTTCGCCATCGACGACCACACGCTGATCACCAACAAGCACGTGGTCGCGGACTCGCGGGACCTGGAGGTCAGCACCTACGACGGGCACGACATCACCGTGGGCGCGACGTCGACGGCAGGCCTGGCCGACCTCGCCGTGGTCCGCACCACCGACCCCCTGCCCTCGTACCCGAAGCTCGCCGAGGCCGACCCCGAGCCGGGCGACCCGGTCACGGTCGTGGGCTACCCCGCCGGCGGCGAGCTCACGGTGACGGAGGGCGCGGTGATGGGCACCACCCGCGACCCGCTGAACGCGAACCTGGGCGAGGTGCTGCTCACCGACGCCCCGGTCGAGCCGGGCTCGTCCGGATCGGCCGCGCTGGACGCCAAGGGCCGCGTGATCGGCGTGGTCTACGCCAAGACGGCCGACGACAACAGCCTGCTGGTGCCCCTGTCGACGCTCCAGGAGATGCTGGCCGACGACACGGCGTTCACCCCGGCGAAGGGCTGTTAGGGCCCGGCTGGGACGAGCATGCACCTGCTGCCAGGACGAGCCTCGTCCTGGCAGCAGGTGCATGCTCGCGGCTGTGCCGGTCCCTGTGCCGATCGCTTGCGGTACCGGTCGCTGCCGCGCCGCCCGAGGCTCAGCGGGCCGCGCCGATACGGAGCTCCAGGGAGTCCACGCGCGACGAGATCACCTCGGACGCCGCCAGCCGGGCGTTGACCTGGCCCAGCACGGCGTCGAGCCCTGCGCGGTCCAGGCCGGGGTCGAGGGCGAGCACGACCGCGACCTCCGCCGTGCGACCCGGCTCGGCGTGCGCGCGCACCACGTGCTGCACGGGCCCGGCGGCGACGGCCACCTCGGAGGCGACCTCCGGGTCCACGACGATCCCGTCCTCGTGCGGCACCAGGGCGGGCTGCCAGGACTGACCCTGCGCCAGGGCCCAGACGGCGGGACGCGGCACCAGCGCCGTGGCGGGCCCGGCGGGGTCCACCACGATCAGGGCCCAGTTCTCGTTCACCGCGGACAGCGCGGCACGCGTGGCCTCGACGGGCACCGGCCGGGCGTCCGCGCGCCAGGCCCGCATGGTCTCGACGGACGTGAACACCGGCAGGGCCCGCCGCCCGTCCGGGGCCTCCAGCGCGACGACGCCGGAGGACGCCTCCTTGTCGACCGTGAGCCCGTCGGGGTTCTGCTCCGCGACGCCGAGCTCGGCCAGCACCGGCACCAGCACCCGGGTCTCGGCCAGCCGGGCGACGACGTCGCGCAGCGGCACCGTCCCCGTCGTGTGACCGGCGAGCAGCCGGGTCAGCTCGGCGTCCGCCGAGCCGTCGTCGCCCGCGAACTGGCTGGAGGGCTGGATCGACTTCACGCGGCGTCCCCGGCGGTGCCCGGGCGGCCCGCCACGTCGAGCGCCTGCGGCAGGGTGAACGCGCCGGCGTACAGGGCCTTGCCGACCACGGCGCCCTCGATGGTGCCGAGCTCGCGCAGGGCGCGCAGGTCGTCGAGCGAGGAGATGCCACCCGAGGCGACGACGTGCGCGGTGGTGCGCGCGGCGACGTCGGACAGCAGGTCGAGGTTGGGGCCGCGCAGGGTGCCGTCCTTGGTCACGTCGGTGACCACGTAGCGGGCGCAACCGGCCTCGTCGAGGCGGGCGAGCACCTCCCAGAGGTCGCCGCCCTCCTTGGTCCAGCCGCGTGCGGCCAGCGTGGTGCCGCGCACGTCGAGGCCCACGGCGACGCGGTCGCCGTGCTCCGCGATGGCCTTGGCCGTCCAGGCCGGGTCCTCCAGTGCGGCGGTGCCGAGGTTGACGCGGCGTGCGCCGGTGGCCAGCGCCCGCTCCAGCGACTCGTCGTCACGGATGCCGCCGGACAGCTCGACCTGCACGTCGAGCTCGCCGACCACGCGGGCCAGGAGCTCGGCGTTGGAGCCGCGGCCGAACGCGGCGTCGAGGTCCACGAGGTGCACCCACTCGGCGCCACCGGCCTGCCAGTCCAGCGCGGCCGTCAGCGGGTCGCCGTACGACGTCTCCGACCCGGCCTCCCCCTGGACGAGGCGCACGGCCTGGCCGTCGGCCACGTCGACGGCGGGCAGCAGCACAAGTCGCTCGGTCATCTCTCTCCACAATCTCTCAGGTTGGATTGCTGAGTGCTGGATGTTCGCCCTTCCTCGCGTGCCAGAAGGGCGAACGTCCAGCACTCAGCGGTCAGGCCAGGGTGGTCAGCCAGTTCTTCAAGAGCTCCGAGCCCGCGTCACCCGACTTCTCCGGGTGGAACTGGGTGGCCGACAGGGGGCCGTCCTCCACCGCGGCGACGAAGCGGCCGCCGTGGTCCGCCCAGGTCACCCGCGGCGGGCGGAACCGGCTCACGGCGTTCTCGTCATGGCCCTTGGTGAAGGTCTGGGCGGCGTAGGAGTGCACGAAGTAGAAGCGTTCGTCGGCGATGCCGTCGAACAGGACCGAGCCCTCCGGCACCTCGACCGGTGACCAGCCCATGTGCGGGACGACGGGTGCCTGGAGCCGCTCGACGACGCCCGGCCACTCGCCGATGCCCTCGGCGCGCTCGCCGTGCTCCACCCCCGCGTCGAACATGACCTGCATGCCCACGCAGATGCCGAGCACCGGCCGGTTGCCGGCCAGGCGGCGGCCCACCACCTCGTGCCCGCGGACCGCGGTCAGGCCCGCCATGCAGGCGGCGAACGCGCCCACGCCCGGCACGACCAGGCCGTCCGCGTCCTGGGCGGCAGCGCGGTCGGCGGTCAGCGTGACGTCCGCGCCCACGCGTTCGAGGGCACGGACCGCGGAACGGACGTTGCCGAAGCCGTAGTCGAGGACGACGACGCGGGCGCCCATGCTCAGGCCCCGCCCGTGCTGCTCGCGCCCGGCTCGCCCTTGCCGAGCCCCTTGCGAGCCTTGCGGGCCGCCGAGGTCAGCATCCGCACCGCCTTGAACTTGCTGATCGACGTCGAGCCGACCACGCCCTCGGCGTCGGCCACGCTCGTGGCGCCGGTCAGCAGGTCGACGACGCTCTCGGGCGCGCCGCCCAGCACGAGGCCGGGCGCGAGCTCGTCGCCGCGGACGCCGTCGGCGAACCGCACCGCCGTCATCTGCTCACCCGTCCGGGTGACCAGGACGAGCGGGACGCCCCGGACGAGCTGGGAGATCGCGGCGGCCGCCTGCTCGGGTGCATCGCCCGAGCGGTCGCGCAGCACGCCGACGGCGCCGATCGAGGTCGGCACCGCGTCCAGGTCGAGCTGCGCCAGCGAGCTGGCCGCGGCCAGCGGCTCGGCACCGGCGATCTGCGTGATGATCGCGGCGAACTCGGGCTCGCCGCTGCCGGTCAGGGAGGACAGGTCGTCCGGGATCTCGAGGTCGCCGAGGTCGAGCTCGGGCAGGTCGTCGCCCACCTCGTGCCCGTCGTTCCCGGGCGTGCTGCTGTCGGGCCTGTTGCTGTCGGGCCTGGTGCTGTCGGACATGCTGCTAGAGCGCACCCTTCGTGGACGGGATGCCCTCGACGCGCGGGTCGAGGGCGACGGCGGCGCGCAGCGCACGCGCCAGCGCCTTGAACTGTGCTTCGACGATGTGGTGGGGGTCGCGTCCCGCGAGCACCCGCACGTGCAGGCAGATGCCCGCGTGGTGGGCGATCGACTCCAGCACGTGCCGGGTGAGCGAACCCGTGAAGTGCCCTCCGATGAGGTGGTACTCCTGCCCCGCGGGCTCACCCTCGTGCACCAGGTACGGCCGGCCCGACACGTCCACGACGGCCTGGGCGAGCGCCTCGTCGAGCGGCACGAGCGCGTCACCGAACCGGGAGATGCCGGCCTTGTCGCCGAGCGCCTGGCGCAGTGCCTCGCCGAGGCTGATCGCGACGTCCTCGACCGTGTGGTGGGCGTCGATGTGCGTGTCACCGGTCGCCTGCACGGTGAGGTCGATCAGGGAGTGCTTGCCCAGCGCCGTGAGCATGTGGTCGTAGAAGGGCACGCTCGTGCTGATCTCGGTGCGGCCCGTGCCGTCGAGGTCGAGCTCGACCAGCACCTTCGACTCGGAGGTGGCGCGTTCCACGCGTGCTGTCCGGCTCATGCCTGCTCTCCTCCTGGTTGCTCCTGCAGCACCTCGACGAGCGCCGCGCGGAACGCGGCCATCTCGGCGGACGTGCCGATCGACACCCGCAGCCAGCCGTCCGGGCCCGTCTCGCGGATCAGGACACCGCGGTCCAGCAGACCCTGCCAGACGGCGTGCCGGTCGGCGAACGTGCCGAACAGCACGAAGTTGGCGTCGGTGTCCGCGACCTCGAACGGCCGCCCGTCGGGCAGGTGCTGCTTGCGCAGCCAGGCCACCGTCGCGTCACGCTCGGCACGCAGCGTCGCCACCTGCGCCATGAGCGACTCCCGGTGCCGCAGCGCGGCGCCCGCGGCGGCCTGCGTGATGGCGCTCAGGTGGTACGGCAGGCGTACGATCCGCAGCGCGTCGACGAAGTCGGCGGAGGCGACCAGGTAGCCGAGACGCGCCCCGGCCGCGGCGAACGCCTTGGACATGGTGCGGGTGACCGCGAGGTGGGGGTACCGCTCCAGCAGCGCGACCGCGGACGGCGTGCCCGGACGGCGGAACTCCGCGTACGCCTCGTCCACGACGACGACGGGGCGCGCCCCGTCGAGGTCGACCTCCAGGGCCGCCTCGCAGATCGCCTCGACCGTGGCCGCGGGCAGCGCCGTGCCCGTCGGGTTGTTCGGGCTGGCCAGCAGGATCACCGACGGGCGCACCTCGCGGATCTTCTGCGCGGCGTACGCCGGGTCCAGCGTGAAGTCCTCCGCGCGGCGGCCCACCACCCACGTGGTGTGGGTGTCGCGCGCGTACTCCGGGTACATGGAGTAGGTGGGCGCGAACGACAGCGCGGTACGGCCGGGGCCGCCGAACGCCTGCAGCACGTGCAGCATGACCTCGTTGGACCCGTTCGCGGCCCACACGTCGCAGTGGTCGAGGCTGACGCCGGTCTCCAGGGCGAGGTAGTCGGCCAGGTCCCGCCGCAGCGCGGTGGCGTCCCGGTCCGGGTACCGGTTCATGCCGCGCGCCGCGCGCGCGACGTCCTCGGCGATGGTCGCCACCACGTCCTCGCCGGGCGGATACGGGTTCTCGTTGACGTTCAGCAGCACGGGGACGTCGAGCTGCGGCGCGCCGTAGGGCTGCTCGTCCGCGAGCTCCGGACGCAGCGGCAGCCGCACCGCGGGCGCGGAGGCGCTGTGCTGGTCGACGGCGTGGGTCATCACCGCACCAGTCTACGAAGCGTGCGGCACCGGCCCGGTACGAGTCCGCCCACCGGGCGCGTGGGACACGTCACGGGACGCCGGGCGGTCACCGGATCGCCAGGACGAACGGGTAGACGGCGGACGCGCCCGCCTGGCGCAGCAGCCGGGCCGCGACCGTGAGCGTCCAGCCCGAGTCGGTGTAGTCGTCCACCAGCAGCACCGCCCGGCCCGGCAGCCCGCGCAGCGCGGCCTCCCCGAGCTGCGGCTGCAGGCGCCTGGCGACACCGGCCAGCCGCATCGCCGAGTTCACGTCGTGCCGGCCCGGCTCCTCCTGGCCGGCGACGGGGCCGATCGCGCCGATCATCGGCACGCCCAGGTACTTCGCGAGCCCCGTGGCCAGGTGGTAGGACAGCTGCGGTCGCTTGACGGAACGGACCGCCACGACGGCCTCCACCACCAGCGGACCGGGCTCGGGCACGACGGTCCCCTCCTGGCCGCTCGCGTCGTGCTCGTCCTGCTCGTCCGGCGCGGTCTCGGCCGGCGGGCGCAGCGCTTCCCACTCGTCCAGCACCCGGGCCGCGGCCCGGCGCAGGTGGACCGGGAGCTCACCGTCGGGCGCGTTCGGGGCGAGCAGGTCACGCAGCGGACCCGACCAGCCCAGGCCGTCGAGGCGCGCCACGGCGCGCCCGGGCTCGGCCAGCTCGCCGGGCGGGATCTTCCCCTTGAGGTCCAGGCCGATCGCCGCCAGGCCGGTGGGCCACATCTTGCGGGCCTCGACCTCCACGCCGGGCCGGTCCATCTCGGCGCGAGCAGCGGCCACCGCCTCGGCGTCCGGCGCCTCGGGCAGGTCCATCGCGCCGCACCGGTCACAGCGACCGCACGACCAGCCCGGAGCCAGGTCGGGGTCGTCGAGCTGGGCCCGCAGGTAGGCCATGCGGCACCCGGGGGTGGCGACGTAGTCGACCATCGCCTGCTGCTCGGCGGCCCGGGTCGCGGCGACCCGGGCGTACCGCTCGGCGTCGTACGACCACTCCCGGCCGGTGGACTCCCAGCCGCCGCGCACGCGCCGGACCGCACCGTCCACGTCGAGCACCTTGAGCATGGTCTCCAGCCGGGACCGCCGCAGGTCCACCTGCGTCTCCAGCGCGGCGGTCGACAGGGTGCCGCCGGACCGCAGGGCGTCCAGGGTGACGCGCACCTGCCCCTCGGCGGGGAACGCCTGCTCGCCGAACCAGTCCCAGATCGCCTTGTCCTCGGTACCGGGGAGCAGCACCACCAGCGCCTGGTCGACGCCACGGCCCGCACGGCCGACCTGCTGGTAGTACGCGATCGGCGAGGACGGCGCGCCCAGGTGCACCACGAAGGCGAGGTCCGGCTTGTCGAAGCCCATGCCCAGCGCCGAGGTGGCCACCAGGGCCTTGACCTCGTTGTTCTTGAGCTCGGCCTCGAGCTGCTCCCGCTGGGCCGGCTCGGTCCGGCCCGTGTACGCGGCGACGGCGAGGCCGTAGCCGCGCAGCTGCTCGGCGACCTGCTCCGCCGCCGACACGGTGAGGCAGTACACGATGCCGGACCCCTCGATGTCCTGCAGCGCCTCGGCCAGCCAGGCCACCCGGGTGGGCTGGTCACCGAGCTCCAGCACCGCCAGGTGCAGGGACTCCCGGTCGAGCGCGCCGCGCAGCACCAGCACGTCCTCGGCGGCCGTGCCGTCGGCGTGCACGGCGAGCTGCTCGGCCACGTCCTGCGTGACGCGCTCGTTCGCCGTGGCGGTGGTGGCCAGCACGGGGATACCCGTGGGCAGGTCGGCCAGGAGGGTACGGATGCGCCGGTAGTCGGGCCGGAAGTCGTGGCCCCAGTCCGAGATGCAGTGGGCCTCGTCGATGACCACCAGGCCGGCGTCGGCCGCCAGCCGCGGCAGCACCTCGTCGCGGAAGCCCGGGTTGTTCAGCCGCTCCGGCGAGCACAGCAGCACGTCCACCTCGCCGCGGGCGATCGACGCGTGCACCTCGTCCCACTCCGTCATGTTCGCCGAGTTGATGGTGACCGCGCGGATCCCCGCACGGGCGGCGGCGGCGATCTGGTCGCGCATGAGCGCCAGCAGGGGTGACACGATCACCGTGGGCCCGGCGCCCCGGGCCCGCAGCAGCCGGGTCGCCACGAAGTACACCGCCGACTTGCCCCACCCGGTGCGCTGCACCACCAGGGCCCGGCGACGGAAGGCGGCGAGCGCCTCGATGGCCGTCCACTGGTCGTCGCGCAGCCGCGCGTCGTCGCGGCCGACGAGCTCGCGGAGCGCTGCCTCGGCCTCCTCGCGCAGCGAGGCGCCGGGCGTCGCTGCCGTGACCGGCGGGGCGGGCGCCTCCGCCTCCTCCAGGGACTCCTCGCCCGCGACGTCCGGAGCCGCCGCCTGGTCCACGTCCGCGTCCCCGGCCGCGCCACCATCCGCGACCTCGGTCCGGGCCGGCCGGCGGACCGGCGCCGCAGGCGCCACCCCGCCGTCGTCCAGCAGGCCCCGCAGCATCTGCAGCTTGGCCGCCTGCGCCTCGGGGGTGTTCCGCGCCGACGGCGGCAGCGCCGGATCACCGACCTCGGTCAGGAGGGCGTCGTCGGGCGGCTCCTCCATGGCGAAGGGCAGGTCTGCGAAGGGGTCCTTGGTCACGCCACCGATCCTAGGAGAGGCCACCGACACCGCGACCCGGTCGTCCACAGCCCTAGGTGACGTCGGCGGGTTCGCTCGCGGCCGGGTGCGGTCCCGCACCGGACGACGCCGCGAGCGAGGCGAGCAGCGCCAGCCGCTCCCCGGTGGGCGAACCGGCGTCCGCGTGCAGCAGCACGAGCATCTGCCGGTCGGTGCCCACGATCGCGAGCTTCTCCATGTCCAGGTCCAGCTCCCCGACCTGCGGGTGCAGCATGCGCGTGGTGTGCGGCGTGCCGAGGTTCACGTCGTGGCGCGCCCACAGCGTGCGGAACCGCTCCGAGGCGAGCGAGAGCTCCCCCACGAGCCGCTCCACCCGCTCGTCGTCGGTCTCCGTGCCGACCGCCTCGCGGAACCGGGCGACGATCTTCGGCGCCACGGCGGGCCAGTCCCCGTGCAGCGCCTGCTCGGCGGGGTCGAGGAACAGGTCGCGCAGCCGGTTCCCGCCCCGGCGGAGGTTCGGCGACAGTGCTCCGGCCAGGGCGTTCGCCGCCAGCACGTCGAAGTACCGCCCCTCGACGTACGCCGGTACGCCCACCCGGTCGAGCAGCCGCAGCGTCCCGGCGGGCACCACCTCGCGGCGCGTGCGCCGGCGGCGGCGAGGGGCGGGCGCCGCGAGCTTCAGCAGGTGCCGCGTCGCGGGCTCGTCCAGCAGCAGCACCCGCGCGAGCGACTCCACGACCTGCACGGACGGATGCCGGTCCCGGCCCTGCTCCAGCCGCAGGTAGTAGTCGGCGCTGATCCCGGCCAGCAGGGCCACCTCCTCGCGGCGCAGGCCGGCGACCCGGCGCACGCCCCCGGCCGGCAGCCCCACGTCGCCGGGCCGCACGAGCTCGCGGCGCGCCCGCAGGTACTCGCCCAGCTGGTTGTCGGCCATGCGACCACCGTAGGACGCGGCGCCCGACGGTGCCTGGTCCCCGCACTCCCAGGAAGCGCCGGGTACTGCCTGTCCACGCCGGACCGGCGGACCGTTGACGTCATGACCACGAACACGATCCCCGGCGGCACGTACCCGCTCGCCGACGACATCACCGTCTCCCGCGTCGGCTACGGCGCCATGCAGCTCGCCGGTCCCGGCGTCTTCGGCCCGCCCGCCGACCGCGCGGCGGCGGTCGCCGTCCTGCGGGAGGCGGTCGCGCTCGGCGTGACCCACATCGACACCGCCGACTTCTACGGCCCGTACGTCACCAACGAGATCATCCGCGAGGCCCTGCACCCCTACCCGGCGGGCCTGCACATCGTCACGAAGGTGGGCGCGGTGCGCGACGCGCAGGGTGGCTGGCCGCCCGCCCAGGAGCCCGACCAGCTCCGCCGCGCCGTCGAGCAGAACCTCGAGCACCTCGGCCTGGACCGGCTCGACGTCGTGAACCTGCGCGTGGGCGGTGTGGACCGGCCGGAGCCGGGCTCGCTCGCGCGGCAGTTCACCGCGCTGGCCGAGATGCAGGCGGAGGGCCTGATCGCGCACCTGGGCGTGAGCACCGTGCTGCCCGAGCAGGTCGCCGAGGCGCAGTCGATCGCCCCGGTCGTGTGCGTGCAGAACTTCTACAACATCGCCAACCGCGCCGACGACGCGCTGATCGACTCCCTGGCCGAGCAGGGCATCGCCTACGTGCCCTACTTCCCGCTGGGTGGCTTCTCGCCCCTGCAGTCGGCGGAGCTGGACGCCGTGGCCGCCCGCCTGGGGAGCACCCCGGCCGCGGTGGCGCAGGCCTGGCTGCTGCAGCGCTCGCCGAACGTGCTGCTCATCCCGGGCACGTCGTCGGTGGCCCACCTGCGCGAGAACGTCGCGGCCGCGAGCCTCGCGCTGCCCGAGGACGAGCTGGCGGTCCTGAACTCGATCGGCTCGTGACCGAGGACGCCGTGTTGTCAGACATGTAGTGCACCGTCTGACAACACGGCGTAATGTGAGTTGCATGTCCAGCCGACCCATCTCGCCGCCCGATCCTCCGGCCGTCGGCGTGCGCGAGCTGAACCAGCACACGCGCCGCGTCCTGGACGTGGTCCGAGGTGGTGAGACCGTGATGATCACGGACCACGGCCGCCCCATCGCACGGCTGGTTCCCATCCTGACGTCACCGTTCGACCGCTTGGTCGCCGAGGGCGAGTACGACCTGCCCCGGACCACCCGGATCCACGTACCCCCGGCCACGCCGGAGCCGCACCGCCCGACGGCCGAGGTGCTCGACGAGCTCCGCGAAGACCGCCTGTGAGGGCGATCTACCTCGACACGTCCGCCGCGCTCAAGCAGGTCCGCCGTGAGGAGCACTCGGACGCCCTCGTCGACTACCTGGTGCGAGTGACGGGAGAGGGTGTCGTCATCACCTCCTCCGCTCTGCTCGACATCGAGCTCGCGCGGTTCGCCGTCCGTGAGGCGCTCGACCACGAGACGCACATCGGTCCGGTGCTCGCCCCGATCGCCCGACGTCAGGTGAGTCGGCGCGTCGTGGCCGCGGCAGCAGCGATCGACATCCACATCGGGTCGCTCGACGCGATACACGTGGCCACGGCAGCGGCGCTCGGCGAAGACCTCGTGGCTGTGGTGACCTATGACAAGCAGGTGCTCCACGCCGCGCGGCACCTGGGCCTCCCGGTGGTCAGCCCCGGCAGTCCTCCCGAGGCCTGACAGCAGGAGGCCCGACGTCGAGCGCCCAGCCGCTCGACGTCGGGCCCGCTCCCGGGACTACCGGCCCTGGAGCGCCTTCACGGTGTCGCCGAAGGTCCAGCCGCGCGAGCCGTCCCAGTTGATCGACCAGGTCATGAGCCCCTTGAGCGCCCCGTTGTACGAGCCGTACGCCTGCGTCACCAGCGACGGCGCCATGTACCCGCCGCCTGCACCCTGCTGGGCGGGCAGGCCGGGCACCTGCTTGTCGTAGGGCACGCGGATCGTGGTGCCCTGGATGACGAGGCCGTCGTCGAGGCAGTCGGTCTGCGCCTGGAAGCCGGCCACGGTCCCGGCGGCGTAGGAGTTGCCGGAGCAGTCGTACATCGAGCCGTTGTAGTACTGCATGTTGAGCCACCACAGGCGACCGTTGTCGGCGTACTTCTTGATGATCGGCAGGTAGGAGCCCCAGATCGAGCCGTAGGTGACGCTGCCGCCGGTCACGTACGCGGTCTCGGGCGCCATGGTCAGGCCGAACCCGGCCGGCATGCCGGCCAGCACCCCGTCGATGATCCGGATCAGGTTGGCCTGCGACGTGGACAGCTGCGTGATCGAGCCGCTGCCGGTCAGGCCGGTCTCGATGTCGATGTCGATGCCGTCGAAGTTGTACTCGCGCAGGATCGGCACGATGGTCTCGACGAACCGGTCCGCCACGGCCTGCGAGGACAGGTCGATCCCGGCGGTCGCGCCGCCGATCGACATCAGGATCGTCAGGCCCGCCTCCTTGGCGGCACACATCTCCTCGGGGGTGGGCACGCGGACGCCGGAGTCCATGCCGTCCTCCCACAGCACCGTGCCGTCCGAGCGGATCACCGGGAACGCGAGCGTCGCCACGTTGTAGCCGTGCTGGGTGATGCGCGAGTCCGTGACCGGGATCCAGCCGAGGCCCGGGTGCACGCCGTTGCTCGCGCCGTCCCAGTTCTCCCAGTAGCCCTGCAGCACCTTGCCGGACGGCTTGGGGCGCTGGCTGCAGTCCGCCGGGGTGGGCTCCGGGTCCGGGGTCGGATCCGTGGGGTCGGGCGTCGGGTCGGTGGGGTCGGGGTCGGGTTGCGTGGCGCACGCGCCGTCGTCGGTCCAGAGGGTGGGTGTCGCGTCGGGGCTCCAGCCCGCCCCCACGTGCGCGGTGTGCGCCACCAGGGCGGTGTACCCGCGGCCACGGTGGGTCACGTGGTCGCCCGCGGCGTAGGTGCTGCCCTCCGTCCACGCGGCCGCGGTGCAGTCGGCGGCGGCCGTCGTCGTCGGGCCCGCCTGCGCGACGACGGCCGGCACGGCCAGCCCGATGCTCAGCAGGGCGGCGATGCCCGCCGCCAGGAACGAGGTACGCGGCTTCATGGGGCTCCCCTTCGACGCCGGATATTTGTCAGGACACTAGCCATATCCGCTCCGGCGGCATATACGGGGAACCCACACCCGCCCACCTAGACTCGCGACGTGTTCCGACTCAACCCCGAGCAGCTCGTCTTCGTCACCGAGCGCCACCTCGCGACCCTCACCACCCTGCGCCCCGACGGGACACCGCACGTGGTGCCGGTCGGCTTCACCTGGGACGCCGAGGAAGGGGTCGCGCGCGTCACCGCGAACCGCACGTCGTTCAAGGCGCGCAACATCCGCCCGCTGCCCGACGGCGGCGAGCAGCGGGCCGCCCTGTGCCAGTTCGACCGCGCGCGCTGGCTCACTCTGGAGGGCACCATCACCCTCAGCGACGACCCCGCCGAGATCGCGGAGGCCGAGGCCCGGTACGCCCGCCGCTACCGCGAGCAGTCACCCAACCCGGACCGGATCGTCCTGCGGATCACGGTCGACAAGGCCATGGCCTCGACGTACATGGCCTCCTGAGCGCCCCGGGCCCGGTGGGCCGGCCCGCGCCGGTCAGCCGACCTTCGCCGACTGCTCGCCCGCGGGCATCTGCACGCTCACCACGTCACCGCGCACGAGCTGCCGGCCTCGGCGGGTCTCGGCCTCGCCGTTGACCCGCACCTCCCCGTCGGCGATCAGGTCGCGGGCCTGCGCGCCGTCCTCGGCGAGGTCGGCGAGCTTGAGGAACTGGCCCAGCCGGATGACGTCGTCCCGGATGGGGACCTCGGGCACTGCGGAGTCGGGGCTGGAGTGAGCGCGAGAGTTGGACACCACAGCATTGTCCCCCGCCGGCCGCCATAGACTGGCCGGGTGATCCAACGCATCGACCTGCGCGGCCGGTCCCTCGGCCGGCGCGAGCTCCTCGCCGTCCTGCCCCGAGCCGAGGTCGGGGTGGACGAGGCGGTCCATGCGGTGGAGCCCCTGCTCCGCCAGGTCCGCGAGGGCGGCGCGGCCGCGCTGCGCGAGATCGCGCTGCGGTTCGACGGCGTGTCCCCCGAGCACCTGCGCGTGCCCGCGGAGGCGGTCACGGCCGCCGTCGAGAGTCTGACGCCGCTCGTGCGCGAGGGGCTGGAGGAGGCCATCCGCCGGGTCCGCCGGGTGCACGCCGACCAGGTGCCCACCGACCACGTGACCGAGCTCGCGCCGGGCGCCGTCGTGCGGCAGCGGTGGATCCCGGTGCAGCGCGTCGGCCTGTACGCGCCGGGCGGGCTCGCGGTGTACCCGTCGTCGGTGGTGATGAACGTGGTCGCGGCGCAGGAGGCCGGCGTGCCCGGTCTCGCCGTCGCGTCCCCGCCGCAGAAGGACAACGGCGGCCTGCCGCACCCGACCATCCTCGCGGCCTGCGCCCTGCTCGGGGTCGACGAGGTGTACGCCGTGGGCGGTGCGCAGGCCGTGGCGATGTTCGCCTACGGCGCCGCGGGCAGCGAGCCGCAGGACGGCGAGACCCTCTGCGAGCCCGTCGACGTCATCACCGGCCCGGGCAACGTGTACGTCGCGGCGGCCAAGCGCCTGGTGCGCGGCGTCGTCGGCATCGACGCGGAGGCCGGCCCCACCGAGATCGCCGTCCTCGCCGACGCCACCGCTGACGCCGGGCACGTGGCCCTCGACCTCATCAGCCAGGCCGAGCACGACCCGATGGCCGCCTCCGTGCTGGTCACCGACTCCGTCGAGCTGGCGGCCGCGGTCGAGGCGCGGGTCCAGGACCTCGCCTCGGCCACCAAGCACGCCGTCCGCGTGGCACAGGCCCTGGACGGTCCGCAGTCCGCCGTCGTCCTGGTGGACGACGTCGAGGCCGGGCTGGCCGTCGTCAACGCCTACGGCGCGGAGCACCTGGAGATCCAGACGGCGGACGCCGCCGCGGTGGCCTCCCGGGTGCACAGCGCGGGCGCGATCTTCGTAGGCCCGTGGTCGCCGGTGTCGCTGGGCGACTACATGGCCGGCTCGAACCACGTGCTGCCCACGGGCGGCACCGCGCACTTCGCGAGCGGCCTGGGCGTGCACAGCTTCCTCAAGTCGGTGCAGCAGGTGGAGTACGGCCGCGACGCGCTGGGCGAGCTCGCCGACCGCATCGTCGCCGTGGCCAACGACGAGGACCTGCCGGCCCACGGCGAGGCGGTCCGGGGCCGCTTCCACTGACCCGCCGATCCACCCTCCCGAGGTGGGACGGCGGCGGGGACGGAACGGCAGCATGGCTGCGGTTCCGTCCCCGCCGCCGTCCTACGTCGCGGCCGTCCTAGCTCGGCGCGGACGTGGGCCGCGGGGCGCGGAGGTGGGCTCGCCGGGCCAGCTCCGCCTCGTCCACCAGCTCCAGCATCGGCTTGCCCGGCGCGCACATCATGGTCACCACGAACTCCGTCCGGGCGTCGCCGAGCGCATTGCCGTCCTGGTAGTGGATCACGTCGCCGCCCGGCTCCCAGAAGGTGCCGCCGGCCTCGACGACGCGCTCCGGCTCACCCTCCAGCTCGAACCGGACCGCCCCCTGGATCACGTAACCGAACGCCGGCCCCGAGTGCCGGTGCGGCGGCGTGCCCGGGTCCCCCGGCTCCCACGCCACGTGGATCGTCATCGCCGAGGCGCCCTCGGGGACGGTGATCGGTGAGGCGTCCTGGAGCATCCGGGCCGCCGTCGTCCAGCCGCCCGACGCCGCCCCCTGCCCGCCGCCGTCATGGCCGCCGGCCCCGTGCCCGTGCGCCGCGTGGTTCTCTGACACTGTCATCGTGCTGCACCTTTCGTCGATGTCGCACGGTTGACCACGTACCCCCGCCACCTGTGACAACCCGGGTGAAACGCGTGCAGAAGCATTGACACCAGTTCCCCGGTACGCGAGGAATGTCGCACACCTGCACGTGCTCGACCCCATCGCTGCCGTACCAGAGGGAGCCGTACATGTCACACCGGTCCAGAACGTCCATGCTCGTCCTAGCGGCCGTCACGGCGCTGGCGGCGGCAGTAGCGCCGGCGGCCGTCGCCGTCCCCCAGGCCCCGCCGGGCGCGGACAAGACCGATCCCCGCGACGCCCTGGCCCAGGATCTGGTGCCGGCCGAGACCACGCCGCAGCCCGGCGTCGAGCGGGACGCCGGCATCCAGAAGCTCGCGCTCGGGCGCGGCACCGCCGAGCGCACCTACCTGATCCGCCTGGCCGACGCCGCAGTGCCGAGCTACGACGGCGGCGTCGCCGGCCTGGAGGCCACGACCCCGCGGGCCGGCCGCACGCTCGACGCCTCGTCCACCCGGGTGCGCGAGTACACGGAGTTCCTCGAGGCCGAGCAGGACGACTTCGTCACCCGCATGGAGCGCACCGTCGGGCACGACGTCGAGGTGCCGTTCACCTACCAGTACGCCGTCAACGGCATCTCCGCCGTCCTGACGCCGGCCGAGGCCGCGCAGGTGGCCAACGACCCCGCCGTCGCGCACATCGCGCTCGACGAGGAGCGTGAGCTGCACACCGACGCAGGCCCCGCCTGGAGCAACGCGGACGCGCTGTGGAACGCCGTCGAGGAGCTGGGCCTGCCGGAGGACTACAAGGGCGAGGGTGTCGTGATCGGCACCATCGACACGGGCATCCACCCGGGCAGCCCCTCCTTCGCCGAGACCGGCGCCGACGGGTACACGCACACCAACCCGCTGGGCGCGGGCAACTACCTGGGCGTGTGCGACCCGGCCAACACCGACCAGTACGACCCCGACTTCCCTTGCAACGGCAAGCTGATCGGCGCCTACGGGTTCCTCAGCGCCACCGACCGCAGCGCGCTGGACGAGGACGGGCACGGCTCGCACACGGCCTCCACGTCGGGCGGCAACGTGGTGAACGACGTGACGCCGACGGCGCCGGAGGGCACCGACCCGCCGACGTTCGACGTCTCGGGCGTCGCCCCGCACGCGAACGTCATCAGCTACCGCGGCTGCTGCACCACCGCGGGCCTGACGGCGTCGATCGACCAGGCCATCGCCGACGGCGTGGACGTCATCAACTACTCGATCGGCTCCTCCTCGCCGTCGGACCTGTGGAACGACTTCGACGCGATCGGGTTCCTCAACGCGCGCGCCGCGGGCATCTTCGTGGCAACCTCCAACGGCAACGACGGCCCCGGGTTCGCGACCACCGGCTCCCCCGCCGACGCACCGTGGATCACCTCCGTGGGCGCCTCGACGCACAACCGGCACATGGTCAACACCCTGGGTGACCTGACCAGCAGCGCGGGCACCCTGCCCGACCTGGCCGGCAAGTCGCTGACCGGGCCGCTGCCCGCGACCGAGATCGTCGACGCGGCCACGGTGGGCGACCCGCAGTGCACCGCGACGACGGGCCACGAGGCCGAGTTCACGGACAAGATCGTGGTCTGCGCCCGAGGCGGCAACGGCCGCGTGGAGAAGTCGTCGAACGTCGCGGCCCAGGGCGCGGCCGGCTTCGTGCTGACCAACGACGAGCCCAACGGCGGCTCGCTGCTCGGTGACGCGTTCGCCGTGCCCGGCCTGGCCATCTCCTACGCGGACGGCCAGACCCTCCGGGCCTGGCTCGCCGAGGGCACCGGGCACACCGGCACGGTCTCCGGGACGGACTTCGTCATCGACGACGCGCGCGGCGACACCATGGCCAGCTTCTCCTCCCGCGGCCCGAACCGGGCCGTCGACACGATCGTCCCGTCGATCACCGCGCCCGGCGTCGACATCCTCGCCGCCCTCGGCGTGGCCGACGGCGCCTACGACCACGTCGAGTACGGCGTCATCTCCGGCACGTCGATGTCGAGCCCGCACGTCGCCGGTGCCGGCGCCCTGCTCACGCAGGCCCGCCCGGACTGGACCCCGGCGCAGCAGCAGTCGGCCCTCATGACCACGGCGCGCACGACCGTCAAGGACTTCGACGGCTCGCCCGCCACGCCGTACGAGCAGGGCAGCGGGCACATCGACATCGGGGCCGCCGTGCAGGCGGGCCTGCTGTTCGACGAGACGGCTGCCGACTACCTGGCGGCAGACCCGGAGGCGGGCGGCGACCCGAGCACGCTCAACCTGCCGTCCTTCGCCGACACCCAGTGCCTGGCCACCTGCTCCTGGGACCGCACGGCCGTCGCGCCGGCCTCGGCCCCGGCCGACGTCACGTGGACGCCGTCCGCGGTGTCCGACGACGGGCTGTCGCTGGACGTGACCCTCTCGACCGAGACCGTGTCGCCGGGTGACTCGCTCGGCATCTCGGTCACCGCCGACGTGACCGGTGCGCCGGAGGGCGAGACGCTGTTCGGCCGCATCACGCTCACCCCGAGCACCGAGGACGTCCCGTCGGTCACCCTGCCGGTTGCCGTCGTCCCGTCCGGCGCGATCCTGCCCGACGAGATCGACATCACCACGCGCCGGGACACCGGCTCGCAGGCCGTGACCGGCCTGAAGTCCGTCGCCATCAGCGACTTCACGGGCTCCGTGCAGGGCCTGGTGAAGGCCGACCAGCACGAGGGCTCGCTCAGCCAGGACCCGACCAACACGGACGCGTTCGACGACCTGAGCCAGGTCGAGGTCACCACGCTGGAGGTGCCCGAGGGCGCGTCACGCCTGGTGGCCCAGATCACCGCGGCCGAGGCGCCGGACCTCGACATGTTCGTGGGCACCGGGGACACGCCGAGTGCGGCGACCCAGGTGTGCGCGTCCACGACGTCGTCCGCCGCCGAGCTGTGCGAGGTGCCCGACCCCGAGGCCGGCACCTGGTGGGTCGTGGTGCAGAACTGGAACGGCACCGAGAACCAGCCCGACGCCCACACGCTGGCGACCGCCGTCGTGCCGGGCGAGGACCTCGGCAACGCCGGGGTGGCCGGGCCGGAGGGCGAGGTGCCCGTGGGCGAGCCGTACGACGTGCGCGTGCACTGGAACCTGCCCGAGGCCGCCGAGGGCGACCTGTACTTCGGCACCGCGGTGCTCGGCACCTCGCCGGACAGCCCCGGTGACATCGGCTCGATCCCGGTCCGGCTCTCCCGCGTGGCGGACGACGTGACCAAGACGGCGTCGGTCGACGCGGCCGACGTCGGCGACACCGTCGGGTACGACATCACGGTCCAGCCGAATGTGACCCCGGAGGACCTGACCTACACGATCACGGACACGGTGCCGGACGGCCTGACGGTCGACCCGGCGTCGGTGACCGGGGGCGGAGTGGTCGACGGGCAGACCATCACGTGGGAGGTCGACGTGCCGACGCAGGTGGGGGCCGTGGGATCCTACGAGGCGTCAACGCCGGCGGACGACCCGCAGTGCGCGGCGTGGGCAGGGTTCGTGGACCTCGGTGCCGCGGGCGTGGGGTTCAGCACGCTCGACGGCGACAGCGTGGCCGTCAACGCGTTCTCGAACATCGGCCCGTTCCCGCACTACTCGGAGCAGTCGCCCAACCTCACCGTCTCCGACGACGGCCTGATCACCATCGCCGGCGGTTACGCCGGTGAGCCGTGGACACCCCAGGAGCTGCCCAGCACGGCGACGCCGAACGGCGTCATCGCGCCGCTCTGGTCCGACCTGGAGCTGTCCCTGGCCAACGACCGCGGCGTGCGCCTGGCGACGTCCGGCGGCGAGGTGGCCGTGGTCCAGTGGGACGACCCGTTCGAGTTCGGCGAGGACCCTGCGGACCTGTCGAACTCGGTGGGCACGTTCCAGGCCTGGATCTACAACTCGGTGGCCGACGACCGGCCCGAGATCACCTTCGAGTACGCCGACCTGGGCGCTCTGCCCGAGACGGCGACCGTCGGGATCGAGAACCTCGCGGGCACGCTCGGCACCGCCGTCGTGAACGCGGGCGACCCCTCCTCCGTGCTCACGGAGGGCGGCTCGATCTGCCTCGACTACGTGGGGCCGGCCGCTGACCCGGTCACCCTCTCGTACGAGACCACGGTGGACGCCGACGCCCTGAGCGGCACGTACACCAACTCGGCGGAGCACGTCACGACGAACCCGTTCGACGAGCCCGCCGTGGCGTCGGCGGACGTCGAGGTGACCGGTGCCGCGGCCCCGGCGTGGGACCGCAAGACCGTCTACCGGGCCGGTGACGAGGTGTCGTACGACGGCGCCGTGTACGTGGCCCTGTGGTGGACCCGCGGCGACAAGCCGGGCAAGCCCTACGGCCCGTGGGCCGAGGTCGGGGCGGACGTCGTCTGCGGCGACGAGACGTACCAGGCCTGGACGAGCACCTGGGTCTACACGGGCGGCGAGACGGTGGCGCACGACGGCCACCTCTGGCAGGCCAAGTGGTGGACCCGTCACCAGGAGCCGGGCGCCACGCCGTGGGGCCCGTGGCGGGACCTGGGCGTCTGCTGAGGTAGAACCGCCTGACGTGTCAGGCCCTCCGGCCACCCGGGTGACCTGAGGGCCTGACACGTCCCATCAGAAGCCGAACGTCAGCAGTCTCGGCACCTGGGTACCGTGACGCCCCGCGTCGTGCATCGCGCGCAGCACCGCCGCCTCGTGGGGCACCAGCGGCTCGGGCAGCGCGACGAACGGGAACCACGCCAGGTCGGCGGCCTTCTCCGGCTCCTGGATCGTGGGCGTCCCCGCCCACCGTGTGGCCTCGAACATGAAGTCGACGCGCTGCTCGATGGCGGGGCCGCCCGGCTCGCCGCGGTGGAGCACCGTCAGCGGCCGGACGTCCTCAGGCGCGACGATCACGCCGAGCTCCTCCGACGCCTCGCGGACGGCGGCGTCGACCGCAGACTCGCCCTCCTCGACGTGGCCGGCCGCGGCACACGCCCAGTACCCGTCGCGATACCCGGTGCCCTGGCGGAGCTGGAGCAGCACCTGCCCCTCGCGCCGCAGGAAGAGGTAGGCCGCCGGCACCAGCGAGAATCGCTCGTGGTCGCCCGCACGATAGCGGTCGGTCGCGGCGGGCAGCCCTTCGGCCGGCCCGACAGGATCCGGCGGTCCGGCGGCAACCGCAGGTTCGGCCCCGGCGGCGGCCCGTCCGGGCGGAGCGTCCGTCACGACAGGCAGCCCTGACCGAGCAGGGCCTTGAGGTCGCCGAACAACGCCGGCGACTTCTCGACCCGCAGCGTGTCGGCGGCGCGCACGATCGTCTTCTTGCCGGGCTCGGCCACGGCCACGTGCACCTCCGCGGACCCGGGGTGCGTGGCGAGCACCTCGCGCAGGCGCACCATCACCGGCTCCACCGCTCGGCTGTGCGGCACCGTGACGGCCAGCGGCGAGTCCGACCCGACCGTGATGTCGGGCAGCGCCACCTCCATGGCCTGCAACGACATCGACTCGTCGCGGCGGCGCACCTTGCCGCGCAGCACGACCACCTGGTCCTCCGCGAGCATCGTGGAGTACGCGAGATAGGTCTCGCCGAAGAACATGACCTCGACGGCACCCTCCAGGTCCTCGACGGTCACGGCGGCCCACGGGTTGCCGTTCTTGCTCATCTTGCGCTGCACCGACGTGAGCAGGCCCGCCACGGTCACCACGGAGTTGTCCGGCCGGTGCTCGTCGGCCAGCAGCGAGGCGATCGACGTGTCCGCGGCGCGCTGCAGAACGTGCTCCAGGCCGGACAGCGGGTGGTCGCTCACGTACAGGCCGAGCATCTCGCGCTCGAACTGGAGCTTCTGCTTCTTCTCCCAGTCCGGCAGGTCCGGCACCTCGACGGAGAAGCCCATGCCCGGGTCGTCGTCCCCGCCGCCGAAGTCGGCGAACAGGTCGAACTGTCCCTCGGCCTCCTTGCGCTTCACGCTGATCACGGAGTCGACGGCCTGCTCGTGCACCACCAGCAGCGACCGCCGGGTGTGGCCGAGCGAGTCGAAGGCGCCGGACTTGATGAGCGACTCGATGGTGCGCTTGTTGCAGACCGGCGCGGGCACCTTGTCCAGGAAGTCCTGGAACGAGGTGAAGGAGCCCTTCGCCTCACGGGCCTCCACGATCGCGTCCACGACGTTGCGCCCCACGTTCCGCACGCCGGTGAGCCCGAAGCGGATGTCGTTCCCCACAGCGGTGAACTTGGCCGAGGAGTCGTTGACGTCCGGCGGGAGCACCGTGATGCCCATGCGGCGGCACTCGTTGAGGTAGAGCGCCATCTTGTCCTTGTTGTCGCCCACCGACTGCAGCAGGCCCGCCATGTACTCGGCCGGGTAGTTGGCCTTGAGGTAGGCGGTCCAGTACGCGACGAGGCCGTAGCCCGCGGAGTGGGCCTTGTTGAAGGCGTAGCCGGCGAACGGAACCAGGGTGTCCCACACCGCCTTGATCGCGGCGGCGCTGTAGCCCTTCTCCTTGGCGCCCTTCTCGAAGTTGACGTACTCCTTGGCCAGCACCTCGGGCTTCTTCTTGCCCATGGCGCGGCGCAGCAGGTCGGCCTGGCCGAGCGAGTAGCCGGCCATGATCTGCGCGGCGCGCTGCACCTGCTCCTGGTAGACGATCAGGCCGTAGGTCTCGTCCAGGATCTCCGCGAAGTCGTCCTTGACCTCCTCGTGGATCGCCTCGATCTGCTGCTGGCCGTTCTTGCGCAGCGCGTAGTTGATGTGCGAGTTCATGCCCATCGGCCCGGGCCGGTACAGGGCGATGACGGCGGAGACGTCCTCGAAGTTGTCGGGACGCATCTGCCGCAGCAGCGAGCGCATGGGCCCGCCGTCGAGCTGGAACACGCCGAGCGTGTTACCGCTCGCGAGCAGGTCGTAGGTGGCCTTGTCGTCGAGCGCCACGTTCTCGATGTCGACCGGGTCCTTGCCGTTCATCACGATGTTCTCGAGCGCGTCGTCGAGGATCGTGAGGTTGCGCAGACCCAGGAAGTCCATCTTGATCAGGCCGAGGCCCTCGGACGTCGGGTAGTCGAACTGCGTGATGATCGCGCCGTCCTGCGGGCGCTTCATGATCGGGATGATGTCGATCAGCGGCTCGCTGGACATGATCACGCCGGCGGCGTGCACGCCCCACTGCCGCTTCAGCCCCTCGATACCGAGCGCCAGCTCGACCACGCGCTGCGCCTCGGGGTCGGTGTCGTGCACCTGGCGGAACTCGCCGGCCTCCGGGTACCGGGGGTGCTTCGGGTCGAAGATGCCCGTCAGCGGGATGTCCTTGCCCATGACGGCGGGCGGCATCGCCTTGGTGAGCTTCTCCCCCATGGCGAAGGGGAAGCCCAGCAGCCGCGAGGAGTCCTTGATGGCCTGCTTGGCCTTGATGGTGCCGTAGGTGACGATCTGCGCCACACGGTCGTCGCCGTACTTCTCGGTGACGTACCTGATGGCCTCGCCGCGACGACGTTCGTCGAAGTCGACGTCGACGTCAGGCATGGAGACGCGCTCCGGGTTGAGGAACCGCTCGAAGATGAGCCCGTGCTCCAGCGGGTCGAGCTCGGTGATGCCCATGAGGTAGGCCACCATCGAACCGGCCGCGGAGCCTCGCCCCGGTCCGACCCGGATGCCCTGGGCCTTGGACCAGTTGATGAAGTCGGCGACCACGAGGAAGTACCCCGGGAAGCCCATCTGGATGATGACCTCGACCTCGTAGTCGGCCTGCTTGCGCACCGCGTCCGAGTAGCCGTTCGGGTACCGGCGCTGCAGACCCGCCTCGACCTCCTTGACGAACCACGAGATCTCGTCCTCGCCGTCCGGCACGGGGAAGCGCGGCATGTAGTTGGCCGACGTGTCGAAGGAGACCTCGCACTGCTCGGCGATGAGGAGCGTGCTGTCGCACGCCTCGGGGAGCTCCTTGAAGATCCTGCGCATCTCGGCGGCCGACTTCACGTAGTAGCCCGTGCCGTCGAACTTGAAGCGGTTCGGGTCGTCCAGCGTGGAGCCGGAGTTGATCGCGAGCAGCGCCTCCTGGCTGGTCGCGTCCTCCTCGCGCACGTAGTGCAGGTCGTTGGTGGCCACCAGCCGGGCGCCGATGGTCTTGGCCAGCTCCAGGAGCTCCTTGGTGACCCGGGTCTCGATGTCGAGCCCGTGGTCCATCAGCTCGACGAAGTAGTTCTCCTTGCCGAAGATGTCCTGCAGCTCACCCGCCTGCCGGACCGCCTCGTCCCACTGCCCCAGCCGCAGGCGCGTCTGGATCTCGCCCGACGGGCACCCGGTGGTCGCGATGAGCCCCTCGGAGTACCGCTCCAGCAGCTCGCGGTCCATGCGGGGCCACTTGCCCATCTGGCCCTCGAGCGAGGCCAGCGACGACGCCCGGAACAGGTTGTGCATGCCCGTGTTGTTCTTGCTCAGCAGCGTCATGTGCGTGTACGCACCGCGCGCCGACACGTCGTCCGACTCCTGCCCCGCCTCACCGTAGCGCACGCGCGTCTGGTCGAACCGGCTGGTACCCGGCGTGACATATGCCTCGACGCCGATGATCGGCTTGATGCCCGCCTTCTGCGCCTGCGCCCAGAACTCGTGCGCGCCGAACAGGTACCCGTGGTCGGTGGTCGCGATGGCGTGCTGCCCCTGCCGCGCGACCTCCTCCATGAGATCGCCGATCCGGGCCGCGCCGTCCAGCATCGAGAACTCGGTGTGGACGTGGAGATGGACGAAGTCGTCGCTCGTGGAAGCGGTGGCGGTGGGCATGTCCACGATCTTAGGACGCCTCACCCACACGCCCGGGTCTCCTCGCACGGCGTTCCGCGATTCGCCCTGAGACGGATCGCACACACCGTCGGGGACCTACCGGTACGCGCCCCGCACGACCTCGAGCGCCGCCTCCAGATCGGCCGGATAGGCCGACTCCACCTCGACCCGGCGCCCGGTCACCGGGTGCTCGAAACCCAGCCGGTGCGCGTGGAGCCACTGCCGCGTCAGCCCCACCTTGGAGGCCAGCACCGGGTCCGCGCCATAGGTCAGGTCGCCCACGAGCGGGTGCCGCAGCGCGGCGAAATGCACGCGGATCTGGTGGGTGCGTCCCGTCTCCAGGTGCACCTCCAGCAGCGACGCGGCCGGCAGCATCTCCAGGGTCTCGTAGTGCGTCACCGACGGCTTGCCGTCCGCGGTCACCGCGAACTTCCAGTCCGAGCTGGGGTGCCGCCCGATCGGCGCGTCGATGGTTCCCGACGTCGGGTCAGGATGGCCCTGGGCCAGGGCGTGGTAGACCTTGTCGACCGTGCGCTCCTTGAAGGCCCGCTTGAGCCCCGTGTAGGCGGTCTCCGACTTCGCCACGACCATGAGACCGGACGTGCCGACGTCCAGCCGGTGCACGATCCCCTGCCGCTCCGCCGCGCCCGACGTGGAGACGCGGTAGCCCGCGGCGATCAGCGCCCCCACCACGGTGGGGCCGGTCCAGCCCGGCGACGGGTGCGCCGCCACGCCGACCGGCTTGTCGATCACGACCAGGTCGTCGTCGTCGTACACGATGCCCATGCCGGGCACGGGCTCGGCCACCACCTCGACGGCCGGCCGTTCCTCCGGCACGTCCACCTCGAGCCAGCCGCCGGGTACCACCCGGTCGGACTTGCCGACCTGACGCCCGTCGAGACGCACCGCTCCGGACTCGGCGAGCTCCGCCGCCCGTGTCCGGGAGAAGCCGAGCATCCGGGCCAGCGCCGCGTCGACGCGGTCGCCGGCGAGCCCGTCCGGGACGGGCAGGGTCCGCACCGCCATCAGGCGGGGTCGCCCTGGGCGTCCTGCGACGCCGGCGTGCCGCCCGTCACGGGCCGGCCCTCCGGGTCGCCCGCATCCGGCACCGCGCCACTGCCTGACGCACCACCGGACACCGCAGCGCCAGACACCGCAGCACCAGACACCGCACCGCCGGACACCGCAGCGTCCGGCGCAGCACCGTCCGACGCCGCGCCGTCGCCCTGCCGCTCGTCCGTGTGCCGCCGGCCGTCCAGGCCGATCCCGCGCAGCGAGAGCAGCGCGATCAGCACTGCGGCCGTGACGACGGCGATGTCGGCCACGTTCCCCACGAAGAAGCCCGCGTAGTCGATGAAGTCCACCACGTGACCGCGCGCGAACCCGGGCTCCCGGGCCAGGCGGTCCACCAGGTTGCCGACGGCCCCGCCGAGCAGCAGCCCGAGTGCCGCGGCCCAGCCGCGCGACCCGAGGCGCCCGATCGCCCGCACGATGAACACCACGACGACCGTCACGACGATGGTCAGGATCCAGGTGTAGCCGGAGGCGATCGACAGCGCGGCGCCGGGGTTGTAGATCAGCCGGATGCCGAGCAGGTCGCCCACCACCGGGATGGTGGGCGCGTTGGGGACCAGGGCCGACTCGGCCCACCACTTGGTGAGCTGGTCCGCGGCCAGGACGAAGGCCGCCAGCACGACGGTCCAGACCACGAGCGCGCGGCTGCCCGACGACGAGGGTGCCGCGGGCCGGGTCGCGTCGCCGGCGACGGCGGAGTGTTCAGCGGGAGTAGACATCCCCCAAAGTCTCCCACGCCGTACGTCCGTCGCCGGACACGGCACGAGAGGAGCCCGGCACGGGCCGGCGGCCGGCGGCACCGTCACGAGTGGCACGCAACCGATATGCCGTCCATGACGGAATTGACGCATCCGGAATGGCAGCAGAGAAAGCAACGAGGCCCTTCCCCGGATATCCGGGAAAGGGCCTCGCGTGGTGCAGTACTACCGTCGCGTCACCGCACGACGGGAGCGAATGGGCCTGTCAATCAGTTGCAGGCCGCGTAGCTGGTGAGGTTACCCGTGTTGAACAGGTTCAGCGGGCCGTCCCAGTGCCACGGCGCGACGCACCAGTTGTTCAGCACGTTGACCGAACCGTCGCCACCGAGCTCCGTCTCACCGTCGTTGCAGGCCTGGTAGTCGGTCACGTTGGCGGTGCTGCCGACGTTGCCCGGACCCTCCCAGTACCAGGGAGCGACGCACACGTCGTTCAGCGCGTTGAAGCTGCCGTCGCTCTCGATCTCGACGACGTCGCCCACCGTGGCGACCTCCTCGGGGACCATCGCACCGTCGACGCCCACCGGGGCCTCGGTGGTGCCGTAGCCCTCGAGCACGTCCAGGGCGCCGTCGACGCCGACCACGCCCAGCGGGTTGGTGGTGCCGAGCACGTCCGCCGCCTGGGCGGCCGCGTCCGTCGCGCTGCCGGCGGCGGGTGCGCTGATCAGCTCGGGCGCGTCGCCCTGCACCATCGCGCTCGCACCCGTTGCCGCGGCGACGACCAGACCGGCCGACATGACCACGGCTGCCCCTGCACGGCAGGTTGCACGGATTCCTCGGATCATTGTGTTTCCCCCTCGAATAGCTCCGTCGGAAAAGCGATGAAACACACGCGTGTGATTCACCTCGACGAGCATCCGGTGAGAAATTCACCCTGTCAATCGGAACGTGACGGCGCGCACACAACCCGAAAAGCGACATTCCAGGACCGATTCCCACGGCATTGCACCAGGAATACCCGTAACCCAGACATCACAGCGTTGATATCGAGTTCGGAATTCGGTGCCCGCGAGGTCCGTCAGGCGCCCCGGCGCTCCTCGCGAGCCTTCGCCTCCACCGACAGCGTGGCCCGGGGGAACGCCTGGAGCCGCGCCTTGCCGATCGGCAGGTCGGTGAGCTCGCACGTCGCGTAGGTGCCCTTGCGGATGCGGTCCAGGGCGTGGTTCGTCTGCGCCAGCAGGTCACGCATGTTGTTCACCAGCGTGAGCTCCTGCTCGCGCTCCAGCGCGCTGGAGCCGTAGTCGGCCTGGTCGTCACCGGCGCCGTCGCCGGAGTTGCGCAGGAGGTCCGACAGCTCGCGGTCGGCCACGTGCAGCTCGAGCTCGAGCCGCTCCTTGTCCTCCAGGAGCAGTGCGGCCAGCTCCTCGGCCTCGCGCAAGGTCCAGGGCTCTTCACCGTCGCGGACGGGAAACTTCTTCACGTCGCGCGCCAGGTTCGGGAACTCCTGCTTGATCGCCGCTCGCGTCGCAGTCGAGATCTTGGTCATGGGTTCCCCTTCGCGGTCGCCCCCGGTGGTCAAGTCCACGAAGCGTAAGCACAAGCAGCCGGACGCACAACGGGGCACGCCGATGTGGCGTGCCCCCATCATGGGTGTGTCCGGCGTGTCGCGCGCGGCGACCGGACGGCGAGGTGGGGACGCCGGCCGCCGCGCGCGCCGTCAGATGCCCTGAGCCATCTCGGCCGGGCGGCCCGACTGCTGGTTGTTGCGCGGCGGCAGGGCCGAACCACGGGCGTCGAGATCGCCGAGCAGGTTCTGCAGGAAGCTCTTCAGACGCGTGCGGTAGTCCCGCTCGAACAGACGCAGCTCGTCGATCTTGCGCTCCAGCAGCGAGCGCTCCTGCTCGAGCTGGGAGAGCGTGCGGTGCGAGGTCTCCTCGGCGTCGCGCACGATGCGGGCGCCCTCGGTCTTCGCCTCGGAGATGAGCCGGTCGCCCTCCTCCTGGCCGGAGCGCACGTAGTCGTCGTGCAGCTTCTGCGCGAGCTGGAGCATGCCCGTGGCGGACTCCGGCTCGGGGCCACCCGCCTTGCCACCGGCGGGGCCGGGCTGCATGACAGGTGCGGCAACGGGCGCAGCCTGCGCACGGGCCGGCGCGGCGGCCTCGTTGCGCGACAGCTCCGCGATGCGGCGCTCGGCGGCGGCGACCTTCTGCCGGAGGCCCTCGTTCTCCTCCTGGACGTTGGTCAGGGTCCGCACGACCTCGTCGAGGAAGTCGTCGACCTCCTCGACGTCGTAGCCCTCGCGGAACTTCGTCGCCGAGAACTTCTTGTTGAGGATGTCCTCTGCAGTCAGCAGTGCCATCGTGTCACCTCGAAAGTTAGAACGTAGGAACGCAGGACTCGGACGTCGGCGCTGCCCAGCCGCGCGCCCTCCGCCGCAACCCACGGTAGCGGACGGTAGGGGCGCCGCACACCGGGAGCACCCCCAGGCACGATTTCCTCACAGAGTGTGCCGCCTCACCCCAGGCCAGATCCATGCATCGGTCAATGTTCTCGCGGCCTGCCCCGCGGACGCGTGAACCGGCCCACCGGGAACCGGCACATCTCCACCACTTTTCCGGCGGTGTCGTAGCAGGTGTCAGACCATTCTGGCCCATGACCCGACCAGCGACGAGAGCAGCGACGCGCCGAAGAACAGGACGATGAAGGCCAGGTCGAGCTGGACCTGCCCCAGCCGGAGCGGCGGGATCAGCCGCCGCAGGAACCGCAGCGGCGGGTCGGTCACCGTGTAGACCGCCTCCGCGACCACGAGCAGAACACCACGCGGCCGCCAGTCCCGGGCAAAGAACTGGACCCAGTCGAAGATGAGCCGGCCGATGAGGAACAGGATGAACAGCCACAGCAGGAAACCGATGAACTGCAGGATCAGAGTCACAAGGCACAACCTAACGCGTCCGGACCCCGGATCACATGAGCCATCACGAACGAGGTCCGGACAGACGTGAGCGGAGGGCGTCCGCCGCAGCGACCGCCCTCCGCCCAGGTCTCGTGGTGACGGGGGTCAGCTCTGGTTGTAGAACCCGCCGCGCCCGTTCGGCTTGTCCGGCGCCACCTGCTCCTCGGCCGCGATCTCCACGTGCTCGGGCGAGAGCAGGAAGACCTTGTTGGTCACCCGCTCGATCGAGCCGTGCAGACCGAAGATGAGCCCGGCGGAGAAGTCGACCAGGCGCTTCGCGTCGGCGTCGTCCATGTCGGAGAGGTTCATGATGACGGGAGTCCCGGCGCGGAAGGCCTCGCCGATGCTCCGTGCGTCGTTGTACGACCGGGGGTGCACCGTGGTGATGCGGCGCAGCTCGGAGGAGGACAGGGCCTCACGCGGAACACCGTCGCGGTGCAGCGGTGTGACCTGTGCGTGCCGGTGGTCCTCCACGTTCTCCTCCAGGCCCTCGTCGTACTCGTCGAGGTACTCCGGCTCGCCCTGATCGTCGGCGAGGCCCAGATACAGCATGGTCTTGCGAAGCGCTCCGGCCATCGCTCTTTCTCCGTTCGTCGCCTGCTGTGCGTCCTTCTGTCGGTCCAGCTGGCCCGTCCAACAGGTCCGGCCTTGACCCCTCGTCGGGGTTGCCTTGACAAAAGTAGCCCGGCGCAATCCGACCCGGAAGTGCGACACGCCGTGCCACGAACAACTTTGCCAAAGTTGTTCAGCGATTGCGCGCTAAAAACGACATCAGTGTGATTTCGCAGGTCAGGAGCTTGCCGTCGGCGTGTCGCGGGGTGCCGGAAGCGGCAGGAAGGCCGTCAAATGAGCGCGATGATGCCAGCCTGGCGACCTGTTGTGGTAGCGGTCGCGGACGCTCTCCGGTGCGAGAACAGGGTCTGGTCCTCCAACGTGCAGCGGGGCACCCGCGTGGCCACGACGCCCCGCGCCGCGAGCTGCGCGACCACCCCGGCGGGCAGGTCCAGACCGGGCGTGCCGGCACTCGTCGTGGCGAACGTCGCGGGGACCGCCGCCGCCACCTCGTCGCGCATCGCCTCGGGCACCTCGTAGCACCGCCCGCACACCGCCGGCCCGACGGCGGCGCGCACGCGCGCGGGGTCGGCGCCGCGCGCGACCAGCGCGTCGAGGGCCCGGTGCACCACCCCGGCCAGCACGCCCTGGCGCCCCGCGTGCGCCACCCCGACCACCCGCGCCTCCGGGTCCGCCAGCAGCACGGGCACACAGTCCGCGACCAGGACGCCGAGCCCCAGCCCGGGCTCGGCGGTGACCAGGGCGTCGCCCTCCCCCGCCGTCGACGGCGGGACGGGCGCCGCCCACCGCTCGCGTTCGGCGGCACCGAGCGCGAGCACCACGTCGCCGTGCACCTGCGTCGCGAACGCCACCGGCGCGCCGAGCTGCGCGGCGACCCGCGACCGGTTGGCAGCGACCCGCGCGGCGTCGTCGGACACGTTCAGGCCCAGGTTGAGGCCGCCGCCGTCCGACGTCGACCACGGGGACGGCGAGACGCCGCCCGCCCCCGACGTGAAGAAGGCGTGCACCCCGTCGCCGAGGTCGACGGGGTGCACGCCTTCGAGGGTCCGTGTGTCGCTCACGCGTGCGAGCGTACCGGGCCGATCACCTGAGGCCGGTCACTTGAGGAAGTCGGGGACGTCCAGGTCCTCGGGCGTCCGGCGCGGGTTCTCGTCGTACAGCGGCGGCACCTCCACGCGGTCGCCCTGCTCGCGCCCGACCTCCTGGCGGTTGAACGAGCCCTGCACCACGACGGCCGGCTCGTCCAGCGTGCGCGGCACGTCGTCCGTCCCCTCGTCGTCGATCACGCGCGGCAGCGTCGAGACGGGCGACGGCTGGTGCGTGGGCGGGACCGACGGCGGCATGCCGTTGACGCCCGGCTGCTCGGGGGCACGGCGGGCCGCGTCCGACACGTCGGGCAGCGGCACCGGCGCCGTGGCCGGGCTGCGCGTGCCCGCACCCGTCACCTGGCCGAGCGCACGGCTGTCCTTGCGCTCCTTGGGCAGGCCGCCGTCGAAGCCCGCGGCGATGACGGTGACCCGCACCTCGTCGCCCAGGGCGTCGTCGATGACCGTGCCGAAGATGATGTTCGCCTCCGGGTGCGCGGCCTCCTGCACCAGGCGCGCGGCCTCGTGCACCTCGAACAGGCCGAGGTCGCTGCCGCCCTGGATCGAGAGCAGCACGCCGTGGGCGCCGTCGATCGACGCCTCCAGGAGCGGCGAGGAGATCGCCAGCTCGGCGGCCTGCACCGCGCGGTCCTCGCCGCGGGCGGAGCCGATGCCCATGAGCGCGGAGCCCGCGCCCTGCATGACCGACTTCACGTCCGCGAAGTCGAGGTTGATCAGGCCGGGCGTGGTGATGAGGTCGGTGATGCCCTGCACACCGGAGTGCAGCACCTGGTCCGCCGAGTGGAAGGCCGCGATCGCGGACACGTTCCGGTCCGACATCGACAGGAGCCGGTCGTTCGGGATCACGATCAGCGTGTCGACCTCGTCGCGGAGGTTCTCGATGCCGCTCTCGGCCTGCACCGCGCGGCGCCGGCCCTCGAACGTGAACGGGCGGGTGACCACCCCGACGGTCAGCGCGCCGAGGGAGCGCGCGATCCGCGCCACGACCGGGGCGCCGCCCGTTCCGGTGCCACCGCCCTCGCCCGCGGTGACGAAGACCATGTCGGCGCCGCGCAGGACGTCCTCGATCTCCTCGGCGTGGTCCTCGGCGGCCTTCTTGCCGACCTCGGGGTCCGCGCCGGCGCCGAGGCCGCGCGTGAGCTCCCGGCCGACGTCGAGCTTCACGTCGGCGTCGGACATCAGGAGGGCCTGTGCGTCGGTGTTGATCGCGATGAACTCGACGCCCTTGAGGCCGACCTCGATCATGCGGTTGACGGCGTTCACACCACCGCCGCCGATGCCGACCACCTTGATCACTGCCAGGTAGTTCTGCGGAGTTGCCACGTCGTCGCCTTTCGATTCGGGTCCCGAGTCCCGACTCTCGTCCCTCCCAAAGTCTCAGGTTGAGGTAGAGGGTTAGAGTTATGTCAGGTTGCTGCTGAGTTCGACGGTAGGTGTGCCGTCGAGGTGTGTCGAAGACATCGTCGCGCGTGTCGCGCACCGATGCACGCAGCAAATCACATGCGTGTCATTTCTGCTGCCGACGACGCGGCCCGCGACGGCACCGCTCCGACCTGCGACGATCTGGATCGGACGGGATCGGACGGGATCGGAACGCGATCTGTCGGGATCGGTCGGGATCTGTCGCGATCAGTCGGGCGCCGCGCGGTCAGTTCGTGACCGGCAGCGCCGGGGACGACACGTCGATCGTGGTCGCCGACGGCTCGGCGCGCAGCAGCGCCTGCGCCACCCGGATCTTGAGCTCGACCTGGTCGCCGCTCCCCCACCGGATCACCCGGCCGTCGGACAGCGTGGTCCGCACGTCGTCCTGCGTCGCGGCGCTCACCGTGCTGATGTCCGCGGCCAGCTTCGGTGGCAGGGCACCGAGGACCGCCAGGGCGGCGTCCATGGCCCGGTGGCCGGCCTCGCCATCCGACAGGGAGACGGCGATGGACGGCAGCCCGTCCGGGACCTCCTTCACCGTCGCCACCTGCACACCCTCGGCGTCCATCAGGGCGTGGAGGCCACCCTGCTGGGGCACGGCCGCCACCGGCTCGCGGGACGTGAGGGTCACCGCCAGCCCGTCCGGCCAGACCCGCTCGATCTGCACGTTCTTGACGGCGTTCATCGCGAGGATCTCCTCGCGCAGGCCCACCGTGTCGATCCGCGGCAGCGGTACGCCCGCCCGCCCGGTCACGGCGTCGCGCACCTGCCCGACGTCGATCGTGGTGCCCTGGCCCGTCACCCGCACCTGCTCCGGGTCGAGAGCGAGCAGCGGCGAGAAGAAGGCGGCCCACACCAGCCCGGCCAGCGCCGCGACCGACGCGATGCTCCACCCGAGCCGCCGCAGGAACCGGTGCCGGGCCATCGCCGTGCGTTCGGCGAGGCGGTCGGCGAGCCGGTCGGAGACCACGTCGTCCCGCCCGCCCGGGAAGGCGGCGGGCCGGACCGCGCCGTCCGCCGGCTCCTCGGCCAGATCGTTCCCGGGCCGGCCCGGGAACCGGAGGGTGCCCGCAGCGCCACGTCGCGACCCGGCGGCCCGCCCGGGTGCCTCCTGCGCCGGGAGCTCCGGGGACGGGCGGCGCTCGTCCGCCCGACCCCTGCCGGCCCGGCGCGGCTCGGGACCGCGCTCCGCCGGGTGCTCCTCGTCCGTGCCCCGTTCCGCGGGACCCGTGCCTGCCGGGCCCCGGGCCGCCGCGACCCGGGCCGCCGGGCCCTGTGCTGCCGAGGCCTCGGCTCCCGGGCGCGGCCGTGCCGTGCCCGACGCGCGAGGGCGCGCGGGCGGTCGCATCAGTCCTCGCCCAGCCCCGTGGCCGAACCCGTGGCCACCCGGCCGTTCAGCCGGGCCAGGACGGCGGGGCCGAGCTGGGTCACGTCACCGGCGCCGACCGTGAGCACCACGTCGCCCGGTCGGGCGAGGTCGGCGACGGCGTGCGCGGCGTCGAGGCGGTCCGGCACCGCGTAGGCGGAGCCGTGCTCGGTCATGAGGTCCACGATCGTGCCCGGCGTCACCGACGGGTCGCGCTCCTCGCGGGCCCCGTAGATGTCCGTGACCACCACCTCGTCGGCCGCGGCCAGCTCGTGGGCGAAGCTCTCGGCGAAGATCCGGGTGCGGGAGTACAGGTGCGGCTGGAACAGGACCAGTACGCGACCGCCGTCGGCGATCTCGCGGGCCGCCGTCAGGACCGCCCGGATCTCCGTGGGGTGGTGGGCGTAGTCGTCGATGACGCGCACGCCGTCGGCCGTGCCCTTCTCCTCGAAGCGCCGGCCGGTGCCGGCGAACGCCTCGACGCCCGCGACGGCGCGGGCCGGATCCACGCCCAGCTTCACCGCGGCGATCACGGCGGCGGTCGCGTTGAGCACGTTGTGCTTGCCGGGCACCGACAGCCGCATGGGGATGCCGGGCACGTCGCCCGACACGCCCGCGCCGTCGGCCACCTGCTCGTTGGTGCCGAGCACGTCGCCGCGCAGCACCGCCGTCGTGCCCTCGGACGTGGTCGAGATGTCCGTGACGCGGACGCGGGCCGTGGCGTTCGTGCCGTACGTGATGACGTGCCCGCCCGTGGCGCAGATGGTGGCGCCCACCGAGAGCGAACCCTCGTCGTCGGCGCAGGCGATGAGCCAGCCCTCGGGGACCAGGCGGCGCGCGAACCGGATGAACGCGCCGTTGAACGCCTCCGGGGTGCCGTAGTGGTCCAGGTGGTCGGCCTCGACGTTGGTCACCACCGCGATGGTGGGCGTGTAGTTCAGGAACGAGCCGTCCGACTCGTCGGCCTCGGCCACGAGCACGTCGGAGGAACCCAGGTGACCGCCCGGCGTCGCGCCGTCCGCGGTACGCACGGTGCTGCCGATGGCGTACGAGGGGTCCAGCCCCACCTCGCGCAGGATGGTGGCGATCATGGCCGACGTCGTCGTCTTGCCGTGCGCGCCGGCCACGGCCACGCCGCGCGAACCCTCCATGAGGGCCGCCAGGGCCTGGGAGCGGTGCAGCACGTTCAGCCGCCGGGCGCGGGCCGCGGCGAGCTCCGGGTTGTCCTCGTGCACGGCGCTGGAGATCACCACGGAGTCGACGCCCGCCAGGTGCGCCGGGTCGTGGCCCACCCAGACCTGGACGCCCTCGGCGCGCAGGGCCTCCAGCGTGTCCGACTCGGCGGCGTCGGAGCCCTGCACGGGCACCCCGCGCCCGGCGAGCAGGCGGGCCACGACGGACATGCCCGCCCCGCCGATGCCGATCATGTGGACGCGTCCGAGCCGGGCGACCTGATCCGTCGTCTGATCCGTGACCGTGGTGCTCATGACCTGACCTCCGTGGTGTCGGTACCTGCTGACCGTACGGCTTGCTCGACGAGATCGACGACACGAGCGGCGCCGTCGGTGGTGCCGGCCGACCGGGCGGCCTTGGCCATGACACCGAGCCGCTCGCGGTCCGCGAGCAGCGTGGGAACGTTCCGGGACACCCAGGTGGGCGTCAGGTCCGCGTCGTCCACCAGTACGCCGCCGCCCGCCTCCACCAGCGGGAGCGCGTTGAGCCGCTGCTCGCCGTTGCCGATGGGCAGCGGCACGTAGACGGCGGGGATGCCGAGCGCGGCGTGCTCGGCCACGGAGCCTGCGCCCGAGCGGCAGACCACCAGGTCGGCCACGGCGTAGGCGAGCTCCATCTGCTCGAGGTACTCGCGGACCTGGTAGCGCTCGGGCCCGATGCCGGCGGCCGCCAGCGTCTCGCGCACCTCGTCGGCCTTGCCGCGGCCGGTGAGGTGCAGCACCTGCGCGCCGGTGGCCAGCACCTCGGCCGCGGCCCCCGAGACGGCGCGGTTCACGTTCAGCGCGCCCGACGAGCCCCCGGTGACGACGAGGGTGGGCAGCGCCGGGTCGAGGCCCAGCTCGGCGGCCGCCCGGGTGCGCACGCCCGCGGCGTCGGCCTCGCGCTCCTGCACGAGGGCCGCGATGGCCTGACGCAGCGGCAGGCCCGTCAGGACGCCGCCACGCAGCGGCGTACCGGGGAAGGTGAGGCCGACGCGGGCCGCCCACCGCGCACCGAGCTTGTTGGCCAGGCCCGGCCGGGCGTTCTGCTCGTGGATCACGATCGGCACGTCCTTGCGCCGCGCGGCGAGATAGGCCGGGGTGGCGACGTACCCGCCGAACCCGATGACGGCCTGGGCGCCGATCTCGTCGATCGCGTCCTCGGCCGCCCGCACCGCAGAGGCCAGCCGGCCCGGCAGCCGCAGCAGGTCCGCGCTGGGGCGGCGGGGCATGGGCACGCGCGGGATCGGCCGCAGCTCGTAACCACGCGCGGGCACGAGGTCGGCCTCCAGGCCGGTCGTGGTCCCGAGCGCGAGCACGCGCGCGCCGGGCTCCCGGCGCCGCACCTCGTCGGCCACCGCGAGCAGGGGGTTCACGTGTCCTGCGGTACCGCCGCCGGCGAGTACCACCGACACCACTGCTGAGCTCATCATCACCTTCTCGTCGTCGCCCGGACGTACCGTCCGGGCGGTTCGGCGGCGGCCGCCGGGCAGAATCTCGCCACGGAACAAGCCACCGTGCACATTTCTACCGTCTCCGGACCGCGCCGCCCAGCACAGCCAGTGACTTGCGGACGACGCTACCGCGTGCCGCGAGCGCCTTGGCAGCCCCCGGCTCCGTCCGGGCGAACGAGATCACCATGCCCAGGGCGGCCATCGTGGTGATCAGGGCCGAACCGCCGGCCGACACCAGCGGCAGCGGCACGCCGATCACCGGCAGCAGGCCGATCACCACGCCGATGTTCACGAACGCCTGACCCACGATCCAGCACGCCACCGCGGCCGTGGCCACCTTGACGAACGGGTCGGTGTGCCGCCGGATCACCCGGCTCATCGCGAGCCCGAGCACCGCGAACAGGGCCAGCACCAGCACCGTGCCGAACAGCCCCAGCTCCTCCCCGATCACGGCGAAGATGAAGTCGTTGTGCGCCTCGGGCAGGTAGCTCCACTTCTCGCGGCTGCCACCCAGGCCCACGCCCCACAGGCCGCCGGTGCCCAGCCCGAACAGGCCGTGCAGGGACTGGTAGCACTCCGAGGCCTCGTCGCACTCGGCGCCGTAGGTCGCGATGATGCGCTCCAGCCGGTCCCCGGAGCCCTGCTGCAGGATGAAGACGTACCCGACCACGAACGCCGCGATCGCGCTGCCGAGCCCCAGCAGGGACCAGGGCACGCCGGCCACGAGGAACGCGCCCGCCACCAGGAGACCCATCACGAGGGCCGTGCCCAGGTCGCCGCCGGCGAGCACCAGGCCCATGACCGTCACGGCGCCGGGGACGGCGGGCATGATCGCGTGCGACCAGCTCCCCAGGAGCGCCTGCTTGCGGCCGAGCACGGTGCCCAGCCAGACGGCGAGCGCCAGCTTGGCCAGCTCCGAGGGCTGGAAGGACAGCGGTCCGAGCACCAGCCAGTTCTGCTGGCCGTTGCGGATGGAGCCGAGGAAGATCACCGCGACGAGGAGCCCGAGGGCGACCAGGAGCGCCGGGGCCGCCAGCCGCTTGTACCAGCGCACCGGCAGGTGGGCGGCGACCAGCAGCACGGGCAGGCCCATCAGCGCGTACTGCGCCTGCACCAGGAAGGCGGCGTAGGGCGAGTCGCCCTCGGCGATGGAGGTCACGGTGGAGCTGGACAGCACCATGATCAGGCCGATCACGGTCAGCAGGCCCGTGGCGCCCACCAGCAGGTAGTAGCTGGAGACGTTGGAGTTCCACTGGCCCAGCCACGAACGCTCAGGAGCGCGGCGGCTCGTTCCCGTCGTGGCCATCGGTGGTCCCTCCTGTGAGCTCCCGCACCACCCGGGCGAACTCCTGACCGCGGTGGGCGTACGAGACGAACTGGTCCTGCGAGGCGCCCGCCGGGGCCAGCAGCACGGTGTCGCCCGGCCGTGCCAGGTCCCGTGCGGCGGCCACCGCCCGGCGCATCACGCTCTCAGTGTCACCGGGATCTATCACGACGACCGGGACCTTCGGCGCGTGTCGGGCCAGCGTGTCGGCCAGCGGGGCGGGGTCCGCGCCGATCACGACGGCGGCCCGCATGCGGTCCGCGCGCGAGGACACGAGCTCGTCGAACGTGGCGCCCTTGGCCAGGCCGCCCGCGATCCACACCACGGTGCCGTGGGCGAAGCCCGCGAGCGAGGCTGCGGCGGAGTGCGCGTTGGTGGCCTTCGAGTCGTTGACGTACGTGACGCCGTCGGCCTGGGCGATGCGCTGGATGCGGTGCTCGCTCGGGCCGAAGGATCGCAGGCCGTCCCGGACGGCCGCGGCAGGCACGCCGTGCGCACGGGCCAGCGCGGCCGCGGCCAGCGCGTCCGCCACGACGTGCGTGGGCACGACGCCGGCCTGGTCACCGAGCTGGGCGAGGTCGGCCAGGGTGCCGAGCTCGGCGGCGCTCCGGCGCCGGTCCGGGTCGTCGGCGGCGGCGTGGAAGGCGCGGTCCACGAGCACGTCGTCGACCAGGCCGAGGTCGCCGGGGCTCGGGCTGCCGACCGCGAAGCCCACGGCGCGGGCGCCCTCGACCACGTCGGCCTCGCGCACCAGCTCCTCGGTGCGCGGGTCGGCCACGTTGTAGACGCAGGCCACCTGCGCCCGCTCGTAGATCCGCCCCTTGTCCCGAGCGTACGCGTCGAGCGAGCCGTGCCAGTCCAGGTGGTCGGCGGCGACGTTGAGCACGGCGCCCGCCTGCAGCGACATCGTGTGCGTGAAGTGGAGCTGGAAGCTGGACAGCTCCACGGCGAGCACGTCGAGCGCGGGGTCCAGGGCGGCCTCGACGAGGGACCGGCCCACGTTCCCGACGGCGGCGGTGCGCAGGCCCGCGGCCCGCAGGATCGCGGCGAGCATCTCGACGGTGGTGGTCTTGCCGTTGGATCCCGTGACGCCCAGCCACGGCGCCGGCTGGTCGGTGCCCAGACGGTGGACGCGCAGGCGCCACGCGAGCTCGACCTCGCTCCACACGGGCACGCCCGCCGCCAGCGCCGCGGCGACCACGGGGTGGTGGGGCGGGAAGCCCGGGGAGGCGACCAGCAGGTCGGCGGCGGCCAGCACCGCGGCGGCGGCGTCGGCGTCGAGCGCCCCGTGGTCGGCGTCGGACGCGCGGTCGTCCACGGTGACCAGGGAGGCGACCCGGGACTCCAGCACCCCGCGCAGCGCGCGGCCGGTGACGCCCAGGCCGGCGAGGACCACGCGGGCCTCGGCGAGCGGGACGCGCGGCTCGACCACGCCGTAGGTGTCCTGGTCCGGCCGCGCCTGCGGGGCCGTGCCGGGCACCTCGGTCACGACGCGACCCACTCGGCGTAGAAGATGCCCATGCCCAGGCCGGCGAGCAGGCCGGCGATGAGCCAGAACCGGATCACGATGGTGACCTCTCCCCAGCCGGAGAGCTCGAAGTGGTGCTGGAGCGGCGCCATCTTGAACACGCGCCGGCCGGTCATCTTGAAGAAGCTGACCTGGATCACCACGGACGAGACGATGAGCACGAACATGCCGCCGAGCAGCACGGCCAGCAGCTCGGTGCGGCTCAGGATCGACAGGCCGGCCAGCGCGCCGCCCAGGGCGAGCGAGCCCGTGTCACCCATGAAGATCTTGGCGGGGTTGGCGTTCCACCACAGGAAGCCGACGCACGCGCCCGTGACGGCGGCGGCGACGATGGCGAGGTCCTGCGGGTCGCGCACCTCGTAGCAGCGTGGCCCGGCCGTGGCCAGGTACTGGCACGACTGGTTGAGCTGCCAGATGCCGACCAGCACGTAGGCGCCGAACGTGATGATCGAGACGCCGGTGGCCAGCCCGTCCAGGCCGTCGGTGAGGTTCACCGCGTTGGACCACGCGGAGACCAGCAGGTTGGCCCAGATCACGAACAGGATCAGTCCCACGGTGGCCCCCGCGAACGCGAGGTCGAACTCGGTGTCGCGCAGGAACGAGATCTTGGTGGACGCCGGGGTGCGCGAGTTCTCGTTGGGGAACTGCAGCGCGAGCACCGCGAACGAGATGCCGACCACGCCCTGGCCGATCAGCTTGGCGCGCGCCGTCAGGCCGAGCGAGCGCTGCTTGCGGATCTTGGTGAAGTCGTCGAGGAACCCGACCAGGCCCAGGCCCGCCATGAGGTACAGCGCCAGCAGCGCCGAGACGCTCGGCAGGCGCTGCGACACGAGCATCGAGGCCGCGACGCCGATCAGGGTGGCCCCGATCATGACGACGCCGCCCATGGTCGGCGTACCGCGCTTGGTGAAGTGGCCCGTGGGACCGTCCTCGCGCACGAACTGGCCGTAGTTCTTGTGGACCAGGAACCGGATGAAGACCGGTGTGCCCAGCAGGGCCACGAGCAGCGCCACCGCGGCGCTGACCAGGATCGCGATCACTTGTTGTTGTCCTTAGCGGTGTTGACCATCGACAGGTGGTCGCCGAGCTCCCAGAGCCCGGAGCCGAGCGACGACTTCACGAGCACGACGTCGCCGGGCTCCAGCAGCTCGTCCAGCAGGGCCTTGGCGGCGTCCAGGTCGGGCACGAAGACCGACTCCGACCCCCAGGACCCCTCCTGCATGGCGCCCTCGTGGATGTGGTACGCACCCTGGCCGACGACGACGAGCTGCTTGATGTTCAGCCGTACCACGAGGCGGCCGATCTCGTCGTGGGCGGCGCGCGCGCCGTCACCGAGCTCACGCATCTCCCCCAGGACCGCCACGGAGCGGCGGGTGCGGCCCGCGAGCACCGCGAGCGTGCGCAGGCCGGCCTTCATCGAGTCGGGGTTGGCGTTGTAGGCGTCGTCGACGACGGTGACGCCGTCGGGCCGCTCGGTGACCGCCATGCGGTGCGGGCTGCGGGGCGTGGCCGCCGAGAGCCGCTCCGCCACGTCGCCGATCGCCACGCCGAGGCGCAGGGCGACCGTCGCCGCCGCGAGCGCGTTGGTCACGTGGTGCGGGCCCACGAGGCTCAGGGCGACCTGGGCGTGCTGCTCGCCGACGTCGCCACCGCCCGCGACGCGGAGCGTGAAGCGGGCCCGGCCCGCCTCGTCGACGGTGACGTCCTCGGCGCGGACGTCGGCGGACGGGATGGTGCCGAACGTCCGCAGCACGGTGCCGGGTGCGGCCCGGTCGGCCATGGCCGCGACGCGCTGGTCGTCGGCGTTGAGCACGACGGTGCCGCCCTCGACGACGCCCTCGACCATCTCGCCCTTGGTCTTCGCGATGGCCTCGACGCCGCCGAAGGGGCCGATGTGCGCGACGCCGACCCGGAGCACGATGCCGACGTCGGGCGGCGCGATGCCCGTGAGGTAGGCGATGTTGCCCACGCCGTCGGCGCCCATCTCCAGCACCAGGTACCGCGTGGCGGGGGTGACCCGCAGGACGGTGAGCGGCAGGCCGATCTCGTTGTTGAAGGAGCCGGAGGGCACGATGATCGCGTCGGGTGCGTCGCCCGCCTCGGGGGTCAGGAGCTGGCCCAGCAGGTCCTTGGTGGTGGTCTTGCCGACCGAACCGGTCACGGCCACCACGCGCAGGTCGGCGGCCGTCTCCCGGACGGTCGCCAGGACGTGCCGCGCGAGGTCGCCGAGGGCGGCCCGGGGGTCGTCCACCACGACGGTCGGCACGCCGTCCAGCGCGCGGGAGGCCAGCACCAGGACGGCGCCCGCGGCCACCGCGGCGGCCGCGAAGTCGTGCCCGTCCACCCGCTCGCCCGGCAGCGCCACGAAGAGCGCACCGGGTCCCGCGGCGCGCGAGTCGATGATCACCGCCCCCGTGACCGTCACGTCCGGGTCGGCGTTCAGCCTCCCGCCGGTGGCTGCGGCGACCTGCGCCGCAGTCAGCTCGATCATGCCTGTGTCGTCCTCTCGTGCCTGGGGGTCCTGCTGGGGTCACACATGTACCGCGGTGCTACGGGTTCCTGGCCGCCAGCGCCGCGCGCGCCTCGACGCGGTCGTCGAGCACGTGGTCCACGCCGGCGATCTCCTGGATCGTCTCGTGCCCGCGACCCGCGACCAGCACCGTGTCGTCCACGCCGGCCGCGAGGATCGCCGCACGGACGGCGTCCGCGCGCGGGGCGACCTCGTGGACCTCCACGGTACGCGAGGCCGGGTCCGCCGCCGCGGCGTCCCCGCCCGGCGCGCCGTGCGGGCGCGCGCCCGCGAGCACCTCGGCCCGGACCTTCGCGGGGTCCTCGTCGTGCGGGTCGTCGTCCGTCACGTAGACGACGTCGGCCCCGCGCACCGCCGCCGCGCCCATGAACGGCCGCTTGCCGGGGTCGCGGTCGCCCGTGGCGCCGAAGACGACGGCGAGCCGGCCCGCCGTCGTCGGGCGCAGGGCGGCCAGGGCGAGCTCCAGGGCCTCCGTGTTGTGCGCGAAGTCGACGACGACGCGCGGCGCGGTGGCGAGCACCTCCATGCGGCCCGGCACCGTGGCACTCAGGCCGTCGGCGGCGGCGAGCGCCTCGGCGACGTCGCGGACGTCCGAGCCGCCCTCCAGCACCATCGCGACGGCGAGCGCCGCGTTGGCGACGTTGTACCCGCCGGGCAGGGAGGTCGAGGTGCGCAGGGTGCGGCCGTCGCGGTGGGTCAGGGTGAAGGCGGAGCCGGTGCCGGACGGCGCGACGTCGGTGACCGTCCAGTCGGCCGCCTTGCCCGGCAGGGTGGTCAGGGTGGCGACGGGGATCCGTGCCTCGGCGGCCATGCGCTCGCCCCAGGTGTCGTCGACGGTGACGACGCCGCGGCGCGCGTGGGCCGGGGTGAACAGCTCGGCCTTGGCGGCGAAGTACGTCTCGAAGTCGCCGTGGAAGTCGAGGTGGTCCTGGGTCAGGTTGGTGAACCCGGCGACGCCGAACACGACGCCGTCGACGCGGTGCTGGGCCAGGGCGTGGGACGAGACCTCCATGGCGAGCGTGCGCACGTGGTCCTCGCGCATGGCGGCGAGCAGGGCCTGCAGGTCGGCGGCCTCGGGAGTGGTGAGGGTGCTCGGGATGACGCGGTCGCCGGAGCGGGTCTCGACGGTGCCGATGAGGCCGCCCGTCCAGCCCAGTGCCCGCAGCAGGTGGTCGAGCTGGTAGGTGGTGGTGGTCTTGCCGTTGGTGCCCGTGACGCCGAAGGTCATCAGGTGCTCGGCGGGGTTGCCGAGCACCCAGGCGGCGACCTGGCCGAGGATCGCGCGGGGGTCGTCCGCGACGACGACCGGGACGCCGAGGTCTGCTGCCTGCTCCGCCCCGCGCGCGTCGGTGAGGATCGCGGCCGCGCCCCGGGCGACGGCGTCGGCGGCGAACTGGGCACCGTGCGCGCGGGCCCCGGGGAGCGCCACGAACAGGTCTCCCGGCCTGACCACCCGGTTGTCCGAGGCCACGCAGGTCACCGCGGCATCTGTGGGTTGACCTGGGGCGATGGTGAGGCCGAAGGCGACGGCGAGGTCCGCGACCTGGCGCGCTGTCGTGGCGGCCGGGCGGATCCGGTCGAACGGGGATGTCACGGAGAAGAACCTACCGCTTCCAGGGCCGGGGTCTCGTCCGCGATGCCGGGGCCGGGTGGTGGTTGTGTGATGGTCCGGGTCACGTGGGTCGTGCAGGGCGGGGCGGTGGCCGCGCGAAGGTCTCCCGCGCAGAGGTGTTGCTGTGCGTAGACGTTGTCGACGCACAGCAACACACTCTCGGCACCAGCACTTTCCCCGCGGCCTACCCGCGCGCGGGCCCGTCCCGGTCTCGCGGCGAGACGGAGGTCACCGCGCCAGCAGCGGCGGCAGGACCGTGCCCTCCTGCGCGGACGTGTGCAGGTGGCAGGCCACCAGACGGCCGTCCTCGCCCTGTGCCGTGCGGCCCAGCACAGGCAGTTCGGTGCGGCACACGTCCATGGCGTGCGGGCAGCGCGGGGCGAACGGGCACCCGGGCTCGCGCCGCGACAGGTCCGGCGGGGCGCCCGGGATGCCGGTCAGCTCGCGGCGCGGCCCGTGCAGGGGCGGGAACGAGCCCAGCAGACCCGCCGAGTACGGGTGCCGGGGGCGGGTGTACACGTCCCGCGCGGCCGCGGTCTCCACGATCTCGCCCGCGTACATGACGGCGATCCGGTCGGCCACCTCCACGAGCAGGGACACGTCGTGCGTGATGAGCACCACGGAGAAGCCGAGCCGCTCGCGCAGCTCCATCACCTGTTCCAGGATCTGGCGCTGCATGACCACGTCGAGGGCCGTGGTGGGCTCGTCCATGATCAGCACCTGGGGTTCCAGGGCGAGCGCCATGGCGATCATGACGCGCTGCCGCATGCCGCCGGAGAGCTGGTGCGGGTAGGACCGCAGCCGGTCGGCGGAGATGCCGACCAGGCGCAGCAGCTCCGCGGCCCGCTCCCGGGCCTCCTCGCGTCGCAGCCGGGGCCGGTGCGCGAGGATGCCGTCGACGATCTGCTTCTCGATGCGGAACACCGGGTTCAGCGAGCTCATGGCGCCCTGGAACACGATGGCGATGTCGCGCCAGCGGGCGGCGCGCAGCTCGGCGTCGGACAGGGCCAGCAGGTCCGCGCGCTCGCCGTCGCGGTTCGTGAGCCACACCTCGCCACCCGTGATGAGGCCGGGTGGCGGCAGCAGCCGCGTGGCCGCGTACGCGAGGGTCGACTTGCCGCAGCCCGACTCGCCCGCCAGGCCCAGCACCTCGCCGCGGTGCAGCGTGAGGGAGACCTCGCGCAGCACGTGGGTGGGGTCGCCGCCGAACCCGTAGTCGACGCTGAGGTCGCGGACCTCCAGGACCGGCTCGGACGGCGCCACGGGCGCGGCGGCCGCCGGCGTCGTACCTGTCTGGGTGCTCATGTCCGTGCCTCCCGCACCACCGGGGTGAACCCCACGCGCGGCCGGATGCCCCGGCGGCGCAGCGAGCGCGCGTGCAGGCCGGTGGACCGCAGGCGGGGGTTGACGATCTCGTCGATACCGAAGTTGACCAGGGTCAGGGCCATGCCGAGCAGCGCGATGCACGCCCCGGCCGGCACGAACCACCACCAGGCGCCGCGCTGCAGCGCCAGGTTGTTCTGCGCCCAGAACAGGATGGTGCCCCAGTTCCACTCGCTCACCGGCGTGATGCCGATGAACGACAGGGTGACCTGGGACAGCACCGCGAACGTCACGGTGCCCACGAAACCGGAGGCGATCACGGCGGTCAGGTTGGGCAGCACCTCGGCCAGGACGAGGCGCCAGGTGCGCTCCCCGTTGGCCCGGGCCGCCTCGACGAAGTCCCGCTTGCGCAGGGACAGCGTCTGGGCGCGCATGACCCGGGCGCCCCACGCCCAGCCGGTCGCCCCGATGACCAGCGCGACGGTGAGCCCGCCCGCGGACGGGAGCTGCGCGGCGATCAGGATGATCAGCGGCAGCTGCGGGATGACCAGGAACATGTTCGACAGCGCGGACAGCGACTCGTCGCCCACACCGCCGACGAACCCGGCGGTCACGCCCACGAGCACGCCCACGACGGTGGCGCTCACGCCGGCCACCAGGCCGACGACGAGCACGCCGCGAGCGCCCACGATGATCTGCGACAGGATGTCGCGGCCGGTGTGGTCGGTGCCGAGCCAGTGCGTGGCGGACGGCGGGCTGAGCAGCGCGTCGCTGACCTGGTTGGGGTCGTACGGGCTGATCCACGGGCCCAGCAGGGCCAGCAGCGTGAAGAACCCGAGGATGGCCAGGCCGGTGACGACCTTGCCGTTGCGCAGGAACAGCAGCTGGTTCCTCATCGGTCCTCCGTCCGGGTGCGGGGGTCGAGCAGGGTGTAGGCGAGGTCGGCCACCATGTTCGCCACGAGGACGGACAGGGTGATGACCAGGAAGCAGCCCTGCATCAGCGGGTAGTCGTGGGTGGAGACGGCCTGGTAGAGCGTGTAGCCGATGCCCTGGTAGGAGAAGACCATCTCCATGATGAGCGTGCCGCCCACGACGAAGCCGAGGGACAGCGCGAAGCTGGAGACCTGCGGCAGCACGGCGTTGCGGGCGGCGTAGCCGAGCATGACCTGCCGCTCGGCCAGGCCCTTGGCGTGCGCGACGGTGACGTAGTCCTCCGACGAGACGGTCACCATCATGTTGCGCATGCCGAGCACCCAGCCCGCCACGGAGGACAGCACGACGGTCAGCGCGGGCAGGAACCCGTAGTAGACGACCGAGCCGATGAACTCGCCGGTGAACGCGGGCACCAGCCCGCGGTCGTAGCTGCCGCTGGACGGGAACCAGCCCAGGTTGACCGACAGCACGGCGATCGTGATCAGGCCCAGCCAGAAGTACGGCACGGCCTGGAAGAACGTGGCCACGGGCAGCAGCCCGTCGGCCCAGGTGCCGCGGCGCCAGCCGAGGAACGTGCCGATGAGCGAGCCGATGACGAACGCGATGATCGTCGCGACCCCGACCAGGCCCACGGTCCACGGCAGCGACTGGTTCACGATCTCGGACACCGGGGTCGGGAAGTGCGTGAAGGACAGCCCCAGGTCGCCGCGCAGCAGCAGGCCCCAGTAGTCGACGTACTGCTGCCACAGGCTGGTGTCCTGGTCGAGCCCGAACAGGACCCGGAGCGAGTGCTCGGCGTTGCTGTCGATCCGGCCCTGCATGCGGCCCAGCAGGGCCGTGACGGGGTCACCCGGCAGCATGCGCGGGATGAAGAAGTTGATGGTGATCGCGGCCCACGCGGTCAGCGCGTAGAAGGCGACGCGGCGCAGCAGGAACCTCATGCGGCCGCCTCCCCGTCCCCGGCCAGGTTGCCGGCAGCGTGGCCGACGGCGGGCCCGACGTCGGGCCGTCCCTCGCGCTCGGAGTACCCCCAGCACGCGGCGGACCGCCCGGGGGCGACCTCGATCAGCTCGGGTGTCTCGGTGCGGCACAGGTCGGTCGCGTACGGGCAGCGCGGAGCGAACCGGCAGCCGGGCGGCGGGTCCACGAGGCTGGGCGGCTCGCCGCCCGTGCCCTGCTCGCGCACGGCGGCGGCGCCGGTCCCGGCGAGATCGTCGGGGTCGGGCGCCGAGGCGATGAGGAGCCGCGTGTAGGGGTGCAGCGGCTCCTGGGTGACCGACTCGCTGTCGCCGGTCTCCATGACCCGCCCCGCATACAGCACGGTGGTGCGGTCGGCGAAGTAGCGCGCCGAGGCGATGTCGTGCGTGATGTACAGGACGGCGATGCCGAGCCGGTCGCGCAGGTCGGCCAGCAGGTTGAGGATGCCGAGCCGGATGGAGACGTCCAGCATCGAGACGGGCTCGTCGGCGAGCAGCACCTCGGGCTCCGCGGCCAGCGCCCGCGCGATGGCGATGCGCTGCCGCTGCCCGCCGGACAGCTCGTGCGGGAACTTGTCGACGTACCGCGCCGCGGGCGTGAGGTGCACGCGCTCCAGCAGCTCGGTCAGGGCCGCCTCCAGCTCGACGCCCCGGAGACGCCCGCCCGTGGACTGGCTGCGGTGCAGCCGCAGCGCGCGGGTGAGCGTGTAGCGCACGGGGTGCACCGGGTTCAGGGAGGCGAACGGGTCCTGGAAGATCATCTGCACGCGTCGCACGTACGCGCGAAAGGCCCGCCGCCCCCGCAGCCGGACGTCGGTGCCCTCCAGCAGCACGCGACCGGCGGTGATGGGGATCAGCCCGGCCAGGAGGCGGGCGACCGTGGACTTGCCGGACCCCGACTCCCCCACCACGGCCAGGACCTGGCCGCGGTGGAGCTCGAGGTCCACGCCGTCCACGGCGTGGATCGCCCGGGCGGGCGAACGGCCGCTGACGCGACGTCCGCCCGCCCGGAAGTGCTTGGTGAGGCCGTGCGCGGCCAGCACCGGTGTGCTCTCGCTCATCAGCCGTCCGCAGGCTCGAGGTTCATCAGGATCTGGGCGGCCTGCACCCCCGTGGGCTGGGGCTGGTTGTAGGGGTCCTCCTCGGAGGGCCAGCCCACGTAGTTCTGCGTCGAGTACTGCGCGGTGGCCGGGCGGGTCCAGATCGCGATGCCCGGCACCTCCTCGACGAACACCTTCTGGATGGTGGCGAGTGCCTCGGCGCGCGTGGCGTCGTCGGGGGCCGCGGCGTAGGCAGCGAGCGCCTCGGTGGCCTCGTCGTTCTGGAAGCGGCCGAAGTTCCAGGTGGCCGGGTCGCCGAGCTTCTCGTAGTGGGCGCCGTCCATGATGTCGGAGTACATGTCCCAGGGGGTGGCGCCGCCGTCGGTCCAGTGCAGGGTGGCCTGGAAGTCGCCGCCGGGGATGACGTCGGCGAACCAGCCGTCCTGGTTGACGGGGTTGACGGTGGCGGTGGCACCGAGCTCGGCCGCCGAGTTCTTGATGAGGTCCAGCGCGGTCAGGTAGTCGTTCCAGCCGGCCGGGTTGACGAGCTCGAAGGTGACGTCCTCGCCGTCGGGGTCCACGAGCTGCTCGCCCTCCCAGGTGTAGCCGGCGTCCTCGAGGAGGGCGCGGGCGCCCTCGACGTCGACGGCGTACTCCTGGCCGGCGTACTCGTCGGAGAGGAACTCCTCGCCGGCGGGCAGCGGCAGGCCGGTGACGCTGGTCAGGGCGGGGTTGACGCCCGAGGTGGCGACGTCGACGAGCTCCTGGCGGTCGATCACCATGTTGAGGGCCTGCCGGAACGCCTTGTCGTCGAACGGCTTGGTCTCGTTGTTCAGGTAGAGCACGTCGATGCCGAGGCCACCGGCGGCGTACTGGTGGTAGTGCTCCGGGTCCTGGGCGATGTAGACGTTCTCGAAGTCGGCGATGAACGTCCAGCCCCACTGCGCCTCACCGGTGGTCAGGGCGGTGGTCAGGGCGTTGTTGTCGTTGTACGACGAGTACCGGATCTCGGGGACGGCCGGCTCGCCGCCCCAGTAGTCGTCGCGGGCCACGACGGTGGCGGCCTGCGGCGTCCAGGACTCCAGCGTGTACGGGCCGGTGCCCACCGGGTCCAGGTTGGTGTCGGTGGTCGGGTCCTCGACGTCGGCCCAGATGTGCTCGGGCACCATCACGAGGTCGTACAGCTTGGACTGGTTGACGAACTGCCCGGCGGTGAACGTGACGGTGACGGTGCTGCCGTCGGTCTCGATCGTGTCGTAGGGCAGGGCCGCGGCGTTGAGCGCCTCGAAGTCCTTGCGCAGCTGGATGGAGAACGCGACGTCCTCGGCGGTGAACTCCTCGCCGTCCGACCAGGTGACGCCCTCGCGGGGCGTGATGACGGCCTGCGTGAAGTCCTCGTTCCACTCCACGCTCTGCGCGAGCCAGGGCTCCGGCTCCTCGGAGGGGCGGGCCTGGTTACGCATCATCAGCGGCTCGTAGATCGTGAACGCGTAGCCGAGCGAGAGCGCCGACGAGCCGGTGGCGAACGGGCTGTGGTTCTCGGTCTGGACGCCGTTCGGCATGCCGACGGTCAGGGTCTGTCCCCCGCCGCCCGCGGTGGTGGTACCGCCGCCGCCACCGCCGCCGCAGGCGGTGACCAGCAGCGCGATGGCCGCCGCGGCTGCCGCCGCTGCGACGGGCCTGCGATTCCTCACGCGAAAACTCACGGTGTGCCTCCTTGCACTCCTCCCGCAGTGCGCGGGACGGATGGGTGGTTGTCGTTACTGGGCTCCGGTTCCGGGGGCGTCCCCGGGCCGGACGGTCAGGTCGTTGGTCAGGCGCAGGTCGGCCACGGACCTGCCGGTGCGCAGCCGGTAGGTGCCCGGCGGCGTGGTCCAGCCCCGGGCCTGCGGGTCCCACACCTGCAGCGCGCGGGGCGAGACCGGGACGGGCACGGTGACGCTGCTCATGGCCGGGACGTCGGCGACCGCGAAGCCGCCGAGCCAGCGCACGGGGCGGCGGGGACCGCCGTCGGGCGCCTCGACGTACACCTGGACCACCTCGCGGCCCGCGCGCCGGCCCGTGTTCCGGACCGTCGCGTAGACGGTGAGGGTCGCCGGGGCGTCGTGGGTCTCGCCCCGGGCGAGCACGGCGTCCTCGTACTCCCAGGTGGTCCAGCCGAGGCCGTGCCCGAAGGGCGCGGCCGGGGCGGGGGCGTCCGGCCCGGCGTCCAGCCGGCGCTCCCAGGCCCGGTAGCCCACGTCGGTGCCCTCGGCGTACTCGACGACGCCGGCCACGGGCCGGGCGTGCGGCACGGGGACGTCCTCGTGGCGGGCGGGCAGCGTCCACGGCAGGCGGCCGGACGGCTCGGTGAGGCCGGTCAGGACGTCGGCGAGCGCGGTGCCGGCCTCCTGGCCCGGGAGCCAGCCCCACAGCACGGTGGGCACGTCGGCCAGCCACGGGAGCAGCACGGGCGCGCCCGCGTTGACCACCACGACGGTGCGCGGGTTGACGGCCGCCACGCGGCGCACGAGCTCGTCCTGGTTCCCCGGCAGGTCCAGGTCGGGCCGGTCGTAGCCCTCGGACTCGACCTCGGCGGTGGTACCGACCAGCACGACGGCGACGTCGGCCGCCGCAGCGGCCTCGACGGCGGCGGCGAGGTCGTCCTCGGCCGAGGGGCCGGGCAGCCGGTGCACCAGCGCGGCGCGGACGAAGTGCCCGTAGCCCACGGCGTGCACCACCTGGAGGGTCGCGTCGAGGTCGGCGGCGCCGCCCGCCGGCGCGAGCGTCGCGATCGGGTGGTTGTGCCCGGAGGAGAGCACGACGTCCTCGTCCACCCGGGTGGCGCCGGCTGCGACCTCGGCCCCGTCCACCAGCACCCGGTGGATGCCGACGGTGCCCACGCCGAGCTCGTGCCCACCGGGCTCGTCGAGCCGCACGGTGGCGCGCAGGCGGACGGCGTCGGCGTCGGGCCGCACGTCCTGGAGCCAGCCGGTCCACGTCGTGGTGGTGTGCTCCGTCAGGACGCTGCCGTCGGCGGCCAGGAGCGTCACGCGCAGGCCGGGTTCGCCGGTGACCGGGTCCGTGCAGCGGTCGATGTCGAGCTCCGGCGGGTTGCGCAGGGCACGCGCGCCGGCCAGCAACGTCACCTGCGAGCCGGACGGCAGCGCGGCGCGCAGCTCGTCGGCGGGGTAGGTGAGCCGGTCGGGGCGCACGAACGACGAGCCGCCGCCCTGGAAGAACGGCTCGACGGCCGCAGGGCCCAGCAGCGCGACGCGCAGCGGCCGGGCCGCGTCCTGCACCAGCGGCACCAGGCCGGCGTCGTCCTTGAGCACCACGACGGAGCGGGCCGCGAGCTCGCGCAGCAGCACCGCCGACGCCGCGGGCGCACCCTCCGGCGCACCGTGCCCCGGACCCTGCGCGGCGAGGCCTGCCCCCTGGGCGACGGCGGCCACGATGGTCGCGTGCGGCGTGGCCCCCGGGTCGGGAAGCGTGAGCCGCCCCGTGCGCCGGGCCAGGCGCAGCAGGCGCAGCACCTTGTCGTCGAGCTCGGACTCGGCCACCTCGCCGGAGCGGACGGCGTCCAGCAGGCCGTCGCCCCAGGCGCCGTCGGGCCCGGGCATCTGCAGGTCCAGGCCGCCGCGCACCGCGGGCGCCACGGACTGCGTGGCCACCCAGTCGCTGACGAACAGGCCGTCGTAGCCCCACTCCTCCTTGAGGAGGTCGACCACGAGCGGGCGGTGCTCCAGGAGCGGCGCCGCGACGCCCTGCGTGTCGGCGCCGTTGTAGGCGCCCATCACCGACCACGGGTTGACGTCCCGCACGAGCCGCTCGAACGGTGCCAGGTAGACCTCGCGCAGCGTCCGCTCGTCGAGGCGCGCCAGGTAGCGGGTGCGCTCGGTCTCGGAGTCGTTGGCCACATAGTGCTTGACGCACATGCCGACGCCATGTGCCTGCGCGGCGCCGACGAGGGCCACCGCGATCTCGGCCGTCAGGTGCGGGTCCTCGGAGTAGCACTCGAAGTGCCGGCCGCCCACGGGGGTGCGCTGCAGGTTGACCTGCGGGGCGAGCACGACGTCGACGCCGTGCCGGCGCGCCTCGGCGGCGAACAGCGTCCCCGCCCGCGCGGCCAGGCCGAGGTCCCACGTGGCCGCGAGCGCCGACGGCGCGGGAAACATCGCCGAGGTGCCGCCGTCCGGTCCGCGCACGCCCACGGGGCCGTCGGACATCACCACGGGCTCGAGCCCGAGGCGGGGCACCGCCGTCGTCGCCCACATGGACGCGCCCACGACGAGCGCCACCTTCTCCTCGGCGGACAGCTCCTGGAGGAGGTCGAGCAGCTCGGGCTCGGGGGCGACGGCTTGCGCGGTTGCAGCCTGCGATGACACGTGCGACTCCGTTCGGCGGTGGACGGCTGCCCGCATTCAATCACACTTACTTACTGGTTAGTAAGCCCGTTCACCCCGTATCGTGAGGGCATGTCAGATGCGACGGAGCAGGCTGCCGGACAGGCTGCGGCACAGGGCAAGCGACCGAACCGGGCCCACCGCCGCGAGGAGATCCTCGCCGCGGCCACGCGGGTGTTCGGCTCGAAGGGCTATCACCAGGGTTCCCTCGGCGACGTCGCCGCCCAGGTCGGGATCACCCACGCCGGCGTGCTGCACCACTTCGGCAGCAAGGACAAGCTGCTGTGGGCGGTGCTGGAGTACCGCGACCGCGTGGACGTGCAGCACCTGGAGGGCAAGCACATCCCCGGCGGCATGGACCTGTTCCGGCACCTGGTGACCACCGCGCGCCTGAACGCCGACCGGCGCGGCATCGTGCAGGCGTACGCGGTGCTCACCGGGGAGTCGGTGACCGACGGGCACCCCGCCTCCACCTGGGTCGCGGAGCGGTTCACGGTGCTGCGCGGCGAGATCGCGCAGGCCGTCCGCGCCGTGGCGGACGAGCGCTCCGTGACCCTGCCCGAGGGTGAGCCCGAGCGCGCCGCCGCCGCGGTGATCGCCGTCATGGACGGCCTTCAGCTCCAGTGGCTGCTCGACCCGGAGGCCGTGGACCTCGCGTCCGCCACCGGCTTCGCCATCGAGTCGATCCTCACGGCCACGCTGGGCGGCCCCGTGCGGATCACGGGCGCCTGACCGGCGTCACCGCCCGGTCGTCACCACTCAGCCGTACCACCCGGTCGTCACCACTCGGTCTTGAGCCGCTTGCCCTGCGTGGTGCTCGGCGGCACGTCCATCTTCTGCAGCGTGAACCCCATGATGTCGCTGAACACCGGGGCCGCGACGTCACCGCCGAAGATCGAGCTGTGCGGGCTCTTGAGGAACACGGCGACCGTGTACCGCGGGTCGTCGGCCGGGGCCACGCCGATGAACGAGGCCATGTAGGTCCAGCCGTTCCCCGCGGGCATCTGGGCCGTACCCGTCTTGCCCGCGACGCGGTACCCCGGCACGGCCGCGTTCACGCCCGTACCGCCCTCCTCCGTGACGGTCTCCATCATCTGCAGGAGCGTGTCGGCGGTCTCCTCGGAGATGACCCGCTCCCCCGGCGCGCGCTCGGCCGGCGTCGTGGTGCCGTCGGGGCTGGTCGACCCCTCGAAGAGCGTCGGCGTCATCCGGACGCCGCCGTTGGCCACCGTCGAGAACACGCTGGTGGCCTGCATCGCGTTCACGGACAGGCCCTGGCCGAACAGCACGGTGTACTGCGTGCGGCCGTCCCAGTCCGCGACGTCGTCGGGCGGCATGAGGCCCACCGACTCGCCCGGCAGGCCCAGGCCGGTCGGCTGCCCGAAGCCGAACTTCTCCAGGTAGTCCTGCCGCTCCTGCAGCGGGATCTTCTCACCGACCTGCACGGTGCCGGTGTTCGACGACTGCGCCAGCACGCCCGTGAGCGTGAGCCGCTGTGTGGGGTGCTGGTGCGAGTCGTGGAAGGTCTGGCCGTTGGGCGTCGTGAAGCTGTACGGCACCACGAACTGGCTGTCCGGCGTCCAGTGACCCGCCTCCAGCGCCGCCGCCATGGTGATCACCTTGCCGGTGGAGCCCGGGTCGAAGACGTCCTTCACGGCGCGCGAGCCCTGGGCGACCGCGGCCGTCGAGCGGTCGTTCGGGTTCACGGAGCCCGAGTCGGCGAGCGCGACGAGCTCGCCCGTGCGCACGTCCTGCACGATCGCGATGCCGTACTCCGCGCCCGTGGCGCGCTGCGCCTCGTCGACGGCGTCCTGCGCCTTCCACTGGATGTCGTGCACCAGGGAGAGCTGGACGTCGTCGCCCGGAACCGCCGGGACCGACTCCTGGCCCGCCGTCGGGATGCGCAGGCCGTCGAGGCTGCGCTCGTACGTGTCCGATCCGGCGGTGCCGGCCAGGAGGTCGTCGTACGCCGCCTCGATACCACCCTGACCGACCTGCTCGTCGTTCACGAAACCCACGAGCGACCCCGCCACCGTGCCCGACGGGTAGGTGCGCCGGGAGGTCAGGTCGGTCCGCACGTAGGCCCGGATCCCCAGGTCGGCGATCGCGCGCTGCACCTCGGGCACCACGTTCTTGGCCAGCACCTCGTACCGAGACTCACCCACCAGCCGGGCCGCGAGCTCGTTCTTGGGCACGTCGAGGATCGGCGCCAGGAGCTGGGCGATGCCCAGGGCGCCGTCCTCCACCTCCTTGCCGTCCACGGTCGGGCGGCCGGAACCACGGAAGTCCTTGATCGCCTTGGGGTCGCCGATCACCGTGTACCGGTCCACCGACGTCGCGAGCACGACGCCGTTCGCGTCCGTGATGTCGCCACGGTGGGCAGGCGTGACGGCCGTCGCCGTCCGGCGCTGCTCGGCGTCCGCCGCGAGGCTCGGCCCCTCGATGATCTGCACGTGGACCAGCCGCACCAGGAACACGAGCACCACCACCGCGGCGATGCCCACCAACCAGCGTTGCCGCAGCTCCGGTCGCCCCGGGCTCGGCGGCAGCGGGCGGGCCACCCGGGAGCGGGCGGGGCGGGTCTGGGTGGCGGGCGCCTTGGTGGTCGGCCTGGTGCCGCCGGGCGCCTGAAAGCCCAGCCGTGTGCTGGTCGCACGGGGCTGGGCCTTGCGGGGCTCGGGCTTGCGGGGCTCGGGCTTGCGGGGCTCGGGCTTGCGGGGCTGAGTCGTGCGTGGCTGGTTCTTGGCCGGCGTGCGCGGCGACGCCGCGCCCTGGCGGGGCGCGCCCTGCCCGCGCGGCTGCGCGGTCCGCGGCTGACCCGCACGCGGCTGACCCGCACGCGGCTGACCCGCACGCGGCTGACCCGCACGCGGCTGACCCGCACGCGGCTGACCCGCACGCGGCTGCGCGGAACGGGAGCCGGCAGCGCGCCCCGTCGGGGTGCGCTGCCGGCCCGGGTCCGACGTCGGCCGCGTCACTGGTTCGCGCCCTTCACCACCTTGCCGGTACGGATACTGACCATGGTGGGGTTCTCGGCCGGGACCATCCCCAGGCTGCGGGCCTTGTCGGGCAGGCCGGTCTCGGCGGCCCGCAGGTCCTCCTGGAGGCCCTGCACGTCTTGTGCGGTCTGCGCGACGTCGCTCTGGAGCTGCGCCATCTCGTACGAACCCCGCGCGAGGGTGGTGTTCAGCACGAGCACCGCCACCAGCGACACGATCATCAGGGTGGCGCACAGCACGAAGAACGGCACGCGGCTCTTGGCGTGCAACGGGGCCCGGACGATGTCCAGGCGGCGGCCGCGCTGTGCGGCACCCCCGGAGATCGCGGTCAGCGGGGCCCGGCGGGTGCGGGGCTGCTCGACGGGACGGGCGGCGCGGGCCGTCGTAGCGTTCACGGCGCTCATCGGCGGTCCTCCTTCGCGGTGTGGTGCTGGGTGGTGCGGTCCATCAGGTGCTCGGGCGTGGGGCGCAGGCGCCGTGCGGCGCGCAGGCGCACGGACGCGGAGCGCGGGTTGCGCTCCAGCTCCCGCGCGTCGGCCTCCTCCGCGCCCCGGGTGAGCGCCTCGAGATAGGGCTTGTGCGTCTCGGGTTCGACGGGCAGCCCTGACGGTGCGGAGGACGTGGTGCCCCGCGCGATGGCGCGCTTGACGATCCTGTCCTCCAGCGACTGGTACGACTCGACGACGATCCGGCCGTCCACGGCGAGCGCCTCGATCGCGGCGGGCACGGCGCGTTCCAGCACCTCGAGCTCGCCGTTCACCTCGATCCGCAGCGCCTGGAAGGTGCGCTTGGCCGGGTGACCGCCGGTCTTGCGGGTCGCGGCCGGGATCGTGGCCCGCAGCAGGTCCACGAGCTCACCGCTGCGGTCCCACTCCCGCTCGGCCCGGCGTCGGACGACGGCCCGGGCGATCTTGCCCGCGAACCGCTCCTCGCCGTACTCGCGCAGGATCCGTGCCAGGTCGCGCTCGTCGTAGGTGTTGAGCACGTCCGCCGCCGTCAGGCCCCGGGTGGGGTCCATGCGCATGTCGAGCGGGGCGTCCTGGGCGTAGGCGAAGCCGCGTTCGGTCTCGTCGAGCTGCAACGAGGACACCCCGAGGTCCATGAGCACGCCCTGGACGGCGCCGCCGGCGTGCTCGTCGACCACCTCGGTGATCTCGTCGTACACCGCGTGCACCGGCGTGAACCGGTCGCCGAACCGGGCCAGCCGGGCACCCGCGAGCGCGAGGGCCTGCGGGTCGCGGTCGATGCCGATGACGCGCGCGGTCGGGACCTGGTCGAGCACGGCCTCCGTGTGGCCGCCCATGCCGAGCGTGCAGTCCACGAGGACCGAGCCGGGCTCGGTGAGCGCGGGGGCGAGCAGGTCGACGCAGCGCTGGAGCAGCACCGGGAGGTGGCGGTCGGCGGCGTCGCCGCCGACGGGTCCGGGACGGTCGTCGGTCGCGTTCATCGGTGCCTCCTCTCCTGCTCGGCCCTGCTGCGTGGTGTCCTGCCGTACGTCCTGTCCTACGGCCGCCGGGTCCGGCCGGGCCGTCCGGCCGGGTCTCCCTCCGCACGGTTCCGGCGGCGGGGAAGTGCGCCGGATCCTGCGGGAGGAGGCCTGGCCGTACGGCCGTCCGCCTCGCCCTGCACGCCTGTCTGGAAGCCTGTCTAGAAGCTCAGCCCGGGAAAGATCTCCTCGGCCTGGTCGATGTAGTCGGGTTCGGTCTGCTCCTGGTAGGTGGCCCAGGCCTGCGCGTCCCACACCTCCACGCGGGTGCCGACCCCGATCACGACCACCTCGCGGTCCAGGCCGGCGTACTCGCGCAGGTGTGTCGGGATGGAGACCCGGCCCTGCTTGTCCGGTACTTCGTCGCTCGCTCCCGCCAGGAAGTTTCGCGTGTAGTCCCGTGCAGCCTTGCTCGTCACCGGCGCCTGCCGGATCTGGGTGTAGATCTGCTGGAACTCGTCCATCGGGAGAAGAAAGAGGCACCGCTCCTGCCCTTTGGTCATGACCAGACCGCTGGACAGACGCCCCCGGAACTTGGCGGGAAGGATCAGTCGGCCCTTCTCGTCCAGCTTCGGGGTGTACGTCCCGAGGAGCAGACCCAGACCCGCGAAACCTTCGGCCATCGCAGTCATGGGCCAGCACCTCCTTTCGCTCCCGCATGCTCCACGCTACTCCACTTTCCACCACCACACTCGGAAAAACCGTGGGGAGAACTACCCACCAGCCCTCAATGCGCAGGTCAAAGAGGTAAAGAGCAAGTGGAGGAAATTGATGTCCGGCGTGGCGTGGAATGTCGGAGTCCCCCGGCCGGGAGCCGCACTCCCCCGGGCCTCCCCGGCCCTGGCAACGACGCTGCGACACCGGGCCAGAACCCGTTCCAGGAACTGTGAAGACCGCGTGACGCAGACAACAGAGTGCTTTACATCTCTACTACGCTGGACCAGCCGGGCGAACGTCAGCCGCCCGCGTCCCCAGACAGCGCGCTCGCGCGCCAGACACGGCCTGACTACCCGGCCCGATGGAGGTCTCTCCCTGTGCACACGGAACCCGCCACGCCCGGCCTCGCGGAACCACAGTTCGGCGGCGGGCCAGGCACCCAGGCAGCGCCCGGACCGGGCGCGCTGGACGAGCTGGTCGAAACCATGGCCCGCGTCCGCGGAGCCGTCGAGTCGGTCGTGACGGGCCGGCCCGGGCTGGCCGACATCACGCTCGCCGTCCTCCTGGCCGAGGGCCACCTCCTCGTCGAGGACGTGCCCGGCGTCGGCAAGACCACGCTCGCCAAGGCGATCGCCCGCAGCATCGACTGCCACGTGGGCCGCATCCAGTTCACGCCCGACCTGCTCCCCAGCGACCTCACGGGCGTCAACATCTTCCGCACCGGCAGCCACGAGTTCGAGTTCCGGCCCGGCCCGGTGTTCAGCAACATCGTCATCGGCGACGAGATCAACCGCGCCTCGCCCAAGACCCAGTCGGCCCTGCTGGAGTGCATGGAGGAGGGCCAGACCACCGTCGACGGCACCACCCACCAGCTCCCCCGGCCGTTCCTCGTGGTCGCCACGCAGAACCCGGTCGAGATGGAGGGCACCTACCCCCTGCCCGAGGCGCAGCGCGACCGCTTCATGGCCCGCATCACCGTCGGCTACCCCGACCCCGCGGCCGAGATCCTGATGCTCGACCGACAGGAGGCCACCACGCCGCTGGCGCACCTCCAGGCCGTCACCGACGGCCAGTCGATGGTGCGCTTCGCGCAGCTCGTGCGGTCCCTGTACGCGTCGCCGTCGGTCAAGCGCTACGTGGTGGGCCTGGTCGGCGCGACACGTGAGCACCCGGGCCTGCGCCTGGGCGCCTCGCCGCGCGCCTCGCTCCAGCTCCTGCGGGCGGCGAAGGCGATCGCCGCGATGGCCGGCCGCGACCACGTGCTGCCCGACGACGTCCAGCGCCTCGCCCGCCCCGTGCTGGCCCACCGCCTCATCCTCACCACCGAGGCCCGGCTCGGCGGGGTGACGCCGGAGTCCGTCGTGGACGAGATCGTGCAGCGCACCCCGGTCCCGGCCCTCGAGCCTGCCGACCGGCGTCAGTTCTGAGCGGCCGGGCGGCGATCGCATGACCTCTCGCACGGCGTGGCGTGACACGCTCGTCCGGATCAGCCGGGTCCGGCTGACTCCCCGCGGCATCGGGGCCACCGCCCTGGGCGCCGGCCTGGTCCCGCTCGGGCTGGTGCTCGCTCTGCCCGACCTCGTCGGGCTGGGGGCGGCGGCGCTGCTCGCCGTCGGGGTGGCCGGGGTGGCCATCGGTACCCAGCGGCTGGAGTCCGGGCGCGGCGCGCTGCGCGTGACCCGGGTCGTGACCCCCAACCCCGTGGTCCGGGACCGGACGGCGGACGTCAGCCTGCTGGTCGCCGCCCACCAGGCCAGCGGCGCCGCGTACGAGCGCCTGTCCCGGCTGCGGCTCTCCGAGCAGGCGGCGCACGAGCTCGCCGGGCACCAGGGCATCCGTGCCCGCGTCTCGGCGCGGGCCGACCGGATCTCGGTGCACTACTCGCTCACCCCGACCCGGCGCGGACGCTGGTCGCTCGGCCCGCTCCTGACCACCCGCACGGACGTCTTCGGACTGGTCCGCGCCACCCAGCCCCTGGGCAGCGCCACCCACGTCCCGGTGTGGCCGCGCACCGTCGAGCTGGCCGTGCGCACCCGCTCGGTGGGCGACGTCGACCACTCGGCCACGGGCGCGCGCCTGCAGTCGACGGACGACTCCGTGCTGCGCGAGTACGTCGCCGGCGACGACCCGCGCCGCGTGCACTGGGCGAGCGCAGCCCGGCGCGGTCAGCTCATGGTCCGGGCCGACGAGAGTGCCGGCGTGCGGCCGGTCACCGTCCTGCTCGACCGTTCGCTGCTGCCCCACTGGCAGGAGGCCGGCGGCTCGCGCCGTGCCGTGGCCACCGACGACGGCGAGTGGGCCGTGGAGCTCGCGGCCTCGATCGCCACGTCCTTCCTCGACGCCGGGCACCCGACCCGCCTGGTCACCACGTCCGTGGCCCCGACGCTGGAGAGCGCGCGGTTCGCGAGCACCCGGGCGAGCCGGGCGGCCCTGCTGGACGCCTGTGTCGACATCCGCGGGCACCGCGGCAGTGCCGAGGGCCACCACGCGACCGGCACCACCGCCCGGGCACTCCGGCTGGCGCGTACCGCCGGGGAGATCGTCATCGCGGTGCTCGGCCCGCACGACCCCGAGGCCCGGCACAGCCTCGCCGCCCTCGGCGCCGAGGGCACCTGCTGGGCGCTCCTGGTGGAGCCCCGGGGAGCGGGGTTCCAGCACGAGCTGGACGAGACCTCCGCCGAGCTGCGCACCTCGGGCTGGCACGTCAGCACCACCCAGTCCCGCACCGACCCGGAGCGTGCCTGGGCCCTGCTCGCGGAGCGTGCCCTGTGATCCCGGCCCACCGCGGACCCCTGGTCCGTACCGTCGCCTCCACCGTGCTCGTCGCGATCGCCGTCATCGCGTCCATGCACGCGCTGACCCTCGTCATCGACCCCGGGCCGTGGCTCACCGTCGGCACGACCGGCGTCGTCCTCGTGTCGGCGACCAGCGCCCTCGTGCGGTACTTCCTGATCCGCAACGCCGTGGACCGCGCGGCGGTCCGCCGCGCCGCCGGCCAGGGGCCGAGCGCCGACCGGGCCGCCGACCGCGCGTCGGGCAGCGCCTCGTTCGTCGCGACGGCGGCGGGCGCCGTCGTCGCGTTCTGGTTCCTCCTGGCCCGCTACGGCGGGCCGGGCCAGCGGTTCGAGCCGTTCGTGGGCCCGGACGCCCTGGACCGGGTCCTCGAACGGTTCCGCCAGGCCACCGAGACGATGAGCACGCAGGTCGCACCGGTCGGCCCGGACGAGGCCATCAGCATGGTCGCCGTGGGCGGCACGCTCCTGGTGCTGCTCGTGGTCGACTCGCTCGCTGGTGCCCGGATGCCGGGCTTCGCCGGCATCCCGCTGCTGCTCCTGTGGACGCCGCCCCTCACGCTCATCGGCGAGGTGCCGTGGGGCGTCTTCGCGGTCAGCGTCACCGCGATGCTCCTGCTCCTGACGGTCGACCCGACGGGCGTCACGCCGGGCCGGCACGCCGGCTCCGACTCGGCAGCCGTGCGGCGCGCGCAGCGGTTCCGGTCGTGGATCACGGCGGCGACCGCCGCGGCAGTCGCCGCCGCATCGCTCGGCGTCGCGACGGGCACGGCCTCCCTGCCCGCCCTGGCGGGCTCCTGGAGCCAGCTCATCTCCACGCCGTCCGACACGGTCGAGCTGTCCTCCGAGCTCGACATGCGCCAGCCCCTGAGCGCACGCTCCGACAGCACCGTCCTGCGGTACACGGTGCCCGAGGACACCTCGGTCGGCCCTCTGCGGGTCATGACGCTCACGGCGTTCGACGGCGTGCAGACCCACCGGAACGCGCCGACGGGCGGCCTGGCGGAGTTCGACCGGTCGACCCTGCTCGCCCCGCCCGGCGAGGGTGCGAGCGGTGAGAGCCGCCGGATCGCCATCGAGATCGGGCAGCTCACCGGCGTCGAGCTGCCGCTGCCGCTCGAACCCCGGTCGGTCGACGCCGACGGCGACTGGGCCTACGACGCGATCCGCGACGAGGTGCGGGGTTCCGAGGGCACCCAGCCCGGCTCCGCCTACCGCGTCGACATCGTCGACCGGCAGCTCACCCCGGACCTGCTGCGGTCCGTCCCGACGTCCGGGGACCCGCGCTCCGCGGGCTACACCGAGGTGCCGGACACCGAGCACCGCGCGGACATCGCCCGGTACGCGGAGCAGATCGCCGGCGACGCGCCCACCCGCTTCGACGCCGTGGTCGCACTGCAGAACCACCTGCGCTCGGGGGCGGGCTTCGTCTACGACCCGGACGCCGACTACCGGGGATCGTCCGACACCGTCTGGGACTTCCTGCAGGACAAGGAGGGCTACTGCACGCAGTACGCCCTGTCGATGATGATCATGGCGCGCACGCTCGACATCCCGGCGCGGATCGGTGTCGGCTGGCTGCCCGGGCGGCCCGACGGCCAGGGCGGGTACCGGGTCACCGGCCAGGACTCGCACGCCTGGCCGGAGATCTACTTCCCGTCCGTGGGCTGGGTGCGCTTCGAGCCGACGCCGCAGGTGCAGACCGGCCCGCTGCCCGCGTACGCGAACCCGGACGCCGGCAGCCTGCCCAGCACCGCGCCGTCGGCCAGCCGGGCCCCCGAGGTGCCGTCGCAGCAGCCGACCCAGGCTGCCGAGGAGTCGGACCCCGCCGCCACGGCCGGCACCTCGGCGGGCGACGACGTGTCCGACCGGACGCTGCCCGGCTGGACCTGGGTGGTGGCCGGTGTGCTCGCCCTCGGCGTGCTCGGCGGCGCCGCGTGGCTGCTGCTGCGCCGGCGCACCGAGCCGGAGGTGCTCGACCCGGAGCTCGCCTGGTCCCGCGTCCTGGCCCTGCTCGCCGAGCAGGACGTACGGCTCGGCCCGTCCGTCACCCTGCGCCAGGCGCCGGCGTTCATCGCGGACGAGGTGCGCGCGCGCACGGGCACCCCTCTGCCCGACGACGTCACCGAGCGGCTCACCGCCCTGGCCGACGCCACCGAGCAGGAACGCTACGCCCGCCACTCCACCCCGCCGACCGCGGCGGAGCTGGAGGAGCTGACCACGGCCCTCACGGCGGCCCTGGCGGAGGTGCTCACCCCGGCCCGCTGACGGTCCTCCGGGGGCGTCTCCGGGCCGGGGGGACGCCCATGGCGCCCCGGGGCTCCCCCGGACCGGGGCGCCCTGGAGACGCACCGCCGGGACGGGAGCACGGGCACACGACAGGAGCCGGGCCCCGAGGGGCCCGGCTCCTGTGGTGTCTCCGCGACGCCGGTCGTACCGTCGCGGATCGTGTACCGGCGGTCCCACGGGACCGCCGGCGACGGCCGCCTAGCGGCCGCCCTCGTTGCGCCGGTTCTCCCAGCGCTCCTCCAGACGGGCGAGGAAGCCGCCGGAACGCCCGCCCCCGCCCTGCCGCTTACGGGGCCGACCGGCCCTCCCCGGTGGCGGCTGGACCGTGCCGTCTTCGCCGACGACACCGACCGGGCCCTCCTGCGGCTTCTTGCGCGGTCCGAGGAACGCGAAGACCACACCCGCGAACATCAGCACGAAGCCGATGGCCCCGAGCCAGGTCCGCGACGTCGCCGCACCGACGACCAGAAGGAGCAGGCCGACGACGACGCCGGCCCCGGACAGCACATAACGCAGCGCGTTACCGCGGCCCGTGGACTGGAGCGTGTTCGCCAGCCGCGGGTCGTCTGACGTCAGAGCACGCTCCATCTGCTCCAGCACCCGCTGCTCGTACTCGGACAGAGGCATCGAGACCCCCGGATCTCGCAAAGGAACAGTGTCCCTTCCAGGATAGGACGACCCGGCCGTCGTTGGTAGTCGACATCCCGGGCATACCAGCGACTATAGGGGCAGATCAGTATCGATGCGTGCTGTTCTTGTGATGTACACCCAGGTCAATCGCCGTTCGCCCGAACTTCTCCCGCACCGCGTCGAGCGCGACCTCCGCGTCACGCTGTGCTCCGGAGCGCGGATCGACCGCTTCCTCCAGCGTCGGCTGGCGCGCGGAACCGTCACGCCGCAACAAGTTCTCGCCCCGGACGCCCACGAGCCGGACCGGAAGCCCACCGAGGTCCACCCCGGCGACGAGCTCGCGCGCGACGAGGTAGATCTCCCGGGCGACGTCCGTGGGACCGTCCAGCGTTCGCGATCGGCTGAACGTCGCGAAGTCGCTGGACCGAACCTTCACCGACACCGTGCGCGCCAGCACGCCCTGGTGGCGCAGCCGGGCCGCGACCCTGTCGGACAGCTCCAGCACGCGCCGACTGACCGCCGCGGCGTCGTCCTGGTCCGTGCCGAACGTCGTCTCGGCGCCGATGCTGTGCTCGCGCTGCTCGGGCACCACGGGGCGCGGGTCCCGGCCCCACGCGAGGTCGTACAGGTGCGCCCCGCTGACCCGCCCCACGGCGGCCTGCAGGCTCGGCAGGTCGGTGTGCGCGAGCTCCCGCACCGTGGTGACGCCCCAGGCCGCCAGGGCCTTCTCCGTCTTCTCCCCCACGCCCCACAGGGCACCGACCGGCAGCGTGTGCAGGAAGTCGACGGTGGCCTCCGCGGGCACGAGCATCAGACCGTCGGGCTTGGCGTGCGTCGAGGCCAGCTTCGCCACGAACTTGTTCCGCGCGATGCCGACCGAGGCCGTGACGCCGTGCTCGGCCTGGATCCGGCGGCGCAGCTCGGCCCCGATCACCGTGGGCGCACCCAGCCGCCGCCGGGCGCCGCTGACATCCAGGAAGGCCTCGTCCACGCTGATCTGCTCGACCAGGGGCGTGACCTCCTGGAGCATCCCCATGACCGACCTCGACACGTCGCGGTACAGGGCGTGGTCGGGCTGCACGATCGTGGCCTGCGGGCACAGCAGGCGCGCCCTGGTCATCGGCATCGCGGAGCGCACGCCGAACGCCCGCGCCTCGTACGTCGCGGCCAGGACCACGCCCCGCTCCTGCCCGCCGACGATGACCGGCAGGCCCCGCAGCTCGGGCCGCCGTGCCAGCTCGCAGGACGCGAAGAACGCATCCATGTCCAGGTGCAGCACCGAGCAGCCGGACTCGTCCGACCCCCAGTCGCGTCTCGCCGCCGCCGAACGCGGCCCCTTGCTCACCGACGTGCTCCGTCCTTGCCGTCACCCGGCGCTCGGTTCCTGGTACCCCTTGCCGAGCACCCACTGCTGAACGTACTCACTGCCGCACGTCCCGGCACGGGACGCCCCGGCGCCGGAACGCGGGGCGCGTCACGACGCCTCGGGCACCAGGGTCAGGCGCTGCGTCGAGAACCCCGCGTCCGGGTCCACGAGCATCGCCACCTCGTCCCGGAAGTCCTCCGCGCACGCGAGCAGCTCGTCGGCGCGCGCAGGCGCCACCCGTTCGGGCCGGCCGGCGTCGACCGCAGCGCGCAGGGGCGCCCCGGACGCGAAGTACCCGGACCACGCCGCGAGCTCCGGCTCGGCGTGCGCGAGCATGTCCCAGACCGTGCGGGCGCCGGAACGCGCCGACGGGCGGCCGCGCAGCGCGACCACCGCGGCGGCCGAGCGGATCGCCGAGAGGTGCGCGTGCACGAACCGGTCCCCCGGGTCGGTCGAGCGCGCGGCCTCGGCCAGCTCCGCGTCCGCCTTGCGCAGCAGCGCGCTGACCCCCGGCGGGACCGCACGCGGCGCGAGCATCCGCGCGGAGACCACGTTGCGCGCGCCCTGAGAGTGCATGGTGCCCATCTCGAACCTCCGATCGAACCCCTTGAACGACACTATCGAACATACGTTCTATCCTGTCAAGCGACCCGCCGACCCGGGAGACACTGTCCTCATGGCCCGCCGCTCCACCCGACGCCGCCCATCCTCCTCCGCACCACTGACACTCCCCGGCGAGCTGCCCGACGGGGAGGTGCCGATCAGCACCGGCACGGCCGAGGTGGTGCGCGACCCGGACTTCCCTCAGCGCGTGACGCTGCACGTCAACGGCGTGCCGAGCTCCAGCCTCGACCTCGCCGACCCCGGTTTTCTCGACTTCGAGTACATGCAGCAGATGGCCGCGTTCGTGGCGCTCCTGCCGCCCGGACCGCTCCGTGTGCTGCACCTCGGGGCGGCCGGGAGCGCCTTCGCCCGGCACGTGGAGCACGAGCGACCCGGTTCCCGCCAGCTCGGCGTCGACCTCGACGCCCGCCTCCTGGAGCTCGTCCGCGAGTGGTTCGCGCTGCCCCGCTCGCCCCTGCTGCGGCTGCGCGCCGAGGACGCCGGGGTCGCCCTCGCCTCGGCGCACGACGCGTCCTACGACGTGGTGGTCCGGGACGTCTTCGCGGGCGACCGCACACCCGCGCACCTCGTGGGCACGGGCTTCGCCGCGCAGGCGCACCGCGTGCTCCGGCCGGGCGGGATGCTGCTCCTCAACTGCGCGGACCGGCCGCCGCTGACCACCGCCCGGCGCGAGGTGGCGAGCCTCGCCGCGGCCTTCGGCCCCGGTGCCGCGGCGCAGGGCCGGCTCGCCGCCGTCGCCGAGCCCGCGATCCTCAAGGGCCGCCGGTACGGCAACCTGGTCCTCGCCGCCGTGCGCGCAATACCCGAGGACACCGCGCGCGACGACTCAAAGGACGGCCCGGCCACCCCGGACCTGCACGACCCCCGCCTGGCCCGCGCCCTGCGCTCCCTGGCCGTCCCGGCGACCCTCCTGGCGGGCGAGGACGCCGCCGCCTTCGCGGGCACCGCGGCTCCCCTGGACACGCCTGCCACCGGCTGAGCGGCCGGTACGCACACGGACGGCCCGCACGGGCGCACCAGCCGAACAGCCGCCATCGGGCGGTCGGCCGGACGTGCAGCCCGGACGTGAAGAAGGGCCGTGCCCCACACGGAGCACGGCCCTTCTCGTCAGCTACCTCAGAGCGGAACGACAGCTTCCGCCTGCGGACCCTTGGGGCCCTGCGTGATCTCGAACTCGACCCGCTGGGCCTCCTCGAGCGACCGGTAACCGTTGGACTGGATCGCGGAGTAGTGCACGAAGACGTCGGCGCCGCCGCCGTCCTGGGCGATGAACCCGTACCCCTTCTCCGCGTTGAACCACTTCACAGAACCCTGCGCCATGCTGTCCTTCGACCTTCCGTCCGGGATCCGACGGCGGGCCCGTTGCCCGCCCCCGCGCCGCAATGCTTTCCCGACTTGCTCACGACACGGCGGACGTGGCCTTGGTACGTCACTGCAACGTGCGCCAGTGTGGCACGGACCACTCAAATGTGCCACGGAACACGCACATTTCTGCCGCAGCTATGACACACCGGTCCGCCCCACGCGCCCGGTCCCGCGGGCCCAGCCCCCGCTTCCGGCGGCTCGGCCTGCGGTTGCGCTGCGGCTCAGTCCCTACTCTCTGGCGCCTGAGCCTGCGGTTCCGCTCCGGGCGGGTGCCTCGTCCCTCGGCCCGCACCCTGCGCTGCGCCTCCGGCTCAGTCGCCGTTCTGCTGAGCGAGGAATCGCTCGAACTCCGCCCCCAGCTCGTCCGCGCTGGGGATGGGCGTCGTCTCGGCGAGCAGGCTCGGACGGCCCACCGACCGGGCGAACGCGTCGTACTGCTCCTCCAGCGCCTTGACCACGGCCGCGACCTCGGCCGACTCGGCGACCTGCTTCTCGACCTCGATCTTCGCGTCGGTCGCGGCTTCCTCCAGCGCCGGGATCGCCAGGTCGAGGCCTGTGGCCCGCTCCGTGTGCTGGAGCGCGACCACCGTCGCCGGCGGGTACTGCGACTGCGCGAGGTAGTGCGGCACGTGGACCGTGAAGCCCAGCGCGTCGCGGCCGGCCTCGCCCAGCCGGTACTCCAGCAGCGCGGCCAGCGAGCCCGGCACCTTCACGCTGCCGAACCACGACGTGTAGTCGGCCACCAGCGCGGGGCGCGTGGCGTGCGCGGTCAGCGACAGCGGGCGGGTGTGCGGCAGCCCCATGGGGATGCCCTGGATGCCTACCACGAGGCTCACGCCGAACCGCTCGACGAGCTGGATCACCGCCGCGACGACGCGCTCCCACTGCAGGTCGGGCTCCGCACCGTGCAGCAGCAGGAAGCCCGTGCCCTCCGCGTCGGTCAGGTGGTCGATCGCCAGGTAGGGCGCCTGGTAGTCCGCCCAGCGGTCGGAGTCGAAGATCATGGTCGCTCGCTTGGAGCGGTAGTCGAGCAGCTGGTCGACGTCGAACGTCACCAGGCGCTCGACACGGAACTCGTCGATGAGGTGCTCGACGGCGATGTCGCCCGCGCTGCCCGCGTCCACGAACCCGCGGACGGCGTGCAGGAGGACTGGCCCGTCGGTGCTGCCGGGCACGCTGCGACCCAGCGTGCGCCCGACCGCTGCCTCGTCGACGTCGTAGATGCCCTGGGGGTCAAGCACGTGCGCTCCCTCGCTCGTCGGAGTGTTCGGCGGGCACCAGGTACGGCCGGTTCAGGTACGACCAGGTGCCCGTCTACGTCCAACGCCGGGAGCGTCCGCTCTCTTCCCGTTACGCCCTCGGCGTCGCCGGGAACCTTATCGGCCGGGCAGCCGCACGACGGAGACGAAGAAGTCGTCGATCTGCCGGACCGCGGCGATGAACTGCTCGAAGTCGACGGGCTTGGTCACGTACGCGTTGGCGTGCAGCGAGTACGAGCCCACCACGTCCTCCTGCGCGTCCGACGTGGTCAGCACCACCACGGGGATGTGCCGCAGCATCGGGTCGCCCTTCGCGACCGCGAGCACCTCCATGCCGTCCATCTTCGGCAGGTTGAGGTCGAGCAGCACCAGGTCCGGCGTCGGGGCCTGGGCGTACGGTCCCTGCTTGCGGAGGAACTCGAGCGCGCTCACGCCGTCGCCGACCACCGAGACGTTGTTCGGGACGCGGTGGTCCTCGAACGCTTCCCGGGTCATGAGGACGTCGCCCGGATCATCCTCCACGAGGAGGATCTCCATCACCTTGTTGCCGCTCACGCACGTACCTGTCTTCTTCTGTCTCGGCAGCGCCGGGCACCGTCGTCGCGGCCCGCCGTCGGCCCTGATCAGGCCGTCTCAGCCGAGCGTAGTCGACTGCGCCCGTTCGGTCGAAAGGCGCCCCGGGCCGGGCTGGCCCTGCCGGCGGGCCAGCGTGAACCGCACGATGGTGCCGCCGCCGGCCGCCGGCTCGATCCAGATGCGGCCCTTGTGGTACTCCACGATCCGCTTCACGAGCGACAGGCCGATGCCGCTGCCCGCGTACTGCTCGCGCGAGTGCAGCCGCTGGAAGATGACGAACACCTTCTCCGCGTGCTGCGCGTCGATGCCGATGCCGTTGTCCACCACCGAGATCTCCCAGTGCGCACGCATGCTGCGCACCTCGATCCGCACGACGGGCGGGCGGTGCGGGTCGCGGAACTTCAGCGAGTTGCCGACCAGGTTCACGAAGAGCTGCTGGAGCAGGGCCCGCTCGCCGTGCACCTCCGGCATCGGGTCGTGGTCGATCTCGGCACCCGTCTCCGCGATCCGGTCGGAGAGCTCGGCCAGCGCGGCCACCAGCACGCCCTCCAGGTCCACGTCCTCGCGCGGCACGCCGGTGCGACCCACCCGGGAGAAGCTCAGCAGGTCCTTGATGAGCCCCTGCATGCGCTTGGCGCCGTCGACGGCGAACTCGATGTACTGGTCGGCACGCTCGTCGAGCGCGCCGCCGTACCGCTTCTGCAGAAGCTGGGTGAAGCTCGCCACCTTGCGCAGCGGCTCCTGCAGGTCGTGCGAGGCCACGTACGCGAACTGCTCCAGGTCGCGGTTGGACCGCTCCAGCTCGCGCGTCTTCTCGCTGAGCAGGGTGTGCGCGTTCTCGACCTCCTGGTGCGAGAGCCGGATCTCCTCCACCTGGTGCACCAGGTCGCGGCGCATGGTCTCCACGTGCATGGCGAGCAGAGCCACCTCGCCCGTGCCGGCGGGCCGGATCTCCCGCCGGATCCCGCCGCTGCTCACCACGCGCACGGCCGCGGTCAGCTCCGTCAGGGGCCGGATCACCCAGCCCTCCAGGGCGAGCCACATCATCGTGCCCATGAGCACCACGACGAGCACGAGGGTCGCCACCGCACCCAGCAGCAGGTGCTCCCAGACCGCCCGGGTGGCCACGATCGCGTCGCGCTGCGCGCCCAGCTCGGCCAGGTAGTGGACGAGGGCGGTCCGGGCGCTCTCGTAGAGCGCCTCGCCCTCGGCCGACGGCGGCGCCGTGCCGATCAGCTCCATCCGGCAGTCCACCTGCCCGGCCGGCGCCGCCGCGACGGCCGCGACCACCGGCTCGGCGTACTGCGTGAACCACTGGTCCGTGCGGCGCGCGGCCTCCTCGTAGGCACGGATCACCTCGGCGTCGCCCGCCAGCTCGCGCCGCTCGACGTCGGCCAGGAGCATGATGCGGCCGCTCGCCCCGACCGCCCGGGTCCACGGTTCGAGCGCGGCGTCGTCGCAGGTGGCCCGGTAGGCGCGCAACGACGCGTCGGCGTCCGCCAGCGCGAGCGACGCGCGCTCGCCGTCGACCAGGGCCCGGTAGTAGGGGCCGTCCGCGCGGGCGTCCAGGCCGCGGGACTGGACCAGGGCGAGCACGGCCACCGCGAGCGCGATCATGAGCATGGCCGCCACCGCCCCCAGGAGCCGGGCGAGCCGGCGGCGCATGGACACACCGGTGAACCGGTGCTCGTCGGGCACCAGGGTCATGCGCGCGACCACTCCACCGAGTCGGCGAGCGTCGAGGTGCGCTCGCCGGGCTCCGTGGCGCCCGCGCCGGCCCAGCCGACGAAGAGCAGCGCCGCGTCGTCGACGAGCGGGCCGCCGTGCAGCTCGCGCACCCGGCGCAGCACGCGGGTCACGACCTCGTCCGTACCCTTGTCCATCTCCCGCTCCACGACGGAGCGCAGCCCGTGCGCCCCCAGGCGCGGCATCCGCCCCTGCGCGCTGGGCGGGAGCACCGGGGTGCCCTTCGGGTCGGCGCCGACCGCCGCCTCGACGAGGCCGTCCGTGTACAGCACCGCCGTCCACACCTCGGGGAGCTCGACGGTGTGCGGCACCCAGCCGCCGTCCACGGGGATGCCCAGGGCGCGGCCGCGCTGGGCCGCCGGCAGCTCCTCGCACCGGTGGGAGACGAGCACGGCCGCGCCGTCGGCCACCCGGGGCACCACGAGCAGGGGCGGCGGGTGCCCGGCGAGATAGACGTCCATGCGCCGGCGGTCCGGCGAGATCACCATCTGGCAGATGGTCACGAACACCTCGGGCCGGCCGCGCTCCGCCAGCAGCACCCGCTCCAGCAGCGGCAGCACGTCGGGGGGCGCGGTGTCCGCGAGCACGAGGGTGCGCCACGCGGTCCGCATCGCGGCGCCGAGCGCCGCCTCGTCCGGGCCGTGGCCGGCGACGTCGCCGATCACCGTCACGAGCGTGCCGTCCGGGCGCTCGACCGTGTCGAAGAAGTCGCCCCCGAGCAGACCGTTGCCGCCGGGCAGGTACCCCACCATGACGGAGACCCGCTCGTCGGTGACCAGCTCCTTGGGCAGCAGCGCACGCTCCAGCCGCGTGGTCTCCGCCGCGCGCACCTCGCTGCGGAACAGCGCGATCTGCTGCGCGGCCGACCGGCGCCGCAGCGTCGCGTACCGCAGGCAGCGGGCCAGCGCGTCGCCGTCGACGTCGGCCTTGACCAGGTAGTCGTCGGCCCCGTTGGCGACCGCTGCCGCGCCCAGGTCGTGCGCGGTGTTGCCCGTCAGCACCACGACGGCCGGCTGCTCCGGCAGCACCTCGATGCCCTCGATGACGCGCCGGAGGGCATCCAGCCCGTCGCCGTCGGGCAGGCCCAGGTCGAGCAGCAGGCAGTCCACCGCGACCATGGACAGGATGTTCAGGGCCTCGTCGATCGAGCGGGCGCGGTGCAGGTCCGCGCGCAGGTCGGCCTCGACGTCGGCGTCGGCCAGCAGCTCGGCCACGAGGAACGCGTCCGCGTCGTCGTCCTCCACCAGGAGGACGGAGATGGGACCGTCGATCCGGGACAGGCGCGCCGGGGAGGCGGAGCCCCTCGTGGGCCCCGCAGATCCCACCCCGCCCAGTGCCATGGCGGCGATCCTATCCAGCGAGATGACGCCGTGTCAGCGCGGGCCGCCGAGCGGTGCGCGATAATGGTTGGCCGGTTGATCGCGACCGACGCATTTTCGCTGGTGAGGCACGGAGGTAGGGCGTGACGGGAATCGCGGGCGAGCTCGCCCACGAGCAAGAGGTCGTCGACACGATGTACGCCCGGCTGGACACCCTGCGCGGCACCACCGCAGACCGTCTGCGGGACGTCCGGCTGGCCGGTGCGGTCGGCACGCACCAGAACCGCAGCGAGCGCGACGCCTTCGCCACGCTCTACGAGGACCGCGCGGCCCAGCTCGACGCCGTCGAGGACCGTCTGGTGTTCGGGCGCCTCGACCTCGTGGAGGGGTCCGAGGACGGCGCGGTGACCCGGTACGTGGGGCGCATCGGCCTGACCGACGCCGAGCACCGCTCGATGCTCACCGACTGGCGCGCGCCGGCCGCGGAGGCGTTCTACCGGGCCACCGCGCTGCACCCGGGCGACGTGCGCCGGCGACGGCACCTGGTGACCAAGGGCCGGTCGGTGACGGGCCTGGAGGACGAGGTGCTGGACCTCGACGCCGAGATCGACGCCGACGCGCTGTCCGGCGAGGGCGCCCTGCTGGCGGCCATGGCCCAGGGCCGCACGGGCCGCATGACGGACATCGTCGCGACCATCCAGGCGGAGCAGGACCGCATCATCCGGTCCGACCTGACCGGCGCCCTGGTGGTGCAGGGCGGGCCGGGCACCGGCAAGACGGCGGTGGCGCTGCACCGCGCCGCCTACCTCCTGTACGCCCACCGGCGCCTGCTGGAGCGGTCGGGCGTGCTGGTGGTGGGCCCGTCCAGCGCGTTCCTGCGCTACATCGACCAGGTGCTGCCGTCGCTGGGCGAGACCGGCGTGGTGTCCACGACGATCGGCGACCTGATCCCCGGCATCCGGGCGACCGCCGTCGACGAGGGGCAGGTGGCCCGGCTCAAGGGCCTGCTCCTGTGGCGCAAGGTGATCCGGCGGGCGGTGCGCGCCCGCGAGCGCGTGCCGCAGCAGGAGGTCGCCGTCCGGGTCGAGGGGCACGACTTCGTGATCCGGCCCCGCGACGTCAGCGACGCCATCGCCAAGGCGCGCCGCACGCACAAGCCGCACAACCTGGCGCGCGCCACGTTCGTGCGCGACATGCTGGAGCGCCTGGCCGACCAGTACCGCGACTTCTCGGGCGACCCGATCGCCGGCGAGGACCGGGCGGCCGTGCTGGAGGACCTGCGCTCGGACCGCGCCGTCCGCGTGGCGCTGAACATCGCCTGGCTGCCGATCTCGCCGGAGAAGCTGGTCACCGACCTGTACGCCAAGCCGCACCGGCTGGCCGAGGCCGCGCCCGAGCTGACCGCCCGCGAGCGGCGCCTGCTGCTGCGCGAGCCGGGCGCGCCGTGGACCGAGTCCGACGTGCCGATCCTCGACGAGGCGTACGAGCTGCTGGGCGAGGACGACTCCGTGGCGCGGGCGGAGGCCCGCGCGCGGGACGCCGCCGACGAGCAGGCCCGCCGGTACGCGCAGCAGTCCCTGGACGCCACCCGGTCCATGCTCGGGGACTACGCGGGCCTGGTGGACGCCGAGACGCTCGCGGCCCGGTTCGCGGCGGGCGGGCCGTCGCTCACGACGGCCGAGCGCGCCGCCGCGGACCGCAGCTGGACGTACGGGCACGTGGTGGTCGACGAGGCCCAGGAGCTCTCCCCCATGGCCTGGCGCGCGCTGGTGCGCCGGGTGCCGACCCGGTCGATGACCGTCGTGGGCGACGTGGCGCAGACCTCGTCCGCCGCGGGCGCGCGGAGCTGGGACCGGATGCTCACGCCGCTGCTGCGCGACGGGTGGCGGCTGGCCGAGCTCACCGTGTCCTACCGCACGCCGGCGACCGTCGCCGACACCGCACAGCGGGTGGCGCGCGCCGCGAGCCTGCCCGTCTCCGACCTGCGCGCGGCGCGCGACGTCGAGGGTTCGCTCACGACCGTGCGCACGCCCGTGGGCCCCGGCGCGCTGCCGGACGACGACGCGGTGGTCGCCGAGGCCGTCCGCCTCGCCAAGGAGTTCGTGGGGCCCGACGCCGGCCGCGTCGCCGTCGTCGTGCCGTCGGACGGCGTGGCACGGCTGGCGGGTGCGCTGGCCGAGGCGCTGCCCGCCGTCGTCGGCGCGCAGGAGGCGGCCCGGCTGGCCGCGCAGCGGCCGGAGGACGCCCAGGTCACGGTGCTGACGCCGCGCGAGACGAAGGGCCTGGAGTTCGACGCCGTGGTGCTGGTGGAGCCCGCGGCGATCGCGGAGGGCCCGGGCGGGACGAGCGACCTCTACGTGGCGATGACGCGGCCCACCCAGCGCCTGGTCGTGGTGCACGCCCGGGCGCTGCCCGAGGGGTTCTGACGGCGGCGGGTGGGCGACCGCCCGCCCGCCGCCCCGTCCTCGTCCCAGCAGGCGGGACGTCGGCGGGGTCCGCTTGGTGCATCCGGCCCCCCTGGCGCACCATGGGTCCGTGCAGCGAGCCCTCCTCCTCGAGAACGTCCACCCGACCTCCGTGCCGATCCTCGAGTCGGCCGGTTACGAGGTCGACTACCGCAAGGGAGCCCTGGACGAGGACGAGCTGATCTCCGCGCTCGACGGCGTCCAGCTCCTCGGCATCCGGTCCAAGACCGAGGTGACCGCGCGGGTGCTGACGGAGGCGACCGACCTCGTCGGTGTGGGCGCCTTCAGCATCGGCACCAACCAGATCAACCTCACGGCGGCCGCCAACCGCGGCGTCGCCGTGTTCAACGCGCCGTTCTCCAACACCCGGTCGGTGGTGGAGCTGGCGATCGCCGAGATCATCTCGCTGACGCGCCGCATGACGGAGCGCGACCGCGCGCTGCACGACGGCGTCTGGGACAAGTCCGCCGAGGGTTCGCACGAGGTGCGCGGCCGCACCCTGGGCATCGTCGGCTACGGCAACATCGGCTCGCAGCTCTCCGTGCTCGCCGAGAACCTCGGCATGTCGGTGATCTTCTACGACACGGCGGAGAAGCTGGCGCTCGGCAACGCGCGCCGCGCCGAGACGCTCGACGAGCTCCTGGAGGCCGCCGACGTCGTGACGCTGCACGTGGACGGGCGGTCCGGCAACGCGGGGCTGTTCGGTGCCAAGCAGTTCGCGCGCATGAAGCAGGGCGCGATCTTCCTCAACCTGTGCCGCGGGTTCGTGGTGGACGTCGACTCGCTGGCCGAGCACATCACCTCCGGGCACCTGTCCGGCGCCGCGGTGGACGTCTTCCCGACCGAGCCCAAGAAGCGCGGCGACTCGTTCGAGTCGGTGCTGCGCGGGCTGCCGAACGTGATCCTCACGCCGCACGTGGGCGGTTCCACCGAGGAGGCGCAGGAGGCGATCGGGCAGTTCGTCGCCAAGAAGCTCAGCGACTACGTGACCACCGGCTCGACGATGCTCAGCGTCAACCTGCCCAACCTCCAGCTCGAGCACACGGGCGTGGGCCGCATCAAGCTGCTGCACCGCAACGTGCCGGGCGTGCTGGCCACGGTGAACCAGATCTTCGCCGACCACGGCGCGAACATCGAGGGCCAGATGCTCGCCACGCGCGGCGACATCGGCTACGTGGTCACCGACATCTCGGACGTGACCGAGCGCGGCGCCTCCAAGAAGCTCCAGGCCCTGGACACGACCATCCGCCTGCGCATCCGCGACGCGTTCGACCGGCCGGAGTTCCCGCCGGGCCCGGCGGCCCGCTGATCCAACCCACCCTGCCTGCCCGTCGAGTGCGGGATGTTCGCCCTTCTGGCACACGAAGAAGGGCGAACATCCCGCACTCAACGAGGTTCAGGGGCGAGAGGCGGTCGGGATGTCGTACGCCGCGAACGCCTCGGCCACCTGCGACTCGGTCAGGCCGTAGCGGTCCAGGGTGTACGCGTGCGGGCGGTGGCCCGTCCGGTCGGTCGCGGCGGCGAGGTTGGCGGCGTCGGCCGGCGTCCACGGCAGGTCCAGCCGGTCGAACACCCCGCGCAGCACGGCCTCGGGCCGGGCCACCAGGTCGTCGTACACGACGTCGATCACCGTGTCCGACGGGAGCTGCTCGCGCAGCGCCAGCGCCCGTTCCACGCCACCGGCGGAGATGTCCAGCCACTCCTGGCCGATGCGCTCCAGGTCGATGCGGCCGGGCTTGACGTACATCGTGTGGGTCGCCTCGGCCATCGAGCAGCCGGAGGCGACGGCGGCGCCGGGCGCGCGGTGGGTCCACACGAACCGCGCGTCCGGGAAGGCGCGGAGGATCTCGGGCATGCGCCACAGGTTCATCGGGTGCTTGAGCACCCACCGGTCCGGCGCCTCGCCGGCGGCGACGACCTGCAGGGCGTCCCGCAGGAACCGGTAGTCCTCGGTCAGGTCGGCCTGCGCCACCCACTCCAGGTACTGGGGCGCGGGACCCCACGTCGCGTACATCTCGGTGTGCGCGCGCAGCATGAAGTCCTCCTCCTCGCTCTCGGCGACCAGGGGGTGCAGGTGCGCCCAGGCGGGACTGACCTTGCCGACGGTCGCGAACCGCTTGCGGGTCTTCTCGATCACCTTCGCGCGCTCGGCCTCGGGCAGCGGGAGGCCCAGGTTGGTCATCTCCCACAGCTTCGGGCCCCGGTTGCCGGGGTGCCGGGCGATCAGGTTGTACGTGAGCGTGGTGCCGGTGCGTGGCAGGCCCACGACGAACACGGGCGCCGTCACCGGCTCCTGGAGCACCTCGGGGCGCTGCGCCTGGGCGTCGCGGACCACCGCACGGTTGCGGAGCCGGTCCCGGATCTGGTCCTGGGTGCTCATCCAGCCGAGGCCGCTGAGGTCGGGGTTGGCCGCGTGGTCGGCCAGCAGCAGGCGCAGGCCGTCGACGGCCACGAGGTCGGCCTCGGTCAGCGGGACGCGTCCGCGCTGCACCTCGGCCAGGATGCCGTCGAAGACGGCGTCGGGGTCCTTGCGGGTGCGCATCCCGGGGGTGAGCAGCAGGTTGAGCAGTCTGAGCAGGGGTGTGGCCTGGGGCATGGCGCTCATCCTGCCCATACCGCCCGGTGCCGACAAGCCGCCAGGAGGGTCGTTCCGGATCGTGACCTGGCCCGTCGGTCACCGCGGAGCGATCGTCCGTTAGCATCCCGAGCGGAGGCTCGTACCCGGCGTCACATGCGGCGGGCGCGGCCGCCGCCGAGAGGAGAACCGTGACCCCAGCATCATCGGTACCGCGGCCCGTGCGGCTGAGCGACGTCGCCGAACGCACCCCGCTCGTGGCGACGACGTCGTCGCCCGACGCGAACGCGGTGTACGAGCGGCTCCGTGAGCGCTGGGGGTCGATCGCCCCGATCGACCTGGAGCCCGGCGTGCCGGGCTGGCTGGTGCTGGGGCACGCGGCGGCGGTCGGGATGCTGCGCGACGACCACACCTTCATCAAGGACCCGTCGATCTGGAACGGTCACGGCAAGGGCCTGCTCGGGCCGGGGTCGGGCCTGCACCTGGTGCTCGCCCAGGCGCCGAAGCCCACCCTCGCGGACGCCGACGGCGCCAAGCACGCCCGGCTGCGCCCACCCGTGGACGACGCGCTGGAGCAGGTCGACGAGGCCCGGGCCGGCGCCATCACCCGCCGGCTGTGCGGCATGCTCATCGACCGGTTCGAGGACCGCGGCCGCGCCGACCTGGTGGCCGAGTACGCCGCCGTCGTCCCGTTCCTGGTGCTGTCCGAGCTGGACGGCCTGGAACCGGGTCAGGCGCAGCGGCTGCAGGAGATCACCCGGGCGATCTTCGAGGCCGGAGCCGATGCCCGCGCGCTGACCGACGAGCTGCGCGAGATCGTCACGGGGCACATCGCGTACAGCCGCGAGCGCGGCACGCGGGACATCGCCGGCGTGCTGTCGGTGCACGAGAACTTCGAGAACGACCTCGAGCGCGCGCAGACGCTGACGGCCATCACGGCGGCGGCGACGGAGTCGCTCATGGCCTGGGTGGCACAGACCCTGGTGCTGATCCTGAGCGACCCGCGCTTCTCCCACCGGGTCTCGGGAGGCCGGCTGCACATCGACGACGCCCTCGACGAGGTGCTGTGGCGCTCGACGACCAACCCGAACCTCATGCCCCGGTTCGCGGTGCGCGACGTGGTGGTCGACGGCAAGCTCATCGAGCGCGGCGACCCGGTGGTCGTGGCCGTGCACGCGGCCAACCACGACCCGCTGGTGCAGTCCGACGACCCGTGGGAGACCGTGGGCAACCGGGCCTACCTGTCGTTCGGTGCGGGCGCGCACCGCTGCCCCGCCCCGCGCCTGGGCCGGGTCGTCGCCCGCATCGCCGTGGCAGAGTTGCTGCAGCGCCTGCAGCTGACGCTGGTCGGCGACCCCGACCGGGTCGAGTGGGCCACCAGCCCGTGGATGCGCTTCCCGGCGCGCCTGCCCGTGACGTTCCCCTCCCCGCGCCAGCAGCCCCCGTACGGGAGCTGGGGCGCCGACGCCGAGGACGACGACCCGGTGGGCTCCCCGCTCGGTCGCTGACTCCGCACGACGCTGACCAGGACATCTGCCGGCTGAGAGCCGCCTGTCGTGGTTGTTCCGCGCCATGATTCTGTGATCGCTTCTGTTACTACTTGTGATCTTTCGTGGCTCACGCCTCGGTGAAATCCGATGCGTCGATTGACAGAACCGCACAGGGTCGGCCATTGTTGCGCTCGCACCCGGCAGTCCGCCCTCGACGACGAGGAACATCAGCGATGTCAGCTTCACAGTTTGAAACTCTTCAGAACACTACTTCACATTCGCCACCACGGCGGCTCAGCGACGGCCAGTTCGCCCTGCTCCTGCTCCTGCCCGGCGGCGCCCTGCTGCTCGGCGTGGTGCTGTACCCGCTCGTCGCGGCACTGGTGACGGCGTTCTTCGAGCAGAGCCTGGTCGTCCCCGGCCGCACGTTCGTCGGCCTGGCGAACATCGTCGACGTCCTGACCGGCGACTTCCCCCGCCTGCTGTGGCAGACCCTGGTCTTCACGATCGGCACGACGGTCTTCCCGTTCGTCATCGGCTTCGCGCTGGCGCTGGCCCTGAACACCCGCATCCGCGGCGCCAAGGTGCTGCGCGGCCTCATGCTCATCCCCTGGCTGGTGCCCGGCGTCGTCGTGTCGTTCCTGTGGATGTGGATCTTCAACGCCAACTACGGCGTGCTGAACGCGGTCCTGGAGGCGGTCGGCCTCATCGACGGCGCCGTGCCCTGGCTCGCCCAGCCCGGTACCGCGATGACGGCCGTGGTGGTGGCCAAGACCTGGCAGTCCTTCCCCTGGATGATGGTCATGCTGCTGGCCGGCCTGCAGACGGTGCCGCGCGAGCTGCACGAGGCCGCGGAGATGGACGGCGCCGGCACCGTGCGCCGCTTCTTCTCGATCACGCTGCCCCAGGTCAAGGGCATCGTCGGCCTGGTGCTGCTGCTGGAGCTCATCTGGAACTTCCAGCACTTCGACATCATCTACGTGCTCACCGGCGGCGGGCCCGCCGGCGCCACGCAGACGTTCGCGACCGCCGTCTACGAGACCGCCTTCCACGGGTTCGACCTCGGGCACGCCGGCGCGCTCGGGCTGCTCTGGATGGTCCTGCTGATGGGCCTCGTCGTCGTGTACATCCGCTTCTCGGAGAAGGGAGAGGCGAAGTGAGCGCGCTGACGCCGACCCGCACCCCCGCCCCTGCGCCGGCCGGCCAGGACGCCACCACGCCCCCGCCCCGCCCGGTGCGGCGCAGCCCCCTGCGTTCCGAGCGGCGCGGTGTGCGCATCGCCGCGTGGTCCACCGTGGTGGTCTTCGGCGGGTTCGCCCTGCTGCCGGTGTACTGGCTGCTCGCCACCGCGCTCACCCCGCGCGACCAGGTCTTCGCCTACCCGCCCCGGCTGTTCCCCGCGGCGCCGACGCTCGACGCCTTCGCCGCGCTGGCCGGCAACGAGCAGCTGTTCGTCTACCTGCGCAACAGCCTGCTGGTGTCGGTGCTCACCGCCGTGCTCTCGGTGCTGGTCTCGGCGTACATGGGCTACTCGTTCTCCAAGTTCCGCTACCGCGGGCGCCGGTCGCTCATGTACTTCGTGCTCGCCTCGCAGATGTTCCCCCAGGCGCTGCTGCTGGTGACGCTCTACTCGCTGTTCAGCGCGTACGGCCTGCTCAACACCTACACCGCGCTGGTGCTGAGCTTCACCACGTTCACGCTGCCGCTGTGCGTGTGGATGCTCAAGGGGTTCTTCGACACCATCCCCGACGAGCTCGTCGAGGCCGCACGCGTCGACGGTGCCTCGCGGCTGCGGATCATCCACTCGATCGTGCTGCCGCTGTCGGCCCCGGGCCTCATCGCCGCCGGGCTGTTCGCCTTCGTGCGCGGCTGGAACGACTTCGTCTTCGCCCTCACGCTCGCCGGCCCCGAGAAGCAGACCCTGCCGCCGGGCCTCGTGAACACGTTCGTGGGCGAGGCGTCCACCGCCTGGCCCGAGCTCATGGCCGCGTCCCTGGTGGTCTCGCTGCCGGTGGCCATCGCCTTCATCGCCCTGCAGAAGTACCTGGTCGGCGGCCTCACCGCCGGCGCAGTCAAGGGCTGACGGCGCCCGGCGGCACCACCGCCGGAGTCCCGGCCCGTAGTCCCCGTATGCCCGACCCCTCATCGTGGAGGATTCCCATGCCCGCTCACCCCGCCCTCGACACCACCACCCTGTCCCGCCGCCGCCTGCTGCAGCTGCTCGGCCTCGGCGCCGGAACACTCACGCTGGCCGCCTGCGTGCCCGAGGCCGGCCCCGCCGCGCCCCAGGCCGCGAGCACCGCGGCCGCCGGGGCGAAGACCGACTTCAGCTTCGCCTCCTGGTCGCTGACCGAGGAGACGGCGGCCCCGGCGATCCGCGAGCTGCTGGGCCAGTACTCCGAGACGAACGACGTCACGGTCCGCGAGGTCTCCTACCCGTACAACGAGTACATCAGCCAGCTCACGCTGCAGGTCAAGGGCGGCCAGGTGACCGGCGCCGTGCACGTGGACGTCGCGTGGCTCGGCTCGCTGGCCGCGCTCGGCAAGCTGCAGGACCTGGGCCCGCTCGCCCAGGGCGCCGACTACACGCAGGCGGGGCTCACGGCGTCGCAGTTCGACGGCGTGCAGTACGGGCTGCCGTGGAACATCGGCGCGATCGGTCTCGTCGCCAACTCCGGCCTGCTGGAGCAGGCCGGGATCGGCGACGCGCCCGCGACGATCGACGAGTTCGAGACCGCGCTCAAGGACCTGAAGAAGCTCGGCGGCGGCGTGGTCCCCTACGCGGCGTCCACGAAGGCGGCACAGCTCAAGGACGTGCTGATCTGGATGGAGACGTTCGGCAGCCCGCTGCTGGACGGCGACACGGTGACGATCGGCGACGACGCGAGCGTCGAGGCCGTCACCTGGTACAAGTCGCTCTACGACCAGGGCCTCATCGCGCCCGACGTCGACCGGTTCGACGCGCGGTCGCTGTTCGCCCAGGGCCGCGCCGCGATCTACGACGACGCGATCGTCGGCCGGGACGCGGTGGTCACCGAGTCGCCCGACAAGAAGCTCGCGGACAAGCTCACGGCCTGGTCGCGTCCCGTGCTCGCCGCGGGCGACACCCCGCGCGCGCTGGTCTGGGGCGGCGCCGTCGCCGTCGTCCAGGGGGACGGCGCGGAGACCGCAGCCGACTTCGCGAAGTGGATGACGTCGGACGTCGAGGTCGCGAAGCAGTACTTCGCGGCACGCGGTCTGCCGCCGGCCACCGAGTCGGCACTGGCGCTGCCGGAGGTGGCGGACGACGCGTTCGGCGCGCAGTTCGCCGAGCGGATCACCGCCACCGCCACCACCAACCCGTTCTGGGTCTACCCGCAGTACGCCCAGATCGAGACGGTCATCGCCGAGCAGGTCCAGGCGGTGCTGGTGGGCAGCGCGGAGCCGAAGGCCGCGATGGCGAAGGCCGGCGAGGCCGCTCAGAAGCTCGTCGGCTGACGGCGCCGCGACACGTGTTCGTTCCCGCAGTCATCCCCACGGTTCAAGGAGGAACCATGCGACGACAGCACCACCCCGGTCCCCGTGCCGTCACGGCCGCCCTCGCGGCGGCCGTGACCCTCGGCGCCGCCCTGCCCGTGCCGGCCGCCGCCGCGCCCGCCCCGGCGGCCGCGGCCCGGCACGCGGCGCAGGTCGACCAGCTGCCCTTCACCGTCGACTCGTCCAACCAGGCGGGCTGGTGGAAGCCGCTCGACGTGGTCGGCGGCGTCACCTACGTCGCCTACAACGCGCCCGGTCCCACGGCCGCCACGCACGAGGTGCACGTGGCCGCGCGCGGCGCGGACGGCGACTGGACCGACGGCTGCCTACGGACGGCCGACGGCAGCTGCGCCACGTTCGCGGACGACAACGGCCACAACCAGCCCTCGATCGTGGTGGACGGCGACGGACACGTGCACGCGTTCGTCTCCATGCACCACGAGCAGTGGAACTACTTCCGCACCACGACGCCGGGCGACGTCACCTCGCTGGTGGACGTCTCGGCGCAGATGCCGGACCAGGACCTCGCCATCACCTACCCGGTGACCGCCCGCGGCGCGGACGGCGACGTCTACGTCATGGCCCGGGCGGGTGCGGACCAGCGGCAGGCCCGGACGGGCAACCTGTACCGCTTCGACACCTCGGCCGGCACGTGGTCGCGCGTCGCGGTGGTCGCCGACGCGCAGGGCCACTCGTTCTACCCGGACGACCTCAAGGTGGGCACGGACGGCCGCGTGCACGTGCTGTGGGAGTGGGGGCCCTGGCCCGCCGACCCGTCACGGCACCTGGGCTCGTACGCCGTGTACGACCCGGCCGACGGCTCGTTCCGCGACGTCACGGGCGCCGCTCTCGCCACCCCGATCACGCCGTCGACGCCGGGCGCCGTGATCTACCAGCCGTACACCGCGGGCGAGGACATCGGCTCGTACTGGCCGGCCCTGCAGACCGCGAAGCTCGCCGTGCACGGTGACGAGCTGGACGGCATCGCCTACCGGTTCCGCACCGAGGGCGTCACCGCGTTCGACGGCTACGACGTCCGGTACGCCCGCTGGGACGGCGCCGCCTGGCAGCGCGAGACCGTGCTCGACCTGGCCGGGCTCGGGCCGGGCGTCGAGACGTCGGCGGCCATCGAGACGACGTCGGCGGGCGCCACCACGCGGGTGTACGCGGTGGTGGAGACCACCTCCTGCGTGACGGGCCAGCGCAGCGCCGTCGTGCGCGCCGAGCAGGTGCGGGGCGAGAGCACCTGGCGGTTCGGTACGGTCGGCGAGCCGCAGACGGGTGCCCAGCGGCTGAGCGCCGTCACCGGGCCGACCGGCACGGACACGATGTACCTGACGGTCCCCGGCGCCGGGCTGCTGTTCCACGCCGCGCTGCCCCGCACGGCCGGCACGCCCGAGGGCGGCACCGCCGCCGACGTCGTGGCGGACCTGCGCGGGGAGGCCACCCGGGTCAACGTGGCCCGGGGCGCGGACGTGACCGTGTCCTCGACGCTGCGTGCCGACACCGGCGGCGAGCTCGCGGTGGACGGGTCCTGCACCGACGCCAGCCGCTGGATCTCCGCCCTGGAGGACACCCAGCCGGTGCTGACCGCCGACTGGGGCACGCCCACGGCCGTCGACACGGTCCGCGTGCGCAGCGGCTACAGCAAGGCCACCGGTACGGCCGACGTGCTGCGCGCCTTCGCCGTCGAGCTGCACACGGCCGACGGCTGGGTTCCGGTGGGCCAGGTCAGCGGCAGCACGCAGGGCACGGTCACCCTCACGTTCCCCGCTGCCACGGCCGACCAGGTGCGGCTGCTGGTCACCGACCCGTCGGCGTCGGCCACCGACGTCGCGCGGGTCTACGAGGTCGAGGCCCTGGCCGTCGACGGCTAGTCCCTGCCCCACGCCTGCCCCACCCCGCCCCGCACACCCACCAGCACTCTTGGCCAGCACTCTTGGCCCAGCACTGAGGAAACAAGGAGAACATGCGCACCCAGACGGTAGAAGCCGACATCGTCGTCGTCGGAGGGGGCCTCGCCGGCGTCTGTGCCGCCGTCGCGGCCGCCCGGATGGGCCGGCAGGTCGTGCTGATCAACAACCGGCCGGTGCTCGGCGGCAACTCGTCGTCCGAGGTGCGGGTGTGGGTGTGCGGGGCGACCGCGCACGGCAACCAGCGATGGGCCCGGGAGACCGGGATCATCGGCGAGATGTACGTCGAGAACCAGTACCGCAACCCCGAGGGGAACCCGGTCTACTGGGACGACGTCGTGCTGGACACCGTGCGTCGCGAGCAGAACATCCGGCTGTTCCTGAACACCGACGTCCGCGAGGTGCGCGCCACGGGGCCGGACGACGCCCGGCGCATCGAGTCGGTGACGGGCTGGACCATGGCGTCGGAGATCCTGACGACCTTCACCGCGCCGGTCTTCCTGGACTGCACCGGCGACGGGCTCGTGGGCCATCTCGCCGGGGCCCGGTACCGGCTCGGCAAGGAGAGCCATGCCGAGTTCGGCGAGGAGTGGGCGCCGCCGGAGGCGGTGCGCGAGTTCCTCGGCTCGACGCTGCTGTTCTACACGAAGGACCTGGGGCACCCGGTGAAGTACGTGGCGCCGGAGAGCGCCATCGACATCTCGGGCACCCCCATCCCCGAGCACCGCATCATCCGCAGCGGCGACTCCGGCGCGCACTACTGGTGGATCGAGTGGGGCGGCGAGCTCGACACGGTCGACGACAACGAGCGGATCCGCGACGAGCTGCGCGGCGTCATCCTCGGCATCTGGGACCACATCAAGAACTCCGGGACGTTCGACGCCGACAACCTCACCCTCGAGTGGATCGGCAACGTGCCCGGCAAGCGCGAGTACCGCCGGTTCGTGGGCGACTACACTCTGCACCAGGGCGACATCGTGGGCCAGACCGAGTTCGCCGACGGCGTCGCGTTCGGCGGCTGGTCCATCGACCTGCACCCCGCGCAGGGCATGTACGCCACCGGGGCCGGGGCCCTGCAGCGCTTCTCCGACGGCGTCTTCGAGATCCCCTACCGGTCCCTGTACTCCGTGAACGTGGAGAACATGCTGTTCGCGGGCCGTGACGTCTCGGCCACGCACATCGCGTTCGGCGCGGCGCGCGTCATGGCCACCTGCGGCGCCATGGGCCAGGCCGCGGGCACCGCGGCGGCCCTGTGCGTCGAGCACGGCACCACGCCGCGCGGCGTGTACACCGACCACCTGGACGAGCTGCGCCAGACGCTGCTGGCCTGGGACGCTCCCCTGGTCGGCGTCGCGAACGCCGACGAGCGGGACCTGGCCCGGCGCGCCCGCGTGACGGCGTCGAGCACCACCACGACCGTCGCCGCCCCGGTGGCCGCCACGACCGGCGACCCGTACGACGACTTCGACGTGCACGACCTCGACGTCGACCTGGGCATCGCGCTGCCCGTGCACCCGCGCCTGGACAGCGTGGACCTGCTCGTCTCGGCCCGGAACGACACGACGCTCCGGGTGGAGGTGTACTCCACCGGCAAGAAGCAGAACGTGGTGCCCGCGCACCTGGAGTCGGCGACCGACGTCGTCGTGCCCGCCGGTGACCACCGCTGGGTCACGGCCCACGTGCCGTTCGCCCCGGAGGTGCCGCAGAACGCCGTGGTGGTGCTCCGCGCCAACCCCGACCTCGCCGTGCACACCACGGCCACGCTGCCGCCCGGGGTGCTCACCCTGGTGCACCGCGTCGACAGCGACGACCAGAACGTGCAGATCAGCACCGACGAGCTGCTCGTGCAGTGGCCCACCAAGCCGCTGCGCGGCCGGTCCGTCGTCTTCCGGACCGCCCCCGAGACGCACGCGCTCGCGCCCGAGCGGGCGACGTCGGGCTACCACCGCAACCACGGCGGGCCGAACATGTGGGCCTCGGCGCCCCTGTCCCCCGGCCGCGAGGAGTGGCTGCGCCTGGACTGGGACGAGCCCGTGACCCCGGGCGAGGTGCGGGTCGTGCTCGACGACGACCTGGACGTCGAGCTCAACACGCTGCACCACCACCGCACCCCCCACGAGATCCTGCCCACGCTGGTGAAGGACTACCGCGTCGAGGTGCTGCCGCACGACGGGCCGGACTGGGTCACCGTCGCGGCCGTGACCGGCAACCGGCAGCGGCTGCGCGTGCACCCCCTGCCGGACGACCTCGGCGCCGTCCGCTCCGCCCGCCTCGTGGTGGGCGCCACCAACGGTGCCGAGCAGGCCCGCGTGGTCGCGTTCCGGGTCCAGGAGCGGTGATGCCGACCGGGAACGACCGTGCCCTGCGCACCGCGCCCGCGGTGTCGCCGGTCCCCCGCCCCCGGGCGGGCACCACTACGCTGTCGGTCGTGCACAGGAAAGAGCGCACCGGGATCGTGGCGCTCGCCGTGCCGGACCTGGAGGAGCCGTACTTCGCCGAGCTGACGGCGCTGCTGGTGCGGCGCGCGGACCAGCGCGGCCTGTCGGTGCTCATCCAGCAGACCGCCGGCGACCACGAGCGCGAGGTCAACGTCGCCAACGGCATCGGCCTGCCGGCGACGGACGGGCTGATCCACATCCCCCGCGCGCTGTCGGTGGCCGACCTGACCCGCCGCGCCACGCCCGGCCCTCTCGTGCTGCTGGGCGAGCACATCCTGGTCAGCCCGTTCACGCACGTCACCATCGACAACCGTGCGGCGTCCTACGCCGCGGCCGAGCACCTGGCCCAGGTCGGCTGCGCCCGGGTCGCGTACGTGGGCACCCGGGACGCGCGCCCGTCCGACGCCGCCGACCGGCGGTACACGGGCTACCGGGACGCCGTCGCGGCCCTGGGGCTGGTGCAGGACCCGGACCTGGTGGCGCAGCTCGACGCGTTCACGCCGGACGAGGGCCTGCGGGCGGTCGCCGACCTGCTGCGCCGGGGGGTCGCGTTCGACGGCCTGGTCTGCGCGAACGACTCCGTGGCCTTCGGCGCGCTGGTCGCGCTGGAGGCCGGCGGGCGGTCGGTGCCCGGCGACGTGGCCGTGGTCGGCATCGACGACGTGCGCGGCGCGCGGTTCACGGTGCCCGCCCTGACGTCGGTCGCCCCCGACAAGGAGGCGCTGGTCGAGCGCGCGCTGAGCGAGCTCGAACGGCAGATCGCCACCCCGCCCGGCGGCAACCTGCCCGTGGAGCACGTGGTGGTCGGGGCGCGGGTGGTGCCCCGGGCCAGCACAGCCCGGTGAGGCCCCGGCGGGCCGTGCCGCACGGCCGGCCTCCCGGGCACGCCCGGGCTCAGTCCACCGGCACGACCTGGAGCTCGCCCACCTGCTCGGCGAGCGTCGCGCGGGCCGCCTCGTCCAGCCCGTCGTCGACCACGAGGTGGCGCACGTCGCGCAGGTCCACCACGGTGGTCAGCCCCACGACGCCCCACTTGGAGTGGTCGGCCAGCACGACGGCGGCGGCACCCGCCGCGAGCAGCGCGCGGTCGGTCTCGGCCTCCAGGAGGTTCGGCGTGGTCAGGCCGGCGTGCAGGTCGATGCCGTGCGCGCCGAGGAACGCGATGTCCAGGTGCAGGTGCTCCAGCGACCGCACGGCCACCGGGCCCACCAGGGAGTCGGACGGCGTCCGGACGCCGCCGGTCAGCACCACGGACTGCGTGTACGGCTCGTCGGACCGGTCAGGACGCCGGAACACCTCGGCGACCGGCAGCGAGTTGGTCACCACGGTCAGCTCCGCGACGTCGCGGAGCTCCTGTGCGAGCACCCACGCCGTCGTGCCGCCGGAGAGGCCGACCGCCATACCCGGCTCCACCAGGGCTGCCGCGTGCCGCGCGATCGCCCGCTTCTGGGCGACCTGCTGGTGCACGCGGGCCACGAACCCGCGGTCCTGGCGCACCGTCTCGTCCGGCCGCGCCGTGGCACCGCCCCGCACCCGGTCCAGCTTCCCGTGGTCCGCGAGCACCTCGATGTCGCGGCGGACCGTCATCGCGCTCACGCCGAGCTCGTCGGCGAGCTCCGCGATGCTCGCGGCGCCCCGGCGGGCCACCTCGTCGACGATCCGCGCCCTGCGCTCAGCGACCAGCACACCTACCCCTTTCGACGACCGGCTCAGTGTGACACGAGCCGCGCCGTCGGCCACCGCCGTACCCGCCGAAGGAAACCCGACGTGACCCCTGCCGCACCCCCGGACCTGCCGAGCCCCTACGACCGATGGTTCCCGGGCAGCCCCCTCGACGGCACCTACGGGTACGACCGCGACGCGCTGCTCGCCGTGGTGCCAGCCGCCGAGCCGGACGGGTTCGCGGAGCTGTGGCGGTCCTGGTACGCCCGGGCGCGGGAGGTGCCGTCCGACGTGGTGGTCGAGGCGGCGGGTGGGGCTCGCCGGCCCACGCACGACGTCTCCGTGGTGACGTACACCGCCGACGGCGGGCTGCGCCTGCGGGCCTGGGTCGCGGTGCCGGTGGACGGACGACCCCGCGTGGGCGTGGTGCACAGCCACGGGTACGGCGGGCGGGACGCCCCGACCTTCGAACGGGTGCCGCACGACGCCGCCGTCATCTTCCCCGTCGCGCGCGGGCTCGGTGCTCTGAACGCCGGTGTCGGGGCGCCCGACACCAGCTCGCGGCACGTGCTGCACGGCATCGAGGCGGTGGAGACATACGCCGTCGGGCGGTCCGCCGTGGACCTCTGGCACGCGGGGACCGCCCTGCTGGACCTGCTGGCCCGGCGAGACGCGACCCTGGGCAACCTGCCGCTGTACTTCGTCGGCACGAGCTTCGGCGGCGGCATCGGAGCGCTGGCCGTGCCGTGGGACGACCGGTTCGTGGGCGCCACGCTCGAGGTGCCGACGTTCGGCCAGCACGACCTGCGCCTGACGATGCCGTGCACGGGCAGCGGCGAGGCCGTGCGCCACCACGTCGCGGACCACCCGGAGGCACGCGAGGTGCTGGCGTTCCACGACGCGTCGGTGGCCGCCACGCACCTGCGCGTGCCCACCCGCGTCGAGTGCGCGGCGTGGGACACGCACGTGCCGCCGCCGGGACAGTTCGCGGTGGCGAACGGGGTCGGCCGGGCGGCGGGGGCGGACCTCGAGCTGGCGATCCACGCGGCGGGCCATGCCGAGTACCCCGGCCAGTCCCGGGAGCAGGCGGCGGCGTTCGCCGCGACCCGCGCCCACATCGCCCGCACCCTCCCGACCTGACGGACCCACCAGCCCCACCCACCGACCTCACCTACGGGCCTCACCGACGGGCCTCACCCACCGGCCTCACCCATCGGCCTCACCCACGGGCCTCACCCACCGGCCTCGCCGACGGGCCCCACCGACGGGCCCCACCCATCGGCCCCACCCAGCCGCCGGCGGCGAACGCGGACCTGGTAGCACTCCGAGCGCTCAGAACGCACCTACTCCCGCACTCAACACTCCGCGACGCCGGCCCGGCTGCGGCCCGGCGATGACCGGCGCCGGCCCGCCACCCACAGGGCCGGCGGCGAACGTAGGGATCGTCGGTCGATGAGGGCCCATGGGCCGCCCAACCCTACGTTCGGCCAGGTCGGGAGGGTGGCAGGCGCCGCGAGAGGGTCAGCGGCCCGTGAAGGTGGGGGGCTCGCGGGTCAGGAACGATGCGACCGCACCCGTGTGGTCGGACGTGGCGCCGCACCGGGTCTGGGCTGCCGCCTCGGCCGCGAGGGCGTCGTCCAGGCTCAGCCCCGGGGCCCGGGCGAGCAGGCGCTTGGTCTGCGCGAACGCCGTGGTCGGTCCTTCGGCGAGCTGCCGGGCCAGCGCGGTGGCCCGGGGCAGCACCTCGTCCGGCTCGACGATCTCGCCGGCGATACCCCAGGCGACGGCCTCCTCGGCGGTGAACGTGCGGCCGAACAGGACGAGCTCCTTGGCCCGGGCGTCCCCGACGGCGCGCGGCAGCGTGACCGACAGGCCGGTGTCGAAGGTCAGCCCGATCCCCGTGAACGCGGTCGCCAGCCGCACGCCGGTCGCGAAGACCCGGTGGTCGCACGCGAGCGCGAGGCCCAGCCCGGCCCCCACGCAGGTTCCGGCCACGGCGGCCAGCACCGGCTTGGGCATGGTCAGCAGGTCGCGCACGACGGGCGAGTAGTGCTCGCGGACCGTGGAGAAGGCCGCCTCCGCCCCGCCCGCCAGGGCGGCGGCATGCTCGCCCAGGTCCTGGCCCAGGCAGAACGCCCGCGTGGTCCCGGCGAGCACGACGGCGCGCACCGCGTCGTCGGCGGCGACGTCCGCGACGGCGGCGCGCAGGGCCTCCTTGGCCGCGACGGTCAGGGCGTTGCGGTGCGCGGGGTCGTCCAGCGTGATCGTCGCCACCGCGTCCACGCGGTCGACGACGACGGGAGCGTCGCTCATCGTTCCTCCTTCACGATCGGTGCCGGGTGTCACCACGGGTAGAACCCCTGCCCGGTCTTGCGGCCCAGCTCCCCCGCGGCGACCTTGTCACGGAGCACCCGGGGCGCCGCGAACCGGGGCCCCAGCTCGCGTTCGAGGTGCTCGGCGATGTGCAGCCGCACGTCGAGCCCCACGAGGTCGGTGGTGCGCAGCGGACCCACCGGGTGCCGGTAGCCCAGGGTCATCGCGGTGTCGATGTCGGCGGCGTCGGCCACGCCCTCCTCCAGCATGCGCATCGCCTCCAGGGCGAGCGCCACCCCGAGCCGGCTGCTCGCGAAGCCCGGTGAGTCCTGGACGGTGATCGCCGTCCGGCCCAGGCCCGCGACCCAGTCCCGGGCGCGGGCGACGAGGCCGGGCGCGGTGCGCCGTCCGACCACCACCTCGACCAGGGAGCTGACCGGGACGGGGTTGAAGAAGTGCAGGCCCACCAGGCGGGAGGGGTCCGGCAGAGCGTCGGCCAGGGCGTCGATCGACAGCGAGCTCGTGTTGGTGGCGAAGGCCGCGCCGGGGGCCGCCGCGGCCGCCCGCGCCAGCACGTCGCGCTTGAGGCCGGCCACCTCGGGCACGGCCTCGACCACCAGCGCGCAGCCGGCCAGTGCGGCGTCGTCCACCACGACGCCGAACCCGCCCGCGACCGTCGCGCCCTCGGCGACCGCCCGGGCGAGGCTCCGCTCGATGCGCTCGCGCGCCGACCGCGCCGCGGCGTCGTCGCTCTCGACGACGGTCACGGTGGCGCCCGCCACCGCGAACGCATGGGCGATGCCGCCGCCCATGCGCCCGCCGCCGTACACGCCGACGGCGTCCGGGACGGCCACCACCGAGGCCGACTGCGGCGCCGCTCCCTCCGGGACCCCGGTCATGGCCGCCCCTTGCGCCGGTCGAGGAACGCCGTCATCCGGTCCGCCTTGTCCTGGGTCTCGAACAGCACCGCCTGGGCGATGTCGTCGATCAGGGGGTGGGCGGCGCGGGGCGCGTCCAGCACGGACTTGGTCAGCCGCACGGCGAGCGGTGCCTGCGCGGTGATCCGGTCGGCGAGCCGGTGCCCGGCCGGTTCCAGGTCGTCGGCGTCCACCACCTCGTTGAGGAGCCGGACGGCGAGGGCCTCCTGCGCGTCGAGCACGCGCCCCGCCAGCAGCACCTCCTTGGCGAGCGGCTCCCCGACGAGCTCCGCGAGCCGCCAGGCGGCCCCGGCGGCGGCGAGGATGCCGAGGCCCGGCTCGGGGTTGCCGATCCTGGTCGCCGGGGTGCCGATCCGGAAGTCGCACGCGTAGGCGAGCTCCGCGCCGCCGCCGAGGGCGTACCCGTCGACGAGGGCGACCACGGGCATCGGCAGCCGGCGGACCCGCTCGAAGACCCCGGAGTTGATCCCCGCCAGGGCATCCTCCCGGCGTCGTTCGCGCAGCTCCGCGATGTCGGCGCCCGCGGCGAAGGTGCCGCCGGAGCCCACCACGAGCGCCACCCGCGGCGTGGCCTCCAGCAGGGCGCAGGCGGCGTGCAGGGCCTCGACCGTGGCGCGGTCGATGGCGTTGCGGACCTCGGGCCGGTTCAGGCGCAGCACCACCCGGTCGTCGTGCTCCTCGACCAGCAGGGGCGCGTTCATGCGTCGAAGTCCACGACGACCTCGTCGCTCACCGGGAACGACTGGCAGGTGAGCACGAACCCGGCGGCCACCTCGGACTTCTCCAGCGCGTAGTTGCGCACCATGTCCACCTCGCCCTCGCGCACGCGCGCCCGGCAGGTGCCGCAGACCCCGCCCTTGCACGCGAACGGCAGGTCGGCACGGACCTCCTGCGCGGCGTCGAGGAGCCGGGTGTCCCGCGGCATCGCGCTGGTCGTGGACCGGCCGTCGAGCACCACGGTCACCTGGCTCGTGGCGCCGTCGGCCACGCGGTCGGCGTGCCGTAGCTGCGGCGGCGGCTCGTCGACCCAGAACAGCTCGACGTGCACCCGGTCGGCCGGGACGCCGAGCTCGGCCAGCACCGCCCGGGCCCCGTCCTGCATGCCGAGCGGCCCGCAGAGCCACACGTGGTCCACGTCGCCGACCGGCACCACGAGGGTGAGCAGGGCACGCAGCCGGTCGGCGTCGAGCCTGCCCGAGAACAGGTCGACGTCCCGCGGCTCCCGGGACAGCACGTGGACCAGGTCGAGCCGGTCGTGGTGGGCGTCCTTGAGGTCCGCCAGCTCCTCGGCGAACATCACCGAGGCGGTCGTGCGGTTGCCGTAGAGCAGGGTCACGCGGGCGTCCGGGTTGCGCAGCAGCGTGGCCGCGATCGAGAGCACCGGCGTGATACCCGAGCCCGCCGCGATGCACAGGTGCCGCCCGCCCGCGGCCGGGTCGGCCCGGAACCTGCCGCTCGGCGCCTGCACCTCCACCCGGTCGCCGGGCCGCACGTCGTGCACGAGCCAGGCCGAGAACAGCCCGTCGGGCACCTCGCGGACGCCGATCCGCGGCGGGCTGCCGACGGGCGCGCAGATCGAGTAGGTGCGGCGGTGCTCGACGCCGTCGACCACCCGGCGCAGCGTCAGGGACTGGCCGGCCGCGAAGTCGAACACGTGCCGCAGGCCGGCGGGCAGGTCGAACGTCACCGCGGCCGCGTCGTCGGTGAGCCGTTCGACATCGCGCACGGTGAGCGTGTGGAAGGCCGTGCGCCCGGCGGCGGCGCGGCTCAGGGTGGCGGTCACGTCAGATCTCCTTCACGTGGTCGAACGGCTCCAGGCACGACCGGCAGCGGTACAGGGCCCGGCACGCCGTGGCGCCGAACTCGGAGGTGACCTCGACGTCGTCCGCCCCGCAGCGCGGGCAGCGCACCGCGCGGCGCGGCGGGCCCAGGCGCAGCGGCACCGGCCCGGCGTGCCGGGGTGCGCGGCCCGGCGGGGAGATCCCGGCGTCCGCGAGGGCCGCCCGGCCGGCCGGGGTGATCCAGTCGGTGGTCCAGGCGGGTTCGAGGACGACGCGTACCCGCGCGTCGGCGAATCCCGCGGCGTGCAGCTCGTGCAGGAGGTCGTCACGCATGGTCGCCATGGCGGGGCAGCCCGAGTAGGTGGGGGTGATCGCGGCGACGACGGCGCCGTCGTCGCCGAGCGCGACGTCCCGCAGGACGCCGAGGTCGTGCAGGGTGAGCATCGGCAGCTCCGGGTCGACGACGGCGGCGGCGACCACGCGGGCGCGGGTCAGCGCGCCGGGGTCTGCCGGATTGTGCGCCGGACCGTGCACCGGCTGGTCCACCGGCGGGGTCCCCGGCGGGTGCGGGGCGGCCGGCCGCTGCCGCGCGGGTGCGGCGGTCACCACCGGCCTCCGGGGTGCGCGCGGGCGACCGACTGCATCTCGGCGAGCATCCGGCTGAGCGCCTCGGTGTGCCGCCCGTCGCGGCCCGTCCGACCGAGCACGCCCGCGAGCGCGGGCACGTCGGGCCGGCCGACGCCGCTGGCGGCCAGCACCTGGCCGAGCACCGCGTCGACGTGCGCGGTGAGGCCTGCCGGGTCGACGCCGACGCCGGCCCGCGCGACCGTGCGCTCGACGTCGTGCGTCGCGAACAGCTCGGCACGGTACGGCCAGAGCGCGTCGAGCCCGGCGAGCAGCCGGCGGCGGGACTCGGCGGTGCCGCGGGCCAGCGTCACGAACCAGCGGGCGGCGAAGTCGCGGTGGTAGGTCAGCTCCTTGACGCCCTTGGCGGCCACGGCGGCGAGCACGGCGTCCCGGCTGCGGCACAGCTCCTCGAACAGGGCCAGCCGCCAGGCCGAGAACAGCAGGATCCGGGCGACGGTATGGCCGAAGTCGCCGTTCGGCACCTCCGCGAGGCGCACGTTGCGGAACCGGAGGCCGTCGCGGAAGAAGGCGAGCCGGTCCTCGTCGGGCACGGGTGAGCCGTCCGGCAGGGCGGGCACCTGCGCGGGGTCGGCGGCGGCCGCCCGGGCGAGCAGCAGCCGCGCCTGACCGAGCAGGTCGAGGGCGATGTTCGACAGCGCGATGTCCTCCTCCAGGTCGGGGGCGCGGCTGCACCACTCGGCGAGCCGCTGGGAGAGCACGAGCGCGTCGTCGCCGAGCATCAGGCAGTAGGCCGCCAGCGCGGCGGGGTCCACGCCGTCGGGCACGGTGGCCTCGACGCCGGCCAGCGGGTCCTCGAAGTCGGTCCCGAAGGCCCAGCGGTCGTCGTTGACGAGCAGGCCCGCGTAGGCGTTGTCGTGCTCGCCGGGCTCATGGGTGCGGACGTCGGGCATGGTGCCTCCTACATGTGCGGGACGTCGGCGGGGATGTCGTAGAACGTGGGGTGCCGGTAGACCTTGTCCCCGCTGGGCGCGAAGAGCGGGTCCTTCTCGTCCGGGCTGGAGGCCGTGATCGCGGACGACCGGACCACCCAGATGCTGACGCCCTCGTTGCGCCGCGTGTAGACGTCACGGGCGTGCCGCACGGCCATCTGGTCGTCGGGGGCGTGCAGCGACCCGACGTGCACGTGGTTGAGGCCGCGCTTGCCGCGGACGAACACCTCGTAGAGCGGCCACTCGCCGCTGACCTGGCCGGTCATGCCGCCTCCTCGTCACCCTCGTGGTCGCCGTGGTCCCCGCGGCGCGCGAACGCGAGCGCCGCCTCGCGGACCCAGGCGCCGTCGTCCCAGGCCTGCGCGCGGTGCGCCACGCGCTGCGCGTTGCAGGGGCCGTTCCCCGCGACGACGGCCCAGAGCTCGTCCCAGTCGGGCTGCCCGAAGTCGTAGGACCCGCGCTCCTCGTTCCAGGCGAGCTCCGGGTCGGGCAGGGTGACGCCCAGCGCGTCGGCCTGGGGCACGGTCATGTCGACGAACCGCTGGCGCAGCTCGTCGTTGGTGTGCGTCTTGACCCCCCAGGCCATGGAGCGCGCCGTGTTGGGCGACGCGTCGTCCGGCGGGCCGAACATCATCAGCGACGGCCACCAGAACCGGTCCACGGACTCCTGGACCATCGCCCGCTGCTCGTCGGTGCCGCGCATCATCGTCGCCAGCAGCTCGTAGCCCTGCCGCTGGTGGAAGGACTCCTCCTTGCAGATGCGGATCATGGCCCGGCCGTACGGCCCGTAGGAGGTGCGGCACAGGGGCACCTGGTTGCAGATGGCGGCGCCGTCGACCAGCCAGCCGATGGTGCCCGTGTCGGCGTACGACAGCGTGGGGTAGTTGAAGATCGAGGAGTACTTCTGCCGGCCGCTGATCAGCATCTCGGTGAGCTCCTGGCGCGAGACGCCGAGGGTCTCCGCGGCCGAGTAGAGGTAGAGGCCGTGGCCCGCCTCGTCCTGGACCTTGGCGAGCAGGATCGCCTTGCGCCGCAGCGACGGCGCGCGGCCGATCCAGGCCCCCTCCGGCTGCATGCCGATGATCTCGGAGTGGGCGTGCTGCGCGACCTGGCGCACCAGGGTCCTGCGGTAGGCCTCGGGCATCCAGTCGCGTGGCTCGATGCGGTCCTTGCGGGCGATCGTGGCCTCGAACCGCGCTTCGAGCAGGGTCTCGGGCAGGGCGTCGGGCAGGGCGTCGGGCAGGGCATCGGGCTCGGTGTCTGCCGGCATGACCACCTCCGTGGGCGACGTCGCCCGTCTGCTGGACGCGCTTCTGAACCTATTTACTGACCGAACGTTCTGTAATAGATTGGCACAGCCACGAGGGGTTGCACAACGGCCTGGGCACACCGATCGCAAAGGAGCGCAGAGTGAGCACACTGGAGAGCTACGTCGCGGGGCGCTGGCAGGCCGGCACGGACGACGGCGAACCCGTCCTCGACGCGGTGACCGGCAAGGAGATCACGCGGGTGTCGAGCCGCGGGATCGACTTCGCCGCCGTGGTCGCGCACGCCCGTGAGGTGGGCGGCCCGGCCGTCGCCCGGCTCACGTTCCACGAGCGGGCGACCCTGCTCAAGGAGCTCGCGCTGCACCTGGGCGGGGCCAAGGACGAGTTCTACGCCCTGTCGCTGCGCACGGGCGCCACCCGGCGCGACTCCGCGGTCGACATCGACGGCGGCATCGGCACCCTGTTCAGCTACGCGAGCAAGGGCAAGCGGGAGCTCCCGGACGACACCGTCGTGCTGGACGGCGCCCTCGAACCCCTCGGCAAGGGCGGCACCTTCGTGGGCCAGCACCTGTACACCTCGCGACCCGGGGTCGCGGTGCAGATCAACGCCTTCAACTTTCCCGTCTGGGGCATGCTCGAGAAGCTCGCGCCCGCGTTCCTCGCGGGCCTGCCCGGCATCGTCAAGCCGGGCAGCCAGACGGCGTACCTCACCGCGGCGGTGGTGCGGCAGATCATCGCCTCCGGGATCCTGCCCGAGGGCAGCCTCCAGCTCGTCTGCGGCAGCGCCGGCACGCTGCTGGACGAGCTCGGCGAGCAGGACTCGGTGGCCTTCACCGGCTCGGCGCACACCGCCGAGATCCTGCGTTCGCACCCGTCGGTGCTGCACCGCGGGGTCCGTCTCGGTGTCGAGGCGGACTCGCTGAACTGCTCGATCCTGGGGCCGGACGTGCACCCGGAGGACCCGGAGCTCGACCTGTTCGTCAAGGGCGTCGTCACCGAGATGACCGTCAAGGCGGGCCAGAAGTGCACGGCGATCCGGCGCGTCCTGGTCCCGGAGGCGATGGCGGACGCCGTGATCGGCGCGATCAGCGCCCGCCTGGCCCGGATCACGGTCGGCAACCCGGCCGACGACGGCGTCCGGATGGGCGCCCTGGCCAGCATCCGGCAGCGCGAGGAGGTGCGCAAGGCGATCGAGGCGCTGCGCACCTCCGCCGACATCGTGCACGGCGACCCCGACCACGTCGAGGTGGTGGGCGCCGACGCCGAGCGCGGCGCGTTCCTCTCCCCCGTCCTGCTGCGCGCCCGGCCGGGCGCGGCCGAGCCCCACGAGGTGGAGCCCTTCGGCCCGGTGGCCACGGTGCTCACCTACGGCTCGGTGGACGAGGCGGTGGCCCTCGCCGCGCGCGGCCGGGGCAGCCTGGTGGCGTCGCTGGTCACGCACGACCCGCAGGTGGCCCGGGAGGTGACCCGCGGGCTCGCGCCCTGGCACGGCCGGCTGCTGCTCCTCGACCGGGACGACGCCGCCGAGTCGACCGGCCACGGCAGCCCGCTGCCGATGCTCGTGCACGGCGGCCCCGGACGCGCCGGCGGCGGCGAGGAGCTGGGCGGGGTGCGCGGCGTGCTGCACCACATGCAGCGCACGGCCGTGCAGGGCTCCCCCGACATGCTCACCGCAGTCACCGGACGCTGGACCACCGGCTCCCGGCGGGTGGTCGGCAGCGTGCACCCGTTCCGCAAGTCGCTGGCCGAGCTGCGCGTCGGCGACACGATCGAGACGGCGACCCGGACGGTCACGCAGGACGACATCGACCACTTCGCGGAGTTCACGGGCGACACCTTCTACGCGCACACCGACCCTGCGGCCGCCGCCGCGAACCCGTTCTTCGGCGGCATCGTGGCGCACGGCTACCTCGTGGTGTCGCTGGCCGCGGGCCTCTTCGTGGACCCGGCCCCGGGGCCGGTGCTGGCCAACTTCGGCGTCGACAACCTGCGCTTCCTCACGCCGGTGCACGTGGGCGACACCATCCGGGTGGCCCTCACGGTCAAGCAGATCACCCCCCGCACGTCGGCCGACTACGGCGAGGTGCGCTGGGAGGCCGACGTGACCAACCAGGACGGCGAGCAGGTCGCGGCGTACGACGTGCTGACGCTCGTCGCGAAGAGCGCCCAGGACACGACGGGCAAGAACACGACCGGCGCCTGATCGGACCGCTCGCCCGGCCGTCCCCGCCGCACCTCCCCACGTGGGCGTGGCGGGGACGGGGACCGCCGGGCCGACGATCCGCTCCGTCTGGGACGATGACCCGATGACGACGGACGCCACGCCGACGGACGCCCCCGCCCGCCGCCCGCGAGGACGCCCGGGCCACGACCGGGCGACGGTGCTGCGCACGGCGATCGAGCTCTTCAACCAGCGCGGGTACGACGCCACCTCGATCAGCGACCTGGCCGCCGAGCTCGGCGTCACCAAGTCGGCCGTGTACCACCACTACGCGAGCAAGGAGGCGCTCCTCGCGGCGGCCCTGGACGAGGCGCTGGAGGAGCTCGCCGCCGCCGTCGAGGCGGCGGCGACCGCGACCGACGGCGAACGCAGCTCCGTGCGCCTGCGGGCCACCGTCGAGGCGGCCGTCCGCATCCTCGCCGACCACCTGCCCGCCGTGACGCTGCTGCTGCGCGTGCGGGGCAACAGCGACCTGGAGCGGTCGGCGATCGCGCGGCGCCGGCACATCGACGAGCGCCTCGCCGCGCTCGTCCGGCAGGCCGCCGCCGAGGGCGACCTGCGCGCCGACGTCGAACCCGAGGTGATCAGCCGGCTCGTCTTCGGCACGGTCAACTCCCTCGTCGACTGGTACCGCCCCGACGGTCCGCTGCCCGCGAGCACCCTCGCCGCCACGGTCTCCAGCGTGCTCTTCGACGGCCTCGGGCCGCGCCCGCACGACGAGGCACCGCCCGACACCACACCACGCAGCGACACACCACGCAGCGACACATCGAGCAGCGACACATCGAGCAGGCTTCCGTGACCGACCCGCCGTCACCCGTCGATCACGCGGCTTCCGCGGTCGGCGGGTCGGCAGTCGAGTCGGCCCGCGGTGGTCGGAAGGCTTCGAACGCCTCGGGCAGACGGATGTGGTGCCCGCGGGCGTCGACGAAGTCCCATCCGGTCTCGACCAGGCCTCCTGCTCCGGCATCCGCAGCGGGTCTGCCCGTCCAGTGCATCGTGATGCCGCGCGCGTCGACGAGCTGATGGTGGAACCAGCACAGCAACGCGCTGTTGGCCACGGCGGTGTCGCCGCCGTCTGCCCAGTGCCGCACCGCATGGTGGACCTCGCACCGCGACGGCGGTTGATCGCATCCCGGATACACGCAGTGCCGGTCCCTGGCGATGACGGCGCGCCGCATCTGCCCGGTCACGGTGCGCCGGGCACGCCCGACGTCCAGCACCGCCCCGTCCGGCCCGAACACGATCCTGGTGATCGCGCTGTCGCAGGCCAGCCGCCGCAACAGCGCCCGTGGCGCACGACCGCCGGTCTCGGCGAACACCGCACCGCCCGCCGACAGCAGCCCGGGCACGGTCGACGTCGTGCCTGCTCGGCTTCCGCGCGCGGGGATGCCCTGCCCGCAGGTCAGGCACAGCCCGTCACGGGTCCGGCCGACCTGGGTGAGCAGCTCGGTCCAGGAGACCGTGACGTTCAGGTGCGGTGGGATCGCGGCCCCGGGCGACGCCTGGTCGGCGTCCAGCACGAGCCGAGCCGCGTCCGCCAGCCCCTGCGCACGCCGCTGCGAGGGCGTACGCGAGTCCTCCGCGGCGGGCGCCCCGATCATCGCGTTCACCACGGTCGAGACGAGCAGGCCGTGCTCGTCCGTCAGGAACCCCGCCACGTGGTACCCGCCGAAGGTCTTGGACAGGTCCAGGAACTCGCCCTGCGCCGCCTTGTCGTCATCGGCGTCGTCGGCATCCGGGTCCGTCACCGTGGCGAACCGGCGCGCCACGACCCGGAACTGGTCAGCGTTGAGCGCTGCTGCCTCCCGGAGCACCAGCCCCTCGCCGGTCACCAGCGTCCCCTCCGCGACCGCGCGCTCCAGCACCGCCGTGACCAGGTCACGGGTCCGGGTCCCGTCCGGGTCCTGGGCCGGGTCAGGAAAGTCCACGGGCACCGTCTGCACGAACTGCTCGGGTGTCGTGGTCCGGCCGGTCCGGGTGTCGACCAGCCAGCCGAGCGCGTCCGTGCGGGACTCGCTCGTCGGTGCGACCTCGGCCATCACCCGGGCATGGTCGGCCCCCAGGGCCCCGGCGACCAGCCGCTCGCGCGTCGCGGGCAGCGCGGTCGCCAGCCGGCGCGCCATCGTCATGTCCTTGCCCGCCGTGGACGCGGAGACCCCCTCCCGCACCCGCAACCAGGACGTGAACGTCCGGGCCGTCCCGCCTGAGCGCCACGACCCCTCGTCCTCGATCCGCGGCAACAGGGTGTACCGCACACCGTCCAGGCGGCCCGCCGCGCGACGGATCCGGGCGTGCGCCTCCACCAGCCGGGCGACCCCCGGAGCGTTCCACCCGTCCAGGTGGCCCGGGCCGACCAGCTCGGCCAGGTCATCCACCACCGCCTCGATCCGGGTCAGCGCCTCCTCGATCGACCGCACCGGCGGCAGGTCACCAGAAGCCATGCCGTTCGCCGCCTGCCCCATGGACCCTCACCCCACCCCACAGTTCCGCCTGTACGCCTTCCTACACGTGCCATCCTATGGAACGTTCGTACGATCCGCTCGGGCACCAGAAGATCTGTGGACAACCTCCCTCGTACCGTCGGAGACGCCGCCGGGCCCGCTCTCAGAGCCGCACGATCGCCGGCACCGGGTTCTCGATCGCCCCGGCGACGGATCGCATGAAGCCCGCCGCCGTCGCGCCGTCGCACACGCGGTGGTCGAAGACGAAGGACATCTGGGTGATCTTGCGCGGCACGACCTGCCCGTCGACCACCCACGGCCGGTCCATGACCCGCCCGAAGCCGAGGATCGCCGCCTGGGGGTGGTTGATGATCGCCGCGCTGCCGTCGACGCCGAGACTCCCGTAGTTGTTCAGCGTGAACGTGCCGGCCGTCAGCTCCTCGGCCGTCGCCCGCCCCGCGCGGGCACGTTCCACCAGGTCGCGGACGGCCGCATCCAGCCCGGCGGTCGTCATCCGGTCGGCACCGAGCACCGCCGGGGCCACGAGCCCGTGCTCACTCTGGACGGCGATACCGAGGTTGACCGTGTCCGGGACCACCAGCTCGGCGCGTTCGACGTCGAGCCGCGCGTTGAGCACGGGGTACTCCTGGAGCCCGGCGACGACGAACCGCGCGAGGTAGGCGAGCAGCCCCGGCCCCGGGTCGTCGGGCGTGCGGGCAGCCTCGCGCAGCCCGCAGAGCTCGGTGGCGTCGACGTCGACCCAGACGGTCGCCTCCGGGATCTCCGCCCGGCTGCGCGACAGCACCGCCGACGCCGCCTTCTGGAACCCGCTGAGCGGGACCCGCCGCGCGCCACGCGTGCCCGCACCCGCGCTCGCACTCGCACCGACCAGACCCGTGCCCCCACTCGCATCCACATCCGCACCCGCACCGACACCGACACCGACCACACCCGAGGCCACACCCGCACCCACCACGACCGCACTGCCCGTGGTCGCGCCCGCGGCCACACCCGAGGCCACGGCAGGCGCCGGATGCGCACCGGCGACCGCGGTGCGCACGTCGGACCGGGTGACCACACCGCCCGCCCCCGTGGGCCGGACGCTCCTCAGGTCCAGGCCGGCCTCCCGGGCGAGGCGCCGGACGATCGGCGAGATCACCTTCACGGGGCGCTCGGCGACGGACGGCGCAGCACCACGCGGACGGCGCCGCCGCCCCGGCCCGGCGGGGGCCGAGGTGCCGTACCCGATGAGCACGTTGCCGGACCCGGCCCGCTCCTCCTCGCGGTACGCCTCCCCCTCCCGCTCGCCGACCGCCCCTGCCCGGGCCCCGGACCCGCCGCCCGCCACGATCGTGATCAGCGGCCGCCCCACGTCCACGGTCTCGCCCTCCGCGGCGTACAGCCGGCCCACCCGGCCGGCGTACGGGCTGGGCACCTCGACCACGGACTTCGCGGTCTCGACCTCGGCCACGGGCTGGTCGACGGCGACGTCGTCGCCCTCGGCCACGAGCCACTGCACCACCGACGCCTCGGTCAGGCCCTCGCCGAGGTCGGGCAGGAGGAACGTCTGCTCCGTCGCGGCGGTGGTCATGCGTCCTCCCACTGGAGGTCGTCCACGGCGTCCAGGACCCGGTCGACCGACGGGAGCTGGAGGTGCTCCAGCCTCGGCGGCGGGAACGGGATGTCCAGACCGGTGACGCGGCGCACCGGCGCGGCCAGCGAGTGGAAGCAGCGCTCGCTCACCCGGGCGGCCACCTCGGCGGCGAACCCGGCGAACCCGGCGGCCTCGGCGACGACGACCGCACGCCCGGTCGACTCCACGGCGGCGCACACGGTCGCGTCGTCGTACGGCACGAGGGAGCGCAGGTCGACGACCTGGAGGCTGCGGCCGTCCCGCGCGGCCGCCTCGGCGGCCGCGAGCGCGACGGGTACCGAGGGTCCGTAGGCGATGAGCGTGGCGTCCGTGCCTGCGCGCCGCACCACCGCCGTGCCGATGCCCGGCACCTGCTCCCCGCCCACCTCGCCCTTGGTCCAGTAGAGCTTCTTCGGTTCGAGGAAGACCACCGGGTCGGGCGAGGCGATCGCCTCGCGCAGCAGGGCGTAGGCGTCGCCCGGGGTCGACGGCGCGACCACGTGCAGCCCCGGCGTGTGCGCGTAGTAGGCCTCCGAGGAGTCGCAGTGGTGCTCGACGCCGCCGATGCCGCCCGCGTACGGGACCCGCATCACGAGCGGCAGCTCGACCCGGCCCCGGGTCCGGTTCCGCATCTTCGCGATGTGGCTGACGACCTGCTCGAAGGCCGGGTAGGCGAACGCGTCGAACTGCATCTCGATCACGGGGCGCATGCCGTTCATCGCGAGGCCGACGGCGAACCCCGCGATCCCCGCCTCGGCCAGCGGGGTGTCGAAGCACCGGTCCTCGCCGAACGCGGCGGTGAGCCCGTCGGTCACGCGGAAGACGCCGCCGAGCGGGCCGACGTCCTCGCCGAGCACGAGCACCGACGGGTCCTCGGCCAGGGCGTCGTGCAGGGCACGGTTGATCGCCTGCGCCGTGCTGAGCGTCCCGGGCGCCACGGTCGTGGTGGTCATCGGGCTGCCTCCTGCCGGTCCGGGGTGCCGGCGGCCTCGTCGCGCGCCAGCTCGTCCCGGACCATCGCGAGCTGCTCGACGAGCTGCGGGGTGGGCCGGGAGTAGACGTGCCGGAACAGGTCCTCGGGGTCGGGCTCGACGTCCTGGTTGATCCCGTCCCGCGTGCGGCGGGCGACCTCCTCGGCGTCCGCGGCGATCCCGGCGGCGCGACCGTCGTCCAGCACGCCCTGGGCACGCAGGTAGGTCTCCAGCCTCGTGAGCGGGTCCCTGGCCACCCAGCGGGCGACCTCGTCGTCGCTGCGGTAGCGCGTCGCGTCGTCGGCGTTGGTGTGGGCCTGCATGCGGTAGGTGTGCGCCTCGACGAGCTGCGGGCCGCCGCCGGAGCGCGCCCGCGCGACCGCACCGGACAACACGTCCAGGAGGGCGGCCAGGTCGTTGCCGTCCACCTGCTCGCCCGGCACGCCGTAGCCCACGCCCTTGTGCGCGAGCGACGGCGCGGCCGTCTGCCGGGACAGCGGCACCGAGATCGCGTACCGGTTGTTCTGCACCAGGAAGACGACCGGGGCGCGGAACACCGCGGCGAAGTTCAGCGCCTCGTGGAAGTCGCCCTCGCTGGTCGCGCCGTCGCCGCACAGCGCCAGGACGACCGTCGGCTCCCCGCGCAGCCGCGCGGCGTGCGCCACGCCCACGGCGTGCGGGAGCTGGGTGGCCAGGGGCGTCGTGAGCGGGGCGACGCGGCGCTCGTACGGGTCGTACCCCGAGTGCCAGTCCCCCTTGAGCAGCACCAGCGCCTCGACGGGGTCGACGCCGCGGACGGCGACGGCCGCGGTGTCCCGGTAGGTGGGGAAGAGCCAGTCGACGTCGGTGAGCACCTGGGCCGCGGCGACCTGGCAGGCCTCCTGCCCGAAGGAGGAGGGGTAGACGGCCAGCCGCCCCTGGCGCACGAGCGCCGAGGCCTGCTCGTTGAAGCGGCGGGCGGTGACCATGCTCGCGTACCCGCGCAGCAGGTCCTCGGCGGGCGGCAGCGGCCCGGCCGACGTCGGCCGGCCGTCCGGGCCGATGAGCATGACCGGCACCGTCGACGGCAGCATGCGATCTACGTCACTCGTCATGTAGATATACTGGTCAAGCCTCTATCTGGAATCTACCAACGGCGGAGATCCGAGAGAGTGTCCGGCGTCCAGCCGGTAATGCGATCCAAACGTCCAGCACAGGAAGGACGTGGAGCGTGACCACGAGACAAGTGGCAACGGGCCTCGACGACGTCGACCGGCGCATCGTGGACGAGCTGCGCCAGGACGGCCGTATGTCGATGCGCGCGCTGGCCGAGCGCCTGCACATCTCGCGCGCCAACGCCTATGCCCGGGTGCAGCGGCTGGAGACCACCGGGGTGATCCGCGGGTACCGCGCGGACATCGACCCCGTGCTGTCCGGGCTGGGCACCTCGGCGTACGTGACGGTCAACCTCAAGCAGGCCGAGTGGCGCTCGGTCCGCGAGGGGCTGCGGGCCCTGCGCGGCATCGAGCACATCGGACTGGTCGGCGGCGAGTTCGACCTCATCCTGCTCGTGCGCGCCCGCGACAACGCCGACCTGCGGCACCTGATCCTCGACCAGATCCAGGGCATGGACGGCATCCTGAACACCCACACGCTGCTGGTGTTCGAGGAGCCCGTCCCGGCCGGCCCGGCGCCGGCCGCCCCGGCGGGCTGACCCGGCACCCCGCACGCCGCGGGCAGGGCCCCACCCCAGGTCAGAGGGCATCACCACCTCGGGACCAAGGTCCCGCACGCCGGGGGCAGGGGGCCCTGCCGCGCGGGCTCGCCGCGGCGGGATCGTGGTGCCAGGACGCCGGAACAGGTCCGGCGCACCCTCCAGGAGGATGTCATGAGCTCCATCAGCCATCCCGCATCGTCGGCGCACGGACCGGTCGCACGCGAGCGGGCCGCCGCCACGCACGTCACCGGCGAGTCGGTCGCCCGGTACGCCTTCGCGGGCGTCCGGCTGCTGCTCGCGTTCGAGTTCCTCTGGGCTTTCGGCGACAAGCTCTTCGGTTGGGGCCTGTCGACCCCGACCGACCGGGCCTGGATCAACGGCGGCTCCCCCACCGAGGGCTTCCTCGGCAGCATCGAGGGGACGTTCGCCGGCTTCTTCAACCCGATGGCCGGCAACCCGGTCGTCGACTGGCTGTTCATGCTGGGGCTGCTGGGCATCGGCCTGGCTCTCGCCCTCGGCATCGGCATGCGGATCGCCGCCGGCACCGGCGCGGTGCTCATGCTGCTGATGTGGATGGCGTCGCTGCCGATCGACGTCAACCCCTTCGTGGACTACCACCTGCTCGACGCGGTGCTGCTCATCGGGCTGGCCGCGTTCCTGGCCGGCGACACCGCGGGCCTCGGCCGCTGGTGGTCCGAGCGGTCGCTGGTCAAGCGATTCCCCGCCCTGCGATGACGTCGCACCCCGTGGTGCCCGTCCCGGTCGTGACCCGGACGGGCACCACGGCTACGGTGGGACGCATGGACGTTCGGGTGTTCCTCGTCGACGACCACGAGGTGGTGCGCCGCGGCGTGGCCGACCTCCTGGAGGCCGAGCCGGGGCTGACCGTGGTCGGCGAGGCCGGGACCGCCCGCGAGGCGCTCGCCCGCGTCCCCGCGCTCGACCCCGACGTCGTGGTCCTGGACGTGCGGCTGCCCGACGGCGACGGCGTCACCGTGTGCCGCGAGCTGCGGGCGCGGATGCCGTCGCTGGCCTGCCTCATGCTCACGTCGTTCTCCGACGACGAGGCGCTCTACGACGCGATCCTCGCCGGCGCGGCCGGGTACGTGCTCAAGCAGGTGCGCGGTACCGAGCTGGTGGACGCGATCCGCACGGTCGCCGCGGGCGGGTCCACGCTGGACCCGCGCGCCGCGGCGCAGGTCATGGAGCGGATCCGCACGGACGCCCGGCACGAGCCGGACCCGCTCGCCGGCCTGACCGAGCAGGAGCGGCGCATCCTGACCCTGATCGGGCACGGGCTGACCAACCGGCAGATCGGTGCCGAGCTCTTCCTCGCCGAGAAGACGATCAAGAACTACGTCTCCAGCATCTTCGCCAAGCTGGGCCTGGAACGGCGGGCGCAGGCCGCCGTCCTCGCTACCCAGCTCGAGCAGGAGCACCACCGGCAGCCGTGAGGCGCGGTATCCCCGGCACCCCTGGCACGCTCCGGCGCGTCAGGGGTGCGGGCGTGCACGGAGGACCTTCGTCCCGCCGTCCCGGGTCGCGCGGCTCTGCCGAGCGGCACCGGCGCGCTGGTGTCCTGGTGAGGAGCGAAGGAGGACGATCATGAGCACCACCTGGTACCGGGGTGTCGTCGTCGGGGTGGACGGGTCGAAGGAGAGCCTGACGGCCCTGGACTGGGCGGCCCGCGCCGCCGACCTGCACGCCGCCCGGCTGACCGTCGTGGCCACCTACTCCCTGCCGATCACGCCCGACCCGGGGATCGGCGACCTGATCGGCGAGATCCGCGACGAGGCCCACCAGGCCGCCGAGACCGCCCGTGCGCGGCTCGGCGACCACCGCCCCGGCGACCGGGACGTCGAGCTGGTCGTCCTGCCCGGCAACGCCGCCGGTGTGCTGAGCGAGCGGTCCGAGACCTGCGACCTCGTCGTGGTGGGACGCCGCGGGCTCGGTACGTTCGACCGGGTGCTGCTGGGTTCCACGTCCTCCGCGCTGGCGGCGACGGCGCCCGGCGTGGTCGCCGTGGTGCCCGCCGGCGCGACGTCGGACACCCCGCGGCGGATCCGCGTGGGCGTGGCGCGCGACGACGAGCCGGACGTCCTGGGCACCGCGTTCGCCGAGGCCGACGCCCGCGGCTGCCCGCTCGAGGTGCTGCACGTGACAGGCACCGACCCGCTCGGCTCGGCGCTGCTCGACCTGGACCCCGTGGCGGCCTCGTGGCACGAGGCCGCGCAGGCCGACCTGGCCGACCGGGTGGACACCTGGTCGCAGAAGTACCCGCGGGTCTCGTGCTCGATCGTCGTCCGGCGCGGGGACGTCGTGGACGCGCTGCTCCACGACATGGCACCCGACGACCTCGTGGTCGTCGGCGGCCGGCGGCACCAGCCCTTCCTGGGCCGCGTGCTGCGCAGCGTGCCGGACGCCGTGCTCCGGGCCGCGCCCTGCCCCGTGCTGGTGGTGCACGCGCACGGGACGGCCGCCCGCTGAGCGGCGGGGCCCGGGTGGCGACGCGCTCGCCACGCGGGCCCCGCCCCGCTACGCCCGGCTCGCGACCAGGGCCTCCGCCAGCTCCGCCAGGGAACGCCCGGCGACGGCGGGCACGGTGACCCCCTGCAGCACGTCGACGTCGTCCGCGGCCGGTGCGCTGCCCGCGGCCCCGCACAGCGCGCCGACCAAGGCGGGCAGGCTGTCCTGGTGCCGCGTGACCGACAGGGCCAGCGGCAGCGCCGTCTCGTGGTCGCCCGCGGCGAGCGCGGTGACGGCCAGGGCCAGCGGCAGCGTCTCCGCGACCGTGCCGGGGTGGCTGTAGGTGCGCGGCGCGAACCGGGCCACCAGGACGGGTACGGCCGCGAACGGCGAACGCGCCTCGTCGGCGATCCGCAGCGCGTCGCGCACGCCGTCGGCCAGCCAGCCGTCGGCCGCGACGTCCTCGGCGCCGGCCTCCAGGGCGGTGCGCAGCGGCGCCCCGTCGAGCAGGTGCCCGAGGATCCGGGCGTACGCGGCGGCGGCGTGCACGCCCGTGCCGTCGTGGGTGATGGTGGCGTAGGTGCGCGCGAGCTCCGCCGCGGCGGCGGGGTCGGCCGCCGCGATCGCCACGGCCAGCGCGCCGGGCAGGGCGCTGTCGTCGTAGAAGGCCGGGTTGTCGGAGCCGGTGTGCGGCGGACGCAGCCCGGTGGCGGCGTTGATCAGGGCCGAGCGCTGCGCGGCGGACGTCCACGTGTCCGGCGTGTCGAGCAGGCCGCGCCACGTGTCGAAGAGGCTGTCCACGTCCCGGCCGGGCGCCTCCAGGAGCACCCGGGCGGCCACCGCGAACGTCTCGGCGTCGTCGGTGGCCACGAGCGCGGGCGCCCCGATCGCGGAGAGCACGAACGGCACCACGGGACGCAGCACGCGGGACTCGTCGAGCTCGAGGGCGCCCTTGCGCAGCATCTGCCGCACCCAGGGGTCGCGGACGGTGCGGTGCTCGCCGGCAGGCGCGCCGAGGGCGTCGCCCAGCGCGAGGCCGTGCACGGCGCCGACGGCGCGGTCGAGGCGGTCGGTCATGCTCGCTCCTCCGTGGTCGCGCGGGCGACGAGCGCGTCCGCGAGGTCGACGAGGTCGGTGCCGGCCGTGGCCTGGATGCACTGGCCGGTCACGGTCCGCACCTGGGCGACGTGCCCGGGGTCGAACGCGCTCGCCCCGTGCAGGGCGCCGGCCACCGCGCCGGCCATCGCGGCGATGGTGTCGGAGTCGCGGCCGATGTTGACGCCGGACTCGATGACGGCCGGCGTGCCGTCAGTGGCCCGCAGCAGGCCGATGCACAGCGCGACGGCCTCGGGCGCGACGTCGGCCCACATGTAGTGCCGCAGCGGGATCGCCTCGAACAGGTCTTCCTCGGCCTGCTCCGGCGTGCCGGCGCGCCCGGCGATGTCCAGGGCGCGGCGGGCCGTGCGGGCCGACCAGGAGTCGGCGGGCAGCGCGGCGAGCATGGCGTCCAGCACGGGGTCCACGCTGTCCGCGACCATCGCCACGGCGACTCCCGCGGCGATCGCCTGCGCGCAGTAGACGCCGTCGCGCGAGTGGCTGACCTCGGCGTCGGCCCGCGCCATGCGTGCGGCGAGCGCGGGATCGCCCGCGGCGAAGACACCGATCGGGGCGACCCGCATGGCGGCGCCGTCGCTCCAGGTCTCGGCGTTGCGCTGACCGCTGGCGGGCGGCTCCATGCCCGCGTGGAGGTTGGCGAGGGCGATCATCTCGCTGAAGCCCGCCCGGTTGAACCCGGTGCGCTGCTCGCGCAGGGCCTCCAACCAGGTGTCGGCCACGTCCCGGGAGGTCAGCCCGGCCCCCGCCCGCAGCACGCCGCGGGCGCACAGCACGGCGTACTCCGTGTCGTCGGTCCCGGCGGCCTCGGGGTCGACGAAGCCGCGCACCCGTCCCCACCGCTCGCGGATCGCGGTGAGGGTCATGCCCTCGGTCGGCGCGCCCATCGCGTCGCCGATCGCCAGGCCGAGCAGCGCTCCGCGCGCACGATCGTCGTTCATGCTCCTCCGTCTTTCGGCTCCCGCTCCCCGGCTGCGACGCCTGGAAACGTAACGTTTTGCGTGGAACCAGCACGCAGAGCATGCGTGGCATCGCTATGTTTGCGCATCTTTTTGCGCTTGTGTCTTGCCTCACAGGGTGAACCTGGAGCATGCTACTCCAAAACCTTTTGCGTTCTCGGGAGAACGAGAGGCGGGCGAGGAGCGGGCATGGTCGGGATACGTGAGGTGGCGGAGGCCGCGGGCGTCAGCATGTCCACGGTCTCGCAGGTCGTCACCGGCAACCGCCCGGTCTCCGCGGCGACGAGAGCCCGGGTGGAGGCGGCGATCACACGCCTCGGCTACCGCGCCCACCCCGGCGCCGCGCAGCTGCGCGGCGGGCGCACCGGGACGGTCGCGCTGATCGTGCCGACCCTGGAGAACCCGTTCTACCCCCTGGTCGCGGCCGGCATGCAGGACGTGCTCGTGCCCCGCGACCTCCTGCTGACCATCACCGACGCCAGCGGCCTGGACCGCTCGGCCACGACCATCCACCGGCTCCTGACCCGCCGCGTGGACGCGATGGTCGCCGCGCCGTTCGGCCTGCCCTCGGCCGGCCTGGCCGAGGTGCACGACGCCGGCATCCCGTTCGTCACCCTCGGCCAGGCCCCTCCGGGCGGCGGCGACTACGTGCACACCGACGACGTCGAGGGCGCCCGCAAGGTCACCGAGCACCTCATCTCCCGGGGCCGCACCCGGATCGCCTTCCTCGGCGGTGACGAGGGCGTGACCCCGACCCGGCAGCGCCTCCAGGGATACCAGGAGGCGCTGCGCGCGGCCGGCTTCCCGGTGCTGGGCGCCGACGTGGTGTGCACCCGTTACACGCGCCAGGGCGGCCGCGACGGCGCCACGGCGCTCCTTGACCGCACAGACCGCGCGGACCGCCCGGACGCGATCGTGGCGGCCAACGACCTGATCGCGCTCGGGGTCCTGGACGTGGCCCGCTCCATGAAGCTCCGGGTCCCCAAGGACCTCGCCCTGACCGGGTACGACGACATCGAGGCGGCGTCCCTGGTCGACCCGCCCCTGACCACGATCGAGAACCCCGCCCGGGAGATCGGGCGCGCCTGCGCGCGCCTGCTGCTGGAGCGGCTCGACGGCGACGTCACGGACGTGACGCGCGCCGTGGCCCTGTCCAACCGCCTCGTCGTCCGCGACTCGACCTGACGCCCCGCACCTCCCGCCCGGCACCATCCCTCCTCGCGAGAGAGAACATCACTGTGAGAATCACGAAGCACGCACTGGTTCCCGTCGGCCTCGCCGCCGCGGTCTCGGTCGCCCTGGCCGGCTGCGTGAGCGGCGGCGGTGACGCCGCCGGCGGAACGGTCTCCTACTGGGGCGCGTTCTACGCGCCCAGCACGGAGGAGGCCTTCCAGGAGATCTTCGTCGACGGGTTCAACGCCGAGGGCAACGCCCAGGTCGACATGGAGGTCAAGGAGCTGACCACCCTCGGCAAGCTCACCGACACCGCCGTGGCGGCCGGCGAGGCGCCCGACATCGTCTACGCGGACGGCCCGTCGGCCGCCTCGGACTTCGCCCGGGCGGACCGGACCATCGACCTCGACGAGTACGCCCAGGAGTACGGCTGGCAGGACGCGTTCCTGCCCTGGGCGTACGAGCTCAGCACGGTCGACGACGCGGTGACGTCGGTCCCGGCCAGCTACGGCTCCATGGTGCTGTACTACAACGCGGCCGTGTTCGAGGAGCACGGCTGGACCCCGCCGACCACCCTGGCCGAGTTCGAGCAGATCGCGCAGGAGGCCGACGAGGCGGGGATGGTGCCGCTCGGCGGCGGCAACGCCGGCTACCAGGGCATGAGCGAGTGGCTGGTCACGGCCGTCCTCAACGCCGCCGTCGGCCCCGAGAAGATCCACGACGTGCTCACCGGTGAGGCCTCGTTCACCGACCCGGAGTTCGTCGCGGCGATCGAGCTGATCCAGGAGTGGATCGACAAGGGCTGGCTCGCCGGCGGCGCGGAGTCCTACTTCACGACCGACGACACGGCGAACGTGACCGGGCTGGCCAACGGCACCACCGCCATGTACCTGAGCGGCACGTGGTCGTTCAACTCGCTGACCGAGGTGTTCGAGGACCCGTCGCAGTGGGCCTGGGCTCCGCTGCCGTCGCTGAGCGACGACGTCGAGCCGGGCGTGTTCCCGCTGGCGATCGGCACGCAGCTCTCGGTCAGCGCCGACGCGGCCGACCCCGACGCCGCGGCCGCCTTCCTCGACTACGTGGCGGGCGACGTCGACCGGGCGCTGGAGTACACGGCACGCACGGGCGAGAACCCGCCACCGCTGGCGATGACCGCCGACCAGTTCCCCGACGAGGTCGACGAGCGGACCGTGGACCTCTACAGCCAGATCCCCGAGTCGACGAACGTCGGCTACGCCACCTGGACCTTCTTCCCGCCCAAGACCGACTCCTACCTCATCACCGAGTTCGACAAGGTGGTGACCGGGGACAGCACGGCCCAGGAGTACCTGGCCGGCATGCAGGACGTCTTCGACCAGGAGTTCGACGCCGGTACCACCCTCGTGCCCTTCACCCCCCAGAGCCGAGGCTGACCGGTGACCCCCAGGACCGCGACCACCGGGACCGCGCTGGCGGCGGACCCGGTGCGTCGTGGTGCGCGGCCGGCCCTCCGGGGCCGGCCGCTCGGGGCCAGGCGGCAGCGCCGGCTCCTGGCCTGGGTTTTCGTCGCACCGCTGCTGATCGTCAACCTCCTGGTCATCACCGGACCGGGGCTGGCGTCGGTCTACTACTCGTTCACCGACTGGGACGGGCTGAGCAGCCCCGGGTTCGTGGGCCTGGCCAACTACGCCGAGATGCTCGGCTCCGGAGCCGTCCGTGACGCGCTGGTGCACAACCTCCTGTGGACCCTCTTCTTCCTCGTGGTCCCGATGTCGATGGGCCTGGTCGGCGCGTTCCTGCTGTCGCGGCTGCGGCGCAACCAGGCCTTCTTCCGGGTCCTGTACTTCATCCCCTACGTGCTGGCGACGGTGGTCTCCGCGGCCGTGTGGCGCCAGCTCCTGGACCCGGACGGCGGCGTCGGTGCGGCCCTGTCGACGCTGGGCATCCCGTTCGTCTCCGACCTGCTGGCCGACGTGAACTTCCTGGGCAACCCGTCGCTCGCGCTCGGCTCGGTCGCGTTCGTCAACACCTGGCAGTGGTGGGGCTTCCTGCTGGTGATCTTCCTGGCCTCGATGCAGTCCGTGGACCCGGCCCTCTACGAGGCCGTGCGGCTCGACGGCGCCGGGCCGGTGCGCGAGTTCTGGCACATCACGCTGCCCATGATCCGCCCCACCCTCGTCTTCCTCGGCCTCATGACGATCATCTGGTCGTTCCTGGTCTTCGACTACGTCTACGTCCTGACCCAGGGCGGCCCCGCCGGGTCGACGGACGTGCTCAGCACGGTGCTGTACCGCGAGGCGTTCGAGAACCAGCGCCACGGGTACGCCTCCGCCGTCGCCATGCTGCTGTCGGTCATCAGTGCCGCGACCGTGCTGGGCTACCTCGCCCTGCGCCGACGACTGCGATGGGACATCTAGTGCACACCGCTCCCACCCTCGACGGCCGCGTCCCGGCGGCCCGGCGGCGCCCTGCCCAGCCGGTCACCTGGCTCGTCCTGGGCCTGCTCGGCGTGTACGCGCTGGGCCCGCTGCTCGTGCTGGCGTCCAACGCGCTCAAGTCCTCGCGCGAGATCGACAGCAACCCGCTCGGACCGCCGCAGACCTGGAGCTGGAGCAACTTCGCCGTCGCCTGGGAGCAGGCGCACATGGGCGGCGCGCTCCTGAACAGCCTGGTCATCGCGGTCGCCACCGCGGCCGGCGTCGCGGTCATCGCCACCACCGCGGCCTACGCGATGACCCGGCTGGACCTGCCCGGCGGCGGGGCCTGGATCCTCTGGCTGCTGGTGTCCTCGTCGCTGCCCATCCAGCTCTTCCTGGTCCCCCTGGTGAGCTGGTGGTCCATGCTGGGGCTCTACAACCAGCCCATCGGCCTGATCATCATCTACTGGGCCGTGTACAGCCCGTTCGCCACCCTCCTGGTGCGGGCGTTCCTCGTGGGCATGCCCCGCGAGTACGAGGAGGCGGCGCGGCTGGACGGCGCCGGGGAGGTGGGCGTCTTCGCCCGCATCGTGCTGCCGACGATCCGGCCCGCGGTGCTGACCGCGGCTCTCGTGGCGGGGCTGCAGGCCTACAACGAGTTCATGCTCGCCGTGACGTTCATCCAGGACCGCGACCTCCAGCCGGTCGCGCTGTCCCTCTACTCGTTCCAGCAGGGATTCACCACCGACTGGTCCCTGGTCAGCGCGGCAGGGCTGCTCATGGCGCTGCCCGTCGTCGTGCTCTTCCTGATGATGCAACGCACCTTCATCGACGGCTACGTCTCCCGCGGGATCGCCGTATGACGCTCCCGCCACCGGTATCACGCACCTACCAGAACCAAGGAGTGCCCATGCCATCCGCCAAGGAGATCCTGCGCACCGCCGCGGCTGAGCAGATCGACTCCGGCCTGGTCGACCTGGTCACGGTCGACAACTTCGACCGGTTCGTCGGCGCCATGCTCGTCGCCGACGACAGCCACCGCCTCATGATGGAGGACCTCGGTGACGACCTGGTCCAGCTCTGGTCCTGGACGCCCTGGGTCGACGGCCACTTCGGCGAGACGGGCATCACGACCGACGAGACGATCGCCCAGGCGGCGGTCCGGCGCTGGCTCGACGGCGCGCCGCCCATCCGGCGCGAGCCGAGCCGCGACATCTTCAGCGTCCTGTCGATCGACGAGGACTGGCGCTGACCGCAGGGCGGTCGCGAGCCGGGTGACCGGTCCCCTCCGCGCAGCCGCGCGGATTCAGCAACTGCTAAATTCATGGCGTGGACACCCAGCCCCTCTACGCGATCAAGGCGGAGCTCTTCAAGAGCCTGGCCCACCCGGCACGCATCCAGGTGCTCGAGGTGCTCGCGGCCGACCCGGACCTGACCGCACCGGTCTCCCGCCTCCAGGCCGTCACCGGCTCCGAGCCGTCCGCGCTCTCCCAGCACCTGGCGGTCCTCAAGCGCGCAGGCGTCGTCGAGTCGAGCCGCTCGGGCAACGCCGTGCACTACCGGCTCGCCGAACCCCTCGTCGCCGAGCTGCTCGTGGTCGCCCGCGCCTTCCTGCTGCACCGCCTCGCCGGGCGGGACGCCGACGCCGACCGGCTGGCCGGTGCCCGCCGCCTGCCCGCGCTGCCCGGGGCGAGTGCCCGCGCGGTGCTGGAGGCGGCCCTGACCGCCACCGCCCTGACTGCCACCGCGCGGACGGCACCCGCCGGCGAGACCGCCCGGCACGAGGACGCCGCCGAGGGGACGCAGGAACCGTGACGGTCCGCGCCGTGCTCGCCCGGCTGGACCTGCGCGACCTGCTCCCCCGCCGTGACGACTACGACCTGCGCCCCCGGTCCCTCGGGGCGGACCTCCTGGCGGGCCTCACCGTCGGCGTCGTCGCGCTGCCGCTCGCGCTGGCGTTCGGCGTGAGCTCCGGCACCGGTCCCGCGGCGGGCCTGGTCACCGCCGTCGTCGCGGGCGTGGTCGCCGCGGTGTTCGGCGGGTCGCGGTTCCAGGTGTCGGGCCCGACCGGCGCGATGGCCGTCGTCCTCGCACCGATCGTCGCGCAGCACGGGCTCGTCTCCGTCGCCCTGGTCACGGTGCTCGGCGGTGCCGTCGTCCTGCTGGCCGGGGTGCTGCGGCTGGGTCGGGTGGTCACCTACATCCCGTGGCCGGTGGTCGAGGGGTTCACGCTCGGCATCGCGGCGATCATCTTCCTGCAGCAGGTGCCCGCGGCCGTCGGGCAGACCCCGGCCGCGGGCCAGGACACCCTGGTCGCCGCCGCCCGGTCGGTCGCCGCGGCGGCAACCTCCTTCGACGTGCTGAACCCCGATCCGACCACGCTCTGGGCCCTCGGGACGGTGGGCCTGGTCGCGGTCGTCATGCTCGTGCTGCCGCGCCTGCACCCCGCCGTGCCCGCGTCGCTGGTCGCGGTGGTCGCGGCCACCGTGCTCGCCACGGCCACCGGGGCGCCGGTCGACCGCATCGGGGCACTGCCCGCGACGCTGCCGGTGCCCGTGCTGCCCGACCTCGACCTGGCGGTGGCGGCGGACCTGGTGGGCGCGGCGGTGGCGGTCGCGGCCCTGGCCGCGATCGAGTCCCTCCTGTCCGCACGTGTCGCGGCCTCCATGGCGCCCGGCGGCTCCGTCTACGCACCGGACCGGGAGCTCGTCGGCCAGGGCCTGGCGTCGCTCGCGTCGGGTCTGTTCGGCGGCATGCCCGCGACGGGCGCGATCGCCCGGACCGCGGTCAACGTGCGTTCCGGGGCCCGCACCCGGCTCGCAGCCGTCGTGCACGCCCTGGTGATCCTCGCGGTGATCTACCTGGCCACAGGACCCGTGGGCCGCATCCCGCTGGCCGCCCTGTCCGGTGTGCTCATGGTGACCGCCTTCCGGATGATCGGCGCCGGCACCGTGCGCGCGGTGCTGGGCTCCACGCGGTCCGACGCCGTCACCTTCGTGGTCACCGCGGTCATCACCGTGGCGTTCGACCTCATCGAGGCGGTCCAGATCGGGCTGGTCGTCGCGGCCTTCTTCGCGCTGCGCCGCGTGGCGGGCGCCTCCTCCGTGCACCGCGAGCCGTTGCCCGGCGCCGCGCACGAGGGCGACGAGCGCATCGCCCTGTTCCGGCTCGACGGCGCGATGTTCTTCGGCGCGTCCGACCGCATCCTCGGCGAGGTCACCGACGCCTCGGTGCGCGACGACGTGCTCGTCGTCGTCCTGCGCCTGTCGCAGCTGCGCATGGTCGACGCGACCGGCGCCCGGGCCCTCGCCGAGCTGGTCGGGGCGCTGGAGCAGCGGGGCGTCACCGTGCTGGTCAAGGGCGTGCAGGACCGGCACCGCCGGCTCATGGCGAGCGTCGGCGTGCTGGACCGGCTCCGGCACGAGAGCCACGCGTTCGCCACCCTCGAGGCGGCCGTCACGCACGCGCGGTCGCACGTGGCCCGCGCGGCACGTGGCGTCGACGTGCCGCAGCTCGACGGCCGGCGCTGACGACCGGGACGGCGCCCGGCCGGCGTCACCCCGGCGGCCCCGTCGACGCACGCGTGTGCAGCACGGGCGGCGGGTCCGACAGGACGTGCCGGCCGCCGTGCGACCCGGCGAGCAGGGTCCGCACCGCGACGGTACCCACCTCGTGCAGGGGCAGGCTGACGGCGGTGAGCGACGGGGCGAGGTGCTCGTTGATCCACGTGTCGTGCACGGCCGCGACCGACAGGTCGCGGGGCACCACCAGGCCGTGCCCGGCGAGCGCGCCGAGCATGCCGATACCCACCAGCGAGTTCCCGGCGATCAGGGCCGACGGCCGGTCGGCCGCCGTGCCCCAGCGAGCCACGAGCTCGTCGACGCCGGCGCGGCCGCCGTCGGCCGACCACTCGCCGTGGGCCCGGTCCTCCTCGCGGAGCTCCAGACCCGCCGCGGCCAGCGCCGTGACGATGCCCTCCTCGCGCAGCCGGTTGGTCATCGACTGCCGGGGGCCCGAGACCAGGCCGATGCGCCGGTGGCCCAGCCCGACGAGGTGCTCGGTGAGCAGGCGGGTGGCGGCCATCTCGTCGGGGTAGACCTGCGTCGCGCCCTCGTGCTCGACGTCCGTCGGGGCGTTGACGACGACGGTGGGCAGCGCCCGCGCGATGTCGCCGACCCGCCGGTCGAGCTCGCCGTGGCCGCCCTGCATGACGATGCCGTCGACGCGGCGTCCGCTGATGAGGATGCGGTAGGCGTCGTCGTCCGCGAGGAGCTCGTCGACGTCGCCCAGCACCAGGAAGTAGCTGTGGCGGGCGGCCTCCTCGCGTGCCCCGCGCATCAGCTCCAGGTAGATGGGGCTGGACAGGTCGTGGACCACCAGGCCGAGGAGCCCGGTGCGGTTGCCGCGCAGGCTCCTCGCCGCCACGTTGGGGACGTAGCCCAGGCGGGCCGCCGTCTCGACGATGCGGGCCTTGGTCTCGGGGGCGGCCCGCGCCGCGGGGTCGCCGTTGAGCACGCGCGACGCCAGCGCGCGGGACACCCGCGCGGCCTCGGCGACGTCGGCCAGCCGGACGGGGCCGCTGCGTGGTCCTGCCGTCGTCCGCTGCGCCGGGGTGTCCATGTGCCCAGTGTGCCGGGCGGGACGGAGCGGCGGCCAACCGGCCGCCGCTCCCCCGCCGGTCCGGTGTGATCAGGCGCGCACGGACCGCACGCCGTCACCCCGGCCCGCGGCGACGCGCGTCTCGGGCAGCAGGAACATCCCGAGCGCCGCGAGCGCGCACAGCACGGCGCAGTACAGCGCCACCAGCCACGAGCCGCCCCCGGCCGCCACCGTGAGCCACGCGGCGACGAACGGCAGGGTGCCGCCCACGAGGGCCCCGGTGATCTCGCGGCTGAACGTGACGCCGGTGTAGCGGTGCCGCACGTCGAACAGCTCCGACATGAATCCGGACTGAGCCGCGAGCATCGCGTCGTTGCAGAACGTGAAGAGCAGCACCAGGGCGATCCAGACGAGCACCGGGGTGCCCGTGTCGAGCAGGAAGAAGAACGGGTAGATGAGCACCACCGCACCGAGCGCGCCGGCGAGGAACACGGGTCGCCGTCCGACCCGGTCGGAGATCCACCCGGCGAGCGGGATGGTCACGAGCTTGAGCAGGTTGCCGATCAGGATGCCGGTCAGGCCGATCCACGCGGGCGCGCCCACCGTGCCGGTCAGGTAGGTCAGCGCGTACACCGAGGGCAGGTAGCTGGCGACGTTGGGGCCGATGCTCGCGAGCATCGCGAACGGGATCTTGCGCCCGGCCGTGCGGAACAGCTCACCGAGGGCCACCCGGGGCACGTGGCCCTGCTCCTTGGTGCGCACGTACTCCGGGCTCTCGGCGACCCGCAGCCGGATGACGACGCCGGTGACGCTCACGGCGATGCTGAGCAGGAACGCGACCCGCCACCCCCAGGACAGGAAGGCGGCCTCGGAGAGCGTGGTGCTCAGCAGCGTCAGCACACCGGTCGCCAGCAGCGCGCCGACGGCGTTGCCCGCGCCGGGGATCGCGGCGTTGAGCCCGCGGGCGCCGTCGTGGGAGTGCTCGGCCGCCAGGAGGGTCGCGCCGGCGTACTCGCCGCCCGCGCCGAAGCCCTGCACCACCCGGAGCACGACGAGCAGCACGGGCGCGGCCACGCCGATGCTCGCGTGGCTGGGGACCAGGCCGATCAGGGTCGAGGAGACGCCCATGAGCACGAGGGTGAGGAAGAGCATCTGGCGGCGGCCGTACCGGTCGCCGAGGTGGCCGATGATGAGCCCACCGACGGGCCGGGCGAAGAACCCGACCGCGAACGTGGCGAACGACGCGAGGGTCGCGAGCACCGGGTCCTGGGACGGGAAGAACACGGCGGGGAACACCAGCGCGCTGGCGGTGCCGTAGAGGGAGAAGTCGTACCACTCCAGTGCGGTGCCCACGGTGGCACCGACGGTGGCCTTGTTGATCCGGAACGTCATCGTTTCCTTTCTAACCTTTCAGGGCGAGGCGCACCGACACGGTGGCGGACGCCGCCCCGCCGTCGGCCTGCCGCGCGGTCCCGGCCAGGCGGAGGAACCCTCCGAAGTGGCTGACGCGGGCGAACGTGGTGCTGGTGGTCGCGAGGACGGTGCCCTCGTCGACCCAGCGGATGCCGTCGGGGCTGATCTGCACGCGCAGCTCGACGGAGGTTCCCGGCTCGGGGTCGTGCAGCTCGACGAAGAAGACGGCCTCGTCGGCCCAGCCGCACTCGTACGGGTGGGTCTCGATCAGGTGGTCGAAGGGCTGCCGCAGCTCGACCACGGAGGTGTAGAAGGTCTTCACGCCGACTCCCCCCGCTCGACCGAGACGAGCACGGAGTCGAGGAACAGCGAGACGCGCCGGTCGGTGTCGGCCTCGACGAAGAACACCGGGTTGAGCAGGCCCTCGATGTCGTTGTACGCCGGCGCCAGGGTGGGGTGGGCGCCGTCCGGGAAGCGGAAGCTCCGCCCGCCCACCCGGAACTCCTCGTAGGAGCGGTTCACGAGGTCGACGGTCAGCGAGAACGGGGTCCAGTTCAGCTTGTCGTCCGACTCGTTGTAGATGAGGTGCTGCTCGCCGTCCTCGAACCAGGTCGTGGCGACCGTGGACCCGTCGGGACCGCGCTCCCCGAACCACTGCGGGTCGACGCCCGCCTTGTGCCAGCCGTCGGCGCCGTAGCTCCACTCCTCGTCGGTGACGTCGGTGGGGCTGTAGAACTGCCAGCGGCGCACCGGCTCGCCCCCGACGGCGTTCACGTAGCGGACGCCGGGCATGTAGCGGTGCTCGTCGTCCTGCAGGTCCACGAACATGCCGAACGCGCGCAGGTCGTTCACGCCCAGGCCGGGACGGTCCTGCTCCACCTTGTACGCGAGCAGGGCCTCGATCCGGACCCTGCGGGCGTCACCGGGGACGGCGAGGCGCTTGATCGCCAGGCCCATCGACCCGGCGGCCGGGGGCCGGCCGGCCGGGGCCGCGGCGGCGCGGCTGGAGATCTTCAGGGAGTAGGTGCCGCTCGCGGAGCCGTGCGTGCCGCCGAAGGCGAAGGTGGCGGAGCTGAGCATCGTCGGGCCCCAGTGGATCAGGTCGATGTCGGAGGAGTGCTCGCGGAACCCGGGGGCCACGAAGTTCGGGCGCAGGTCGAGCCACCCGCTCATGCCGTGGTCGAAGTCGTCGGCCACGAGGACTCGCGGGAGCGGGTCGAAGAACCCGGAGGGAAAGGAGGTCATGGGCCAGCCGTTCTGGTCGCCTCGAGGCGACATTGCCAGTGAACAATCGATTTATCAGTTGTACGCGGGTGCGTCGTCGTCTGTCAACAGGCATGCGTCGGCTCCGGACCGCCGGGGCGGGCCGGAGCCGGGTTCGAGGGGGCTCAGGGGCCGGTCAGCCGTGCGTGGTCTCCCAGGCAGCCACCTCCGACCCCTTGGCACCGCCGCTCATGTCGATGACCGTGCCGTCGGGGCCGTAGGTGACCGCGACGTCGTCGTACGGGCCGTCCGCCCAGAGCTGGATCTCGTAGGACCGGTTGCCCGTGGAGGCCACGACCCGGACGGACGGGTCACCGTCCGGCTCGAAGCCCGCCTGCTCGGGCAGCCGGTCGGCCAGCGCCCTGAGGCCACCCCAGTCCACGTCCGTGGCGTCGAAGGTCGGCAGGGGCAGCTCGTCGTCGCCCGGCTGGATCGACGACGGCTCGTGCCGCCAGACGTCGCCGTCGCCGTCGAGCCAGATGTCGTCGGTGGTGTCGGCGCCGGGCGCGGTCGGCACCGTGGCGTGCACGGCGGTCCCGCCCAGGCCGACCTCCGCAGGCGGCGAAGATCGAGTGGACCGCCACCCGCTCGAAGACGGCCGGCTTCAGGGCGGGAGGCACGTGCGTGCTGGTCATGCGATCGGCCCTTCGTAGCGCATCCAGTAGTCGACCGCCTCGGGCCGTGGGCGAGCGGTCATACCGGTGGGCACGCCGATCTCCATGACCTGTTCCGGCCGCTGGCCGACCGTGGACCACGCGGGCAGGCCCGGCCCGTTGGGATCCCCGGTCCGGACGAAGTTGAGCCAGTAGCCGCTGAGCTGGTCGCGCAGCACGCGGTCGGCCGTGCCGTAGTCGGCGTCGCCGTCCGCACCCAGGTTGTCGAAGGCGTACATCACCTCCGCGCCGTGGTAGGCCCCGTACTCCTGGAGGCCCTCGTCCGGCGGGGTGTGCGTGAAGAAGTACAGGTAGGCGGGCGCCCGACCCGTCAGGGTCTGCAGCCGCGCCCAGCGGTACATCGCGCGGGTGAAGACCCGGTCGGCCTGAGCCTGCAGCAGCGAGTCGAGCACCTGCTCCTCGGTCTGCCCGGGATACAGGCCCAGGAAGACCTCCGCCTCCTCGCCGTGGTCCTCCTGTGCCGACGCCCGGTACTCCCCGGGAGTCATGGGCTCCGGAGGGAAGGCCCCGATCAACGAGTCCTCGTCGGCGTTGCTGCCCACCATGGTCGGCACGTCGAGCTGGTCCCCTGCCGCATAGATCTCCGCGGGGCTGCGGTCGAGCACGTGCCCGTCGACCGACGGCCGCCAGTGCGGGCCCACGGCCGCGGCGGCCTCGACGACCCGGTCCACGGGCAGGTCGCGCAGCTCACCGACCGTCTCCACGCCGAGCTCCTGGAGCAGCTGCCCACCGGCGTCCTCCGCGACCGCCCGGGAGTCGCTCTGGTCGCCGTCCTCGGTGTCGCCCTCGGTGCCCATGCACGCACCGCTGCTGCCGATGATGCCGTCGACGAGGCCCTCGGCCAGGGGTGTGGCCCCGAGGATGCACACGCTCTCCCCGCCCGCCGACTCCCCGGCGACCGTGACCCGGTCCGGGTCACCACCGAAGGCCGCGATGTTCTGCCGCACCCAGTCCAGGGCGGCGATCTGGTCCAGGATGCCGTAGTTGCCCGACGCCCCGTAGCCCGACTCGGCGGCCAGGTCCGGGTGCGAGAGGAAGCCGAGGACGCCCAGGCGGTAGTTGATCGTGATCACGATCGCCTCACCGCTGGAGGCCAGCGCCTCGCCGTCGTACAGGGGCAGGGCGCCCGACCCGGTGGCGAAGCCTCCGCCCGGAATGTAGACGAGCACGGGCAGCTCGTCCGAGGCCGGCCGCGTGGGGCGCCAGACGTTCAGGTAGAGACTGTCCTCGCTGACCGGGAACGGGTTGAGGAACGTGTCCTCCAGGGGGATGTCGAGGACCTGGGCCAGCGCCCTGGTGGCGAACGTCGTGGTGGCCTGGACCGGCGCCGCCGGGAACCGGTCGGCGACCAGCACGCCCGTCCGCGGCTCGGCCGGCTGCGGCGCCCGCCACCGCAGCTCCCCGACCGGAGGTCGCGCGTACGGCACGCCCGCGAAGATCTCGACCGAGCCGGCGTCGTTGCGCACACCCGTCACCGGACCCTCACGCGTCGCGACAGGCCCCGTCGCCTCGCGCTCGGCGCCACCAGCGGCCCGGTACTGCGGCCCGGGGTGCGCGAGCACGGCCGTGCCGCACACGAGAGCGGCCGCCACCAACCAGGCCCCTATTCGCAGCAGAGCGCCACGCCGCAACCACCAGGCGGCGGTCAGCACCAGGGCGGTCAGAAGCATCGCGACCAGACCCCAGCCCCACCACGGCGTCTTGTTCAACCAGCCGAGCACCACCGCCGCCGCGACCAGGAGCGCGAGGGGAACCCAGAACCAGGGGGAACGCCGCGAGGCTCCCGCCAGAGGTCCGCCGCCGTCGGCCCGTTCGGTACTCGTCACCATGCACTCCTTGTCACCCTCAGGGTGACCGCGGGTGAGCACGGGTGAGCGCGGTCATGACAGTTGGCTCCGGGGATCACGGAGATGCTCAGCGAGGCCGGCAGGAAGGCCGGCCAGTCGATCATCATGGCGGCAGTACAGACCATGTGCCAGGGACACGGTCAAGGGCCTCGAGCGTGCCGGCCGTCGCGGACGCCTGGCCGCACGCCCGAGCGACGGCCGGGTCAGCCACGCAGGTGCTCGTGCGCCCACTGCTCGAAGCTGGTGAGCGGGATGCCGAGGTCGCGCGCGTACTCGGGGCGGCCCGGCTGCCCGGCCACGTTCAGCCACTCCAGCGACGCACCCATGGCGGGCATGCCCGCCGCGAGAGCCTCCTCCTCCGTCATGTCCGGGGCGGACAGCGGTGTGCCCAGCACGCGCGAGAGCGTCTCGGCGATCTGCGTCATGGACAGGTAGTCGCTGGCCAGCTCCAGCTCCACGCCGTCGAACCGGTCAGGTGCGAGGACGGCGGCCGCTGCGGCCGCTCCGATGTCCTGGACGGCGACCAGGGAGAGCCGGGTGGCCGGCTTCAGGACACCGATCAGACCGCCGTCGATGCCGCGCGGGAACATGTAGGCGGCCGAGGGGCGGAAGTTGTCCATGAAGGTGCCTGGCTTGAGCAGGGTCCAGTGCGCGAAACCGGCCGAGCGCACCCGGTCCTGGACCGCGGTCTTGGCGTTCAGGGAGGGTTCCACCGCCCAGCGACCGGGCGCCCAGCCGGGAACCTGCGTGTGCACGCCCGCGCCGGCGACGGAGGTGTGCACGAACTGCCGCACCCCGGCGGCCAGCGCGCCCTCGACGAGGTGGGTGCCCTGGGCGACCTCAGCGGCGAAGTCGAACCCGTCCGGGGTGGAGGGGGGCATCTGCACGGAGAAGACGGCGCGGGTGCCCGTGGCGGCACGGACCACGGAATCACGGTCGGCCAGGTCGCCGGTGACCAGCTCCGCCCCCAGGGCCTGGATGGCCCTGGCCCGGTCCGTGGTCGCGTCCCGGACCAGGGCACGCACCGGGACCCCGGCGGACAGGAGCGCGCGAGCGGTCGCGCCGCCCTGCTTGCCGGTGGCACCGGTGACCAGGACCGGTGCGGCGTCCTGGGGCGTGGGGACGGTGGGCCGGGGTGTCGTGGGCATGGGTGCTCCTCGTGTGCTCGCTCGTAAGTGGCGGGGCCCGCCACTTATGCGGCGCTACGATATGGCGTCCCCCGCCACTTGAGCAAGGAGATGCCCCGATGCCCGAGCGCCGGCGCGCCGATGCGCGGCGTAACCACGCACGGATCCTGGCCGTGGCCGAGCAGGAGGTCGCGGCCCATGGTGCCGGCGCCTCGCTGGAGCAGATCGCGCGCATCGCAGGCGTGGGCTCGGCCACCGTGCGTCGGCACTTCCCGACCCGCCGGGCACTCGTGGAGGCCGTCTCCCGGGAGCGCGTCGAGGCTCTGGTGGCCCGTGCGCACGACCTCGCCGACCGGGAGGACGGCGGGCAGGCCCTGCTGGACTGGCTGGCCGACGTCGTGGCCTACTGCGTGTCCGCCCGTGGCCTGGCGGCCGCGCTGACCTACGAGGAGGACGAGCCCCGCTCGCTCACCGAGAACAGCTGCGCCGCGGCACTGGAGAGCGCGGGCGGCCCCCTGCTGCAGCGAGCGGTGCGCGACGGCGCGGTCGACGCCGGGGTCGACGTCGCGGACCTGATCTCGTTGGCCGTGGGCGTGGTCCTGGCCACGGAGCACCGCGCCGACCAGGAAGCGGCCGCCGGGCGGTTGTTCACGCTGGCCGTGCGGGGACTCGCTCCGCGGGTCTGAGGTGGTCCGGCCCGCGGCCCTCGTCGACGGACGAGGGCCGGTGGTGCGGCGTCCTGCACCACCGGCCCCGTCGAACCGGTCCTACGGCTGCGCGTCCCTCGCGGGCGCCGCCTCCGTCGCCGGGGTGTCCCCCTGCCGTGCGCCCGGCCGGGTCCGGCGCCAGGCGACCACGACCAGCGCGACGAGCCCGAGCAGCGGGAGCGTGCTGACCGACCAGCTCAGGCCGAGCGGCGGGCCGGGCTGCTCCAGCACCTCCAGGCCGGTGAGCTCGCCGGTGGCCGGCCCCTGCGGGCCGTCCACGGTGAACCGGAAGGTCCAGTCGCCCGGCGCGTTCAGGGACTCGACGTCCAGTCCCCACAGGTCCTGGTCGCGCGGGTGCCGGGCGAGCGGCTCGGTCTCGGCTGCACCGTCCGGGTCGATCACGGTCAGCTCACCGGACATGCCCTGCAGGCCACCGGCGGGCACGAAGGAGAAGTCCAGGGACTGCATGGCACGCAGGGGCCAGGTGCTGAAGCCGACCGTGAGGTCGTACGGTCCGGCCTCCACCTGCTCGGTGTGGACGATGTCGACGGGCGGGTAGGCCGCGGCCGGCACGGCCAGGGCCAGCAGCATCGCGAGCGCGCTCAGCAGTGTCGCGGTGACCTTACGCATGGTTGACCTCCGGGGTGGTGGAGCCGTTCGCCGATCCGCTCACGGGGTGCCCGGCACCGGGTGCCAGGCGCGACAGCATCGTGCCGAACCGAAGGCTCAGAAAGCCGCCGACGGCGCCCGCCGCGGCCGCGGCCGCTGCTGTCGCCGCGACCACGGTGAGACCGGGGAGGGGCTGGTGAGCCAGCCAGGCGCTCTGCGCGGGGGCGCAGGCCCCGATGATCGCCCCGCCCACCAGGCCGGCGAGCCAGGCCGGTGCACGTCCGCGCGCGGCCTCGATGATCGCGCCGACGGCGAGCAGCACGAACGGGATCATCGACGCGTGCAGGGGCGAGGGGTCGAGGTAGTCGCGCATCGGCAGGCCCTCGACCCGGGCGTACCAGACGGTGGCCGACTCGGAGTACGGCCACAGGATCGCCTGGAGGACGGCGACCACCGCCGTGACGGCGAACGCGGCGCCCCGGCGGTCCAGGACGAACGAGCCGGTCATGACGACCACCACGGCCAGGAACGCGGTGACCACGTCGAACGCGTTGACCGCACCGGTCGGCAGCTCCTTGGTGGCGTAGGCGGTGATCATGCTGAACGCGAACAGCGCGCCCGCGGCCAGGATCGTCCCCACCACGCCCCAGGTCTGCCGGCGGGCGGAGGCGAAGATCATCAGCGCCCCGGTGAGGGTCACGCTGATGGACAGCAGGAGGCCGACGTGCGGCGGGGAGCCGATCTCGGCGTCGAACCCGTAGATGCCGTGCCACCACTGGTCCCACAGCCCGTACAGCAGGAACGAGGCCGCGCCGCAGCCGGCGACCAGGTATCCGGCCGGTGCGGAGAACGTCCTGCCGAACACGCCGACCGCGCCACCGCCGACGACCGGGTCGATCGGCAGGCCGGCGCGCTGCCGCGCCGTGGTGCGCAGCACCACGACCAGGCTGCCGAGGCCGGCCACCGCGCTGCCGGCGTACATGAGCAGGTGGGACAGGGTGAAGAAGGTGTCGGGTCCGACGTCGTTGTGCCACTCCAGGTCCCAGCTCGCGCCGAACAGGGAGAGCAGCGTCCCGGTCAGGACGACGCCGGCGGGGGCGAGGCCGCGGGGGACGCTCCCCGCGCGGGGGACCACCGCCGAGGGTGCTGTCAGGTCCATCGTGATCAGCCTTTCCGTTGGTCGTAGGGGTTGGTCGTAGGGGTTGGTCGTAGGGGTTGGTCGAGCGATTTCAGGCCCGCCCGGCGACCCGGGCGGGACGGGTTCAGCGCACGGGGACGGAGAAGACGGCGCTGTCCTGGCCGGGCAGGCGGACCGTGATCTCCCAGCTGCCGCCCATGGAGAAGGTCGCGTCCGACGCGCTGAAGCGGCCGGGTCCGGTGCTGGACGCGGTCACCGGCGGTGCGGCGTGGCCCATGGTGGGCATGACCAGGTCGACCGTGAGGCTGTCGGCGGTGACGGGGCTGCCGTCGCTGCGGGCTGCGGTCAGCTCGAGCGTGTTCGTCCCGGTGCGGGGGTCGTCCACCGTCAGCTCGACGGTGTGCCGGCCGGTGCTCACGGAGTAGGTCTCCACCCGTGGCGCGTGCGGCCACAGCAGCAGCGCGGTTCCTGCCACGACGGCCACCAGCGCGGTCCAGACGGCTGCTCTTCTCATCGCTGCGCTCCGTTCGTTGCCGGCACGTCGACGACCGCCGGGACGGTGAGGACCGAGTAGTCCTGCTCGGCCTGGACCCACACCCGGTAGCGGCCGGGCTGCGGGAAGGTATAGGTGAACCGGACCTCGGGGCCGTAGGCGGCCACGCTCTCGTCCGGCATGACCGGGAACCCGGGCGTGGGCGGGACCATCGCGTGCACGTGCGCCCAGACCGGGGCGGCGACCGCGGGGTTCGTACCGGCGGGTCCGTCGCCGAGCGGGCCCACGACGATCATGTGCCCGACCATCCCCAGCCACGGCTGGAGCGTCGCCGTCCCGAAGTCTGCGGTGAACGTGCTCGGTTCACCGGCCGCCGCGACGTCCTGCGCGAGGCCGGCAGCCGGTCCGGTACGCCCGTCGCCACGGTGCCGGACCGGTGCCTCCGTGTCCGGCCCGTCGCCCTCGACGGTGACTGACCCGCGGGCGAGCTGTACTCCCCCGCCGCGCCGGGCCAGCTCCGCGGCGACCGCGTGCACCCCCGCCTCCGCGTCGTCGTAGCTGACGCGGTACTCCCCGGGTGCGACCCGGACCGGGTGCACGTGCCGCAGGTCGCCCGACGGCGAGACCAGCACGAGGTGGATGAACGCGCTGTCGTGCACCAGCAGGTCGTCCACGGGGCGGCCGGTGGACCCGTCGGTCACGTGGAGCACCAGGTCGTCCCCGTCGATGCCGGGCACCACGTTCACCGGTGGGCGGGAGAAGTCCGTGACACGTACCGGTGCGTACGGGTCGGCGACGTTCTCAGCGGTCGGGTCCAGGTGGGTGCCCACCGCAGGCGGCAGGGGAATCGTCGGCGCGAGCAGCGCGCCGGTGACGCCGACCGCGAGCGCCGCCACCATGCCGCCGGCCGGGACCAGGGCGGCACCGGGGCGGCCGGCCAGCGCCAGCACGAGCGCCGCCAGGAGCAGGGCGCCGGCCGCGATGAAGCCGCCGTAGACGGCGTCCTCCCACGGTGGCGCGACCACCGCCGGGACCACGAACGGGATGGTGGCGACCTGCTCACCGTCGTCGATGCTCAGCTCCCACGGCCCTGCCCGGTCGACGCGCAGCGTCCCGCCGTACACCCCGGGTTCCGGGCCCAGCTCGACCCGTGCCGTGCTCGGGGTCTCGCCCGCGATGGTCACGGCGAGGTCCAGCACGCCCGCGGGCGAACCCGCGTGGGTGACGACGTCGACGCGCAGCGGAGCCGGCGGGGCCGCCGCACGCCGGACGATCACCGTCAGGTCGCGCTCGCCCAGGGACTGGGCGACCTGGAGGTCGGACCCGACGTTCCCGCCGTCCGCCTGTGCCGGGGTGGTACCGGTCCCCGTCACGAGGACGGTCGCGAGCACCGTCACCGGCAGGGCCACCGACAGCATGCTGGCGAGCGTCCGCAGAGCCTTCTTCGCGGTCTTCTTCACGAGGTGGAACCTAGGGATCACCGGGGCGCCCGTTCGTCCCCCCGGCCGGTAGTTCTCGTCCCCCGCAGGAGGGACCCGGGGCCACCGGACGAGGGGACGTCACGCGCGCCGCCATGGGGGATGATCGCTGCCGGGGAGGGAGGACCATGCGCACCACACGTGAGTCGCTGCAGTGGCAGACCTGGGTCGTCGCGGGCCTGTGCATGGTCGTCGACGGCGCGGACACGCTGCTGAACGGCGGCCTGGGCGGCGGCGGTGGCGTCGTGCTGATCGTCGCCGTGCTCCTCGTGGACGCGACCCTCGCGACGCCCGCCCGGTACTCGGGGTGGGTCGCGGCCCTGCACTCGGTGTTCTGGGTGGTCGCGACCATGGCCTCGGGCGTGAACCCCGGGGACGACGGCGGCATGCTGGTCGCCGGCTACCGGGCCGGTGCCTGGCTGCGTGGCCTGCCCGCCGTCGGGGCGCTGCTGGCGCTGGCCTCCTGCACCGTCGCCACGGGGCTGCTCACCGGGAGCTCCGTGGACGCGGCGTCCGTCGTCGAGCTGATCAAGGTGGCCGTGCTGCCGTGGCTCGTCGGCCGCTACACCTCGGCCCGGCGTGCCTACCTGGCCACGCTGGAGCAGCAGGAGGAGCGCGAGCGTCGGGACGCCCAGGAGGCGGTGCGGGCGGCGGTCGCGGAGGAGCGCAGCGCGATCGCCCGCGACCTGCACGACGTGATCGTGCACCACGTGTCCGCGATCTCGATGCACGCCGGGGCGGTACGTCTGCGGTTGAGCGCGGCGACGGCCGGCGCGTCGGGCGCGGTCCCGACGGCGCTGGAGGGGCTGCGGTCCGTGGAGACCTCGAGCAGGGCGGCGATGGTCGACCTGCGCCACCTGCTGGACGTGCTGCACGGCACGCTGCCCGACGGCGCCCGCCAGCCGGGCCTGGACAACCTGGAGGAGCTGTTCGACGGGGTCCGCAAGGCCGGGATGCCGGCCACGCTGCACGTCCTGGGGTCGCCCCGCGAGATCCCGCAGTCGCTCGACGTGGCCCTGTACCGGGTGGTGCAGGAGATGCTGACGAACGCGCTCCGGCACGGCGACGCCTCCGGGGTCGAGGTGACCCTGACCTACGGTGACGCCGGGCTCGCGGTCGTCGCCGACAACCGGGTGGGGGCCGACGCCCGCCCTGCGGGCTCCGGTTCCGGACGGGGCCTGGCCGGGATCCGCCAGCGCGTCGGCGTGTTCGGCGGCCGCGCCGAGCACGGGCTGCGGCCCGACGGGACGACCTGGCGCACCACGGCGGTCTTCCCCCTGACCGAGGACCCGGGGCCGCAGCCCCGGGCCGGCGCCGGCCTGGAGGCGGGACGGACGTGACTGCCGCCGCCCTGCGAGTGTTCCTCGCCGACGACCACGCCATGCTGCGCTCGGGCATGCGGGCCATCATCGAGACCCAGCCCGACCTGGAGTGCGTGGGCGAGGCCGCCGACGGCCGGGCTGCGGTCGCCGAGATCGCCCGCATCCGGCCCGACGTCGCCGTGCTGGACGTCCGGATGCCGAAGCTGGACGGGCTGGACGCCACGAGGCTGATCGTGGCCGACCCCGCAAACCGCACCAAGGTGCTGGTGCTGACCACTCATGACAGCGACGAGTACGTGTACCGGGCGCTGACCGCCGGCGCGAGCGGCTTCCTGCTCAAGAGCCTCCCGCCGGAGGAGCTGATCTCCGCGATCCGTGTCGCCTCCCGCGGGGACGCCCTGATCGACCCGTCCGTCACCCAGCGCCTCATCGCCCGGTTCGCCGCCGGCATCGCTCCGGCGCAGGTGCCGCCCGAGGTGGCACGGCTGACGCCGCGCGAGCGCGAGGTGCTGCACCTGGTGGCCGCCGCGCACAGCAACGCGGAGATCGCTGCCCGGCTCTACGTCGGCGAGGAGACCGTCAAGACGCACGTCTCACGCATCCTGACCAAGCTCGGCCTGCGCGACCGGGTGCACGCCGTCGCCTACGCCCACCGGCACGGCCTGACGGGCTGAGCTCCCGGCCGGCGCGCCCCCGGCTCAGGCGCCGAGGGCCCGCTCGTCGACGAGACCCCGCGCCGCCAGGTCCCGCCAGAGGGCCACAGGTGCAGGTGGGCACCGACGAGGTGGCGCGTCATGGCAGGTGCCACACCTCCTGCATGTCCCGCCACCGGTCGCCGGGGGCCGCACCGGTGCCGAACGGCGTCTGGCACGGGTCGGTGTGCGTCCACCACTCCTGGGTCACCGGGTCCTGCGCGATCCGGGCCATGTCCGCCTCGTGGTCCTCACCGGTGTACTCGTAGTAGGCGAACAGCGTGTTCTCCAGCACGAAGATCGTGTAGTTGTGCACGTTGCAGGCCTGGAGCGTCGCCTCGACCTGCGGCCACACGGCGGCGTGCAGGCGCAGGTACTCGTCGCGCTTCTCCGGGACGACGTCGACGACGAGCCCGTGTCTCTCCACAGCCATCTCGGCGGTCACTCCTTCGTCCCGGCGGCGGTCATGCCCGCCACCGGGAATCGTTGCGGGAACAGGAAGATCAGCAGCACGGGTGCCACCGACAGGAGGGTAGCGAGCGCCGGCGCGGGCAGCTCGACCGTCGTCACGCCGGCGGCCGTGGGGTTGGACTGCGCAGGTTCGGCAGCCTCGCGGCCAGGCCGGTCCGTTCGGACAGGGTGGGCGACCCTGGCTCGCCCGACCTTCGTCCCGGACAGGACGGACCAAGGCAGTGGATCGGCCGGACGATCGGCTCTGCCGCTCGGGGCCGACCGGCTGGTGTCCTGGTGCCGGGCAGGAGGAGGGTGGTCATGCACGGCAGCTCGCGCAATGCCGTCGGCGCGAACCGACGTCGGCCGGATCGACACGATCGGCACCGGTGGATCCTGGCGGTCTCCGTGGGCGAAGGCGTCGGTTTCACGCTCGCCGCATCCCTGGCGATCCTCGGCACCGTCGCCGGGATCGACGGCGCGGGCAGGGTGGTTCTCGCGATGGTCGGTGGGGCCCTGGAGGGTGCAGCCCTCGCGACCGGGCAGTACCTCGGGATGCGCGCGCGACGCCCTGCCGCAGGGCGATGGATCGGCGCCACGGCACTTGCGGCGGCGCTCGCATGGTTGCTCGGGATGATGCCGAGCACGGTTGGCGTCGAGCTCAGCGAACCGGTCGCGCTGATCGCTCTCGGGTTCGGCGGGGTCGTGCTGCTCGTCGCCATCCCTGCCGCGCAGTGGCTGGTGCTGGCACGACCAGGCACACTCCGCTGGGTTCCCGTGAATGCCGGCGCATGGTTGGTCGCCATCCTCTGGACCCTTGCCCCGTCTCCGTTCATCGACGAACACAGCCCGGTCGCCATGGTCGCTGCCCTCTACGTGCTGGCCGGGGTGCTGATGGCCGTCACCTTCGCGTCGCTCACCGCGGGTGTCGCAGGTTCACTCTTCGTTCCCGGCGCGACGCAGGAGGCTGCCCGGGAAGCCGGGCGAGAGCCTGGCGACCGACGTGCGCCCGGCACGTCGGCGGCTGGGTCCGGCGGCAGCACCGACCACACCTCGGCCGGCACTCGTGGACAGCCGTCGGCCCCCACGCGACGGCCACCGTGACATCTCCGTTGCATCGTCGTCCGCGCGGTGCTGCCCGGCACGACAAAGGCCGCCGACCTGGTCGTTCACCAGATCAGCGGCCCCCGCCACCTCGTCTCAGCCGCTCTTGCGCCGGAACATCTTCTGCACGGGACCGGTCGTCTCCGACCCGTGCACCGCGCCCGTGTTCACGTCACCCGCCGACGTACGCTGCCGGGCCGCGTTCTTGCGGTCGAGCGCTTCCTTGAAGCGCGCCTTCGCGTCCGCGCTCGGCGCGGTCGGGGTCGTGGGCTCCTGCGCCTGGTCGGCAGTGGGCTTCTCGTCCGTCACACCGATCACCTCCTTGAGTTTCGGGGGTCCCTCGATCGGGTCCGTCGTCCGGCCCCAGCCTGCACCACACCCAGCCCGGGTGCCAGCGCATTTCACCGAGCCGGGGCGCAGCCGGCTCAAGCCTGCGCGGCCGTCCGTTCCGCGCGCTCGGCGCGCAGCGACGTGATGGCGCTCTCGAAGTCCTCGAGCGAGTCGAAGGACTGGTAGACGCTCGCGAACCGGAGGTAGGCCACCTCGTCGAGCTCGCGCAGCGGCCCGAGGATGGCGAGGCCCACCTCGTAGGCGTCGATCTCCGCGCTGCCGTTGCTCCGCAGGGTCTCCTCGACGCGCTGGGCCAGGATCGCAAGGTCGTCGTCGCTGACGGGACGGCCCTGGCAGGCCTTGCGCACGCCCGCCGCCACCTTGTCACGGCTGAAGGGCTCGGTGGCCCCCGACCGCTTCACCACCGACAGGCTGGCGGTCTCGACCGTCGTGAACCGCCGGTTGCAGTTCGGGCACTGCCGCCGGCGCCTGATCGACAGGCCGTCGTCGGCGGTCCGTGAGTCCACCACGCGCGAGTCAGCGTGGCGACAGAACGGGCAGTGCATGCTCACTCCTGCGTGGTCGACCACGGACCGGAGGCCTCCGGTCGCGCCCCGACCGTAAGCGGGCAAACCACCGCCATGCAACATCGCCGCAACATTTGACGGCGAACCGTGTCCCCGGGTCACTCCTCGGGAAGAAGAAGGAGCTGACCCACCCGGACGCTACCGGACGACATCTCGTTCAGTTCCTGGAGCCGAGCCACCGCGTCCCGGACGTCCTCGCCCGGCCGGACCATCTCCTGCGCATATCCCCAGAGGGTCTCCCCCGGCTGGACCGCGTGCACCCGCACCTCGACGGGTTCACCCGGCGAGCTGGCCACCGCCGTGGCACCCCAGGTGGCCATCGGCGCCACGAGCAGCATGGCCAGCAGCACGAGCACCACGCGGCCGCGCCGCGTGATCCGCAGCCCGGCCAGGCCGAGCCGCTCCGCGACCGTGCGCGACGGCGCCTGCGCGTGGGGCCGGACCACGACCGGCCCGATCGGCCGCACCGGCGCGTAGGTCTCGGTGTACGCCGGGGTGTACGCCGGTGTGTACTGCCGCAACGGGATCACGTCCCCCATGGCCCCTCCTCGAAGAGCGAGTCGAACCTCTGTCCGTCATACACGCGTTCGTCGAACGCACGTACCATTGTGTAGCACGAGACACCGGCCGTGTCGAGACACGCTCGAACATTCGTTTGAGCCGAGCCGCTTTGTGACCTAGAGTGGGTCCCGCAGAGGAGAACATTTGTCGGAACGGGAGGGGCACGGGTATGACGGGACGGGACGAGACCAGCGACACGAGAGCCGTCGACACGGCACTTCCTGTCGACATGACAGTCTCTGGCGTCGCCACGCTGGACGCGCCGGGCGACGAGGCGGTCGCCGACGTGCACGCGATCTCGCCGGCAGACCGCCTCACCGAGCGCCAGCGCCTCGTGCTCGACACGATCCGGCAGTCCTTCGAGACGCGCGGCTACCCGCCGTCGATGCGTGAGATCGGAGAGGCCGTCGGCCTCGCGAGCCCGTCCAGCGTCAAGCACCAGCTCCAGATGCTGGAGAAGAAGGGCTTCCTGCGCCGCGACCCCAACCGGCCGCGTGCCATGGAGCTCGTCGAGCCGCTCGCCGAGCAGGTGGACAAGCCGTCGCGCGGGGAGATCCACTGGCCCGAGCCGCGGCGCAGCGGCCAGATCCACTGGGGCAGCTCGGTGCCGGACGACGCCGGCACCCCGCCGCCGTCGTACGTGCCGCTCGTCGGCCGCATCGCGGCCGGTGGCCCGATCCTCGCCGAGCAGGTCGTCGAGGACGTCTTCCCGCTCCCCCGCCAGCTCGTGGGCGACGGTGAGCTGTTCCTCCTCAAGGTCGCGGGCGACTCGATGGTCGACGCCGCGATCTGCGACGGGGACTGGGTCGTGGTGCGTCGGCAGAACGTGGCCGAGCAGGGCGAGATCGTCGCCGCCATGATCGACGGCGAGGCCACGGTCAAGACGTTCAAGCAGGCCGGCGGCCACGTGTTCCTGCTGCCGCAGAACCCGGCCTACGAGCCCATCCCGGGTGACGAGGCGCAGATCCTGGGCCGCGTCGTCGCGGTGCTGCGCAGCCTCTAGGCGCCCGCGGCGGAGCGCGGAGCGCCCGTCCGCGATCCGATCGGTTCGACCCCCCGCGGTCGAAGCCGCCGGGTCGCGGGCGGGCGCTCCGGCATCACCGGCGGTGCGCGGCCAGGCTCAGAACCCGAAGCGCCGCAGCACCCCGCGCACGCTCTCGGCGGACGCCCGCAGGCCCACCAGCTCCTCGTCCGACAGCGGCACGCGCACCGTGCCCGGGACCCCGCGGCGGTCCACGAGCGAGGGCACCGACAGGCACACGTCGCCGATCCCGTGGTAGTCGTCCAGCAGGGACGACACCGGCATGATCCGGCCCTCGTCCTTGAGCACCGCCTCGATGATCCGGGTGGCTGCGAGGCCGACGGCGTAGTTGGTGGCGCCCTTGCCCGCGATGATCCGGTAGGCCGAGTCCACGACCTCGCGGTGCACCTCGGCCCGCACCGCGGCGTCCAGCGGCGGGTGGCCGGCCAAGGGCTCCCACTCCAGCAGCGGTACCCCGCCGATCGAGGCAGAGCTCCACAGCGCGATCTCCGAGTCGCCGTGCTCCCCCGCGATGTACGCGTGCACGTTGGCGACCGCCACCCCGCAGCGTTCGGCGAGCCCTGCCCGCAGCCGCGACGAGTCGAGCACGGTGCCGCTGCCGAACATCTGCTCGCGGGGCAGTCCCGAGATCTGGAGCGCCGCGTACGTGACCACGTCCACGGGGTTGGTGACCATCAGGTAGGTCGCGTCGGGCGCGACCTCCACCAGGGGTGGCAGGATCTGGCGCATCAGGCCGATCGTTCCCTCGGCGAGGTCGAGCCGGGTCTGCCCGGGCTTCTGCTTCGCCCCGGCCGTGACGACCACGACGTCCGCGTCCGCGCAGACGGCCACGTCGTCCGAGCCGATCACGTGGGCCTGGGAGGTGAACATGAGCCCGTGCCGCAGGTCGAGCACCTCGGCCTCGACCTTGGCCCGGTTCACGTCGTGCAGCGCGATGGTGCGCGCCGAGCCACGGGTGAGCGCGGCGAAGGCCAGCGTGGAGCCGACCGCCCCCGCCCCGACGATCGCGAGCTTCGTGGTCCGGGCTGCGGGGCTTCGGTCGGCCGGGACGTCCGAGATGGCTGCCATGCGCCTAGGTTAGGTGTCCAGCCTGGCCAGCGCGGCGCGGACGAGCGCCGGATCGGTCGTGGGCCAGAACCCGGGCATCGACCGGGTGAGGAACGACGCATAGCGTGCGGTGGCGAGCCGCGGGTCGAGCACCGCCACCACGCCCCGGTCCTCCGTGCTCCGTACGAGGCGCCCCGCGCCCTGCGCGAGCAGCAGGGCCGCATGCTGGGCCGAGACCGCCATGAACCCGTTGCCGCCCGCCTGCTCCACGGCGCGGGCACGGGCCGCCTTGACCGGGTCGTCGGGGCGCGGGAACGGGATGCGGTCGATGAGCACGAGCTGGCACGACGGGCCCGGCACGTCGACGCCCTGCCAGAGGGACAGCGTGCCGAACAGGCACGTCGCCGGGTCCTGCGCGAACTCGCGCACCAGCGTGGGGAGCTGGTCGTCCCCCTGCGCCAGGATCGGCACGTCGAGTCGCTCCCGCATCGCCTCCGCCGCCGCGTTCGCCGCGCGCCGCGACGAGAACAGACCGAGCGTGCGGCCCCCCGCCGCCGTGATGAGCTCCGCGATCTCGTCGAGCTGCGCCTCCGTGGTGGGTTCCCGGCCCGGCGCCGGCAGGTGCCGGGCGATGTACAGGATGCCCTGCCGCGGGTAGTCGAACGGGCTGCCCGCGTCGAACCCGTGCCACGGCGGCGCGTCCTCGCCCTTGAGCCCGAGCGTGCCGGCCACCGCGTCGAACGTGCCGCCCAGGGCCAGGGTGGCCGACGTGAACACGCCGGTCGACTCCCCCAGCAGGTGGGTACGGATCAGGCCCGCCACGTGCAGCGGGGCAGCGTGCAGGCGGGTCACGTTGTCGCCGAAGCCGCCCCAGCCGTTGTCCGGGCGCGAGCACCACAGGACGTCGGACGTCGTGTCCTGGGCGGCCATCCGCTCGGCCGTCTCGAACAGCTGGAGCATGGCGCCCTGCGCCATCTTCAGGCCGGGATCGGGCTGGCCGGCGTCCTTGCCCTTGGCGCCCGCGGCGTCCGGCTTGAGGGCGCTCAGCACCTCGCGCGCGGCGTCGCGCACCGCGGCCACCGCCGTGCGCAGGTCGTCCGGCAGGCCCTGGGGGAAGCGTTCGGCGGGTGCCGTCACCAGGAGCGTGCCGAGGTCCTGTGCGGCCTTGTCCAGGGCCTCGGTGCTGGTCCCGGCGTTGCGGCGGGCGAGCCGCGCCGCGTTCTCGACCGACGCCATGGACAGGTCCACCGTGGCGGACGAGGTGACGCGGTCGGTGAGCTCGTGCGCCTCGTCGACCACGACCACGTCGTGCTCCGGGAGCACGCCCGGGCTGCCGGTGGCCGCGATGCCGAGCATCGCGTGGTTGGTGACCACCACGTCCGCCTCCCGGGCCGCGGCGCGCGCCTTGTCGGGAAAGCACTCGGCGAGCATGGGGCACTTGCCGCCCAGGCACTCCATGGCCGTGACGGACACCTGGCGCCAGGCCCGGTCCGGCACGCCGGGCACGAGGTCGTCGCGGTCGCCGGTGTCGGTCTCGCCCGCCCACTCGTGCAGGCGCCGCACGTGGTCGGCGAGCGTCGCGCCGTCGTCCCGGCGCCGGCCACGGGGTGCCTGACCGCCCGGTGCGTCCTCCGCCCGGGGATGCTCCTCCCCGCCCGGCAGGTCGAACAGCGTCGGCTCGTCGGCGGGGTAGCCGCCGCCCACCTTGTGCACGCACAGGTAGTTGTGCCACCCCTTGAGCAGCGCGATGCGCGGCTCGCGCGGCAGCAGCGGCGCCACCGCTTTCGCCACGAGCGGCAGGTCACGCGTGATGACCTGCCGCTGGAGCGCGAGGGTGGCCGTGGAGACGATGACCTTGCTCTGCGCCGCCACGGCGTGCCGTACGGCGGGCACCAGGTAGCCGAGCGACTTGCCCGTTCCGGTACCCGCCTGGACCAGCAGGTGCTCGCCCTTCTCGATCGCCTCGCCGACCGCGACCGCCATGCGGTGCTGCCCTTCTCTGCGCCCGCCGCCGAGCTCCCCGACCGCGAGATCGAGGAGCTCCTCGACGTCGGGCACGTCCTGCGTGGCGGTACTGTCGGCGGGTGCGTCGGGAAGGCTGGTCACGCACTCGATCCTAGGCGGGGGCGGTGACATCCACCCCGCCTCGTCCACAGGCTCACCCCTTCACGGCACCCCCCAGCCCGGCACCGCTGAGGAACAGCCGCTGGAACGCCAGGAACAGCGCGACGGGCAGCACCGTCGAGATCGCGAGCGCCGCCAGGAACACGTCGAGCTCCAGGTAGGGCGCGATGGCGGGCAGCCGCACGGACAGCGGCTGGTTGCCCGGGTCGGGCAGCACGAGCAGGGGCCAGAGGTAGTCCTTCCACGCCGCGATGACGGCGAACACCGAGACCACGCCGAGGATGGGCCGCGACATCGGCAGCACGATGCTCCACAGCAGCCGGAACGGCCCGGCGCCGTCCACGCGGGCGGCCTCGAAGACCTCACGCGGCAGGCCGTCGAAGAACCGTTTGACCAGCAGCACGTTGAACGCGCTGGCCCCCATGGGCAGCCAGACCGCCCAGAACGTGTTGAGCAGGCTGACGTGCAGGAGCGGCACGTCGAGGATGGTCAGGTACAGCGGCACGAGCAGCACCACGGACGGCACGAACAGGGTGGCCAGGACGAGCCCCAGGATCACGTTGCCGTAGCGCGGGCGCAGCACCGACAGGACGTAGCCACCCGTGGTGGCCACCAGGAGCTGGAAGAACCAGGCCCCCACCGCCAGGATCAGCGTGTTGGCGAAGTAGTGGTCGATCTCGGCCCGGGTCCACGCGGTGGCGAGGTTGGCCCAGTCGATCCCGTTCGGGAAGAGCCCGAGCGGGTCGCGCAGCGTGTCCTGCGTGGGGGTGACGGCAGCCTTGGCGAGCCACAGGACGGGTCCGAGCCCCACGACCAGCAGCGCTGCCAGCAGGCCGCCCTGCAGCACGCCGAGGGTGGCCCGCACGCTCGGCCGTCGGCGGTCGTGGGCGGAGATGATGCCGCGTTCGGTCTCGACTGCCATCTCAGGAGCTCCAGGGTCGGGTCACGCGGAAGTAGACCGCCGACAGCACGGCCAGGACGGCCGCGAGCATGAGGCTCAGGGCGGTCGCGGCGCCGTAGTTGCCGCCGAGGCTGCTGCCGAACGCGTAGTCGTAGATCAGCATGAGGACGGTGAGGGTGGCGTTGTTGGGGCCGCCGCCGGTGAACAGGAACGGCTCCAGGAACACCTGGGACGTGCCGATCACCTGGAGGATCAGCGTGATGAACAGGACGCCGCGCAGCTGCGGGAGCGTGACGTGCCAGACCTTGCGCCACACGCCGGCGCCGTCCACCTCGGCCGCCTCGTAGAGCTCGGTGCGCACGCCGACCAGCGCGGCGAGGTAGATGATGACGGTGCCTCCGGCGGCCGCCCAGGTGGCCTCCAGGACCAGCGACGGCATGGCCGTCCCGGCGTCCTGCAGCCAGGGGTAGGGTCCGAGGCCGAACCAGCCCGCGACGGTGTTGAACACGCCGGTGGGTGAGGCGTCGTAGAAGAACTTCCACAGCAGCACGGCCACCACGGGCGGCACCACCACGGGCAGGTAGGCCAGCGCCGAGTACAGGCCGCGCATCCGCCGGACCTCGCTCATCAGCACCGCGGCGGCCAGGGGCACCGGGTAGCCGAACACGAGCGCGAGCAGCGCGAACCAGAGCGTGTTGGCCACGGCCTTGCCCAGCAGCGGGTCGGAGAGCACGAACACGAAGTTCTCCAGGCCCACGAACTCGGGCGCGGTGACGAGGTTGGTCTGTTGGAAGCTCATGACCAGCGCGCGGCCGATCGGGAACCAGGAGAAGACGCCGAACACGAGGATCATCGGCAGGGCGATGACCAGGGTGCTCAGGCCGCCGTCGCGCAGCCAGTCCCGGGGCGTGCGGCGGACGCGCCGGCCGGGCCGGGGCGACGACGGCGGGGTGTCCGCCGTCGTCGCCCGCAGAGGGCTGGACAGGGTGGTCATCTGGGTCGTCGCCGTCTCAGGCGCGGTCGAGCAGGTTCTGGACCTGCACCTGGGCGTCGGCGAGCAGCGCGTCGATGTCCGCGTTCTCGTCGGTGAGCACCGCCTGGACCACCGGGTCGAGCGCCGCGTAGACCTCCTGGGTCGCGACGGCGGGCTCGGGGATGACCGGCTGGTCGAACATCTGCTCCGTCATGGGCGCGAAGTTCTCCAGGGGCACGTTGACCAGGTCCTTGATCCAGCTCTGCTGCTCCTCGTAGGTCTCGCGGTCGAAGATCGGCAGGGCGGGGGCACCGACGGGCTGGTCGGTCTCGGCGGCCACCTCGGCCTCGGCCACGGCGGCGTCCTGGTCGGTCAGCTTCGAGATGTAGTAGAAGTCGATCCACTTCACGGCCGCGGCCTGCTCGGCCTCGGACGCCGCGGAGCTCACCGCGGCGAGCGTGCCGCCGCCGAGCGTGCCGGCATCGTCGCCCTCCAGGGGCAGCACGGTGACGCCGTACTCCTCGGGGTCCATCTGGTTCTGCGTGAACAGGTTGGGGTAGTTGGCGCCGCCCGAGACGTACATGCCGATCTTGCCGGCGGCGAAGTCCTGGTTGATGGTGCTCCAGTCGTACAGGAACGACGACCCCATGGAGTTGTCCTCCCAGCGCATGTCCCGCAGCATCTCCAGGGCCGCGACGGTGGCGTCGTTGTCCACGGTGGCCGTGGCCTCGCCGCCCTCCCCCTCGACCACGCGGCCGCCGAGCGCGTACGTCTCGGTGGTGAGGATCCAGCCGCCGGTGTTGCTCTGCGTCATGTGGGCGTAGCCGGCCTGGCCGGTCTCGTCCGCGATCTTCTTGGCGGCCTCCCGCACCTCGTCCCACGTGGTGGGCGGGTTGTCGGGGTCGAGGCCGGCCTCCTCGAAGAGCCGGCGGTTGTAGTGCAGGCCCTGGTTGTAGGCGGCGATCGGCACGGCCCACATGCCGCCGTCGGCGTCCTGGCCGGCCGCGGCGATGGTGGGGTTGAACTGGTCCGCGTACGGCAGCTCGGCCACCAGGTCGCTGACGTCGGCGATCTGGCCCGCCTCGATGAGGGCCCGGCCGTCGGTGAACGGGATCGGGAAGACGTCCGGCAGGGTGCCGCCCGCGAGCTCGGCCGCGAACGTGGTGCCCGACCAGGTGAACTCCTTGGTCTCCACCTGGATGTCCGGGTTGGCCTCCTCGAACTGGGCGATGCGCTCGTCGAACGCGTCGATGGCCGCCTGCTCCAGGCCGGCGTCGATGGAGACCTCGATGGTCACCGGGCCCGTCGGGTCGTCCGAGGCCTCGGACTGCGACCCGCAGGCCGTGAGGGTACCGGCCACGGACAGGACGCCGAGCGCGAACGCCGCGCGCTTTCGTGCTGACTTCATTGTCACTCCTTGGTCTGGTGCCGCAGGGGACGCGGCACGTCGGGGAAGGGGGTTGTGGGGAAGGGACGGGTTCAGGGCGCCGGGCGCAGCCAGACGGCGACGTCCGGCCCGACGACGCCGTCCACCGGGCCGCTCGACAGCAGCACCGTCGCGCCGTCGGGCAGCGGGACGGGATCCGCCCCGAGGTTGACGACGCAGGCGAAGCCGGCGCCGCGCGTGAAGGCGAGCACGTCGTCGCCGAGGTCGAGCCAGGCGAGCGGCTCGGTGTGCAGCGCCGGGAGGTCGCGCCGCAGGTGCAGCGCCCGGCGGTAGAGGGTGAGCATCGAGCCGGGGTCGCCGGCCTGCGCCTCGACGGACCGGCCGGCCCAGTCGCCGGGCTGGGGCAGCCACGGCGCGGCCCCGCCGTCGGGGCCGAACCCGAGGCTGGGGCCCGTGCGGGTCCACGGCAGCGGTACGCGGCAGCCGTCCCGGCCCGGGTCCACGCCCTCGGACCGGAAGTGCATCGGGTCCTGGATCAGCTCCCGCGGCACGTCCGCCTCGGGCAGCCCGAGCTCGTCGCCCTGGTAGACGTAGAGGGCGCCCGGCAGCGCGGCGACCAGCAGCGCGGCCGCCCGGGCCCGGCGGGTACCGAGGTCCAGGTCGGACGGCGTGCCGAAGCGCTTGGCGGCGAAGTCGAAGGACGAGTCCTCGCGGCCGTACCGGGTCACGGGCCGGGTGACATCGTGGTTGGACAGCACCCACGTGGCGGGCGCCCCGACGGGCGCGTGCGCCTCCAGGGTGGTCCGGATCGACTCCCGCAGCTCCTTCGCGTCCCAGGGGCGGGCCATGAAGTCGAAGTTGAACGCCGTGTGCATCTCGTCCGGGCGCAGGTACTGCGCGAAGCGCTCGTGGTCCGCGAGCCACACCTCGCCCACCAGCACGCGGGGCTCCGCGTACTCGTCGGCGACGCGGCGCCAGCCGCGGTAGACGTCGTGGATCTCGTCGCGGTCCAGGTGCGGGTGCTCCCCCGGGCCGGGCGTGGCGGGCACCTCGGGCAGTGCCGGGTCCTTGACGATGAGCGCCGCCGAGTCGATGCGGATGCCGGCCGCGCCGCGGTCGAACCAGAACCGCAGCACGTCCTCGTGCTCCTGCCGCACGTCGAGGTGGTTCCAGTTCACGTCGGGCTGCTCGGGGGTGAACAGGTGCAGGTACCACTGGCCGGGCGTGCCGTCGGGGTTGGTCGTGCGGGTCCAGGTGTCGCCCTGGAAGCTCGAGACCCAGCGGGTCGGCATCTGGTCCCCACCGGGTCCCTTGCCGTCGTGGAACCAGAACCTCTCCCGCTCCGGCGAGCCGGGGGCCGCCGCGAGCGCCGCACGGAACCACTCGTGCTCGGCGGAGACGTGGTTGGGCACCACGTCGACGATGGTCCGGATGCCCAGCTCGCGGGCCTCGGCGATCAGCGCCTCGGCGTCCTGGAGCGTGCCGAAGGCCGGGTCGATCGTCCGGTAGTCGCGCACGTCGTACCCGCCGTCGGCCAGCGGGGACGCGTACCAGGGCGTGTACCAGACGGCGTCCACGCCCAGGTCGCGCAGGTACCCGAGCCGGGAGCGGACACCGGCGAGGTCCCCGGTGCCGTCACCGTTCCCGTCGGCGAAGCTGCGGGGGTAGATCTGGTAGATCACGGCGCTGCGCCACCAGTCGCCTGCTGCTGCGCGCGGTTCGGGCGCGCCGGACGTCGTCGTCATGCCGTGAACCGTAAATCACGTGACAACGACCGCGCAAGAACTCGACAGAAGGTTTATCGTTTTGCGACAGACTTCGCCCGCTCGTGCGCGGCCGCCGTCGACGCCCGGACGACGAGCTCCGGCTCGAAGAGCAGCTCGTCCCGCGGTACGTCGCTGCCGTCCACCAACGCCGCCAGCAGGTCGACGGCGGCCCGGCCCATGGGCTCGATCGGCTGCCGCACCGTGGTCAGCGCGGGGTCGGTGGAGTTCATCAGGGCGGAGTCGTCGAAGCCGACCACGGAGACGTCCGCCGGGCAGGACAGCCCCACGCGGCGCACCGCCCGGATGGCACCCAGCGCCAGCGGGTCGCTCGCGCAGACGATGGCGGTGGCGCCCCGCTCCACGAGCCGGTTCGCCGCGGCCTGGCCGCTCTCCAGGGAGTACTGCGAGTGGGCCACCAGGTCCGGGTCCAGCTCCAGGCCGTGGCGCTGCGCGAACCGCCGGGCCGCCGCCAGCTTGCGCTCCGACGGCACGTGGTCCGCCGGGCCCAGGAGCAGCGCGATCCGCTCGTGCCCCAGCGAGACCACGTGGCCCAGCGCCTGCTCGACGGCTACCAGGTCGTCGCACGCCACGCTCGGGAACGCGAGGTCCTCGATGGCCGCATTGATGAGCACCACGGGCAGGCCGAGCTCCTCCAGGCGGCGGTAGTGGGCGTGGTCGGCCTGCCGCTCGGCGTAGAACCCGCCCGCGAAGATGACGCCCGAGACCTGCTGCGCCAGGAGCAGGTCGATGTACTCGGCCTCCGTGATGCCGCCCGCGGTACGGGTGCACAGCACGGGGGTGTACCCCTGCTGGGCCAGCGCACCGCCGATCACCTCGGCGAACGCGGGGAAGATCGGGTTCACGAGCTCGGGCAGCACCAGCCCCACCAGCTTGCCGCGGCTCCCCCGCAGCTTGGTGGGCCGCTCGTAGCCCAGCACGTCCAGCGCCGTGAGCACGGCGTCCCGGGTGCCCTGGGACACCCCGGGCTTGCCGTTGAGCACGCGACTGACCGTCGCCTCGCTCACGCCGACCTTCTTCGCCACATCCGACAACCGTCTCGACATGCGTCGATCCTAGCCGCGATCAACGCAAACCGCTTGCGTGGCTTGCAGAACTGCGCAAGCGACTTGCGTGACCATGTCGCCGAAGACGTCGGACGCCCAGGTCACCGGGGGTGACCTGGGCGTCCGAGACGTGGGGCGGGTCAGGACAGGACGGCGACCTGCCGCAGCTCCGTGGCGAGCTGCTCGTCCACACGGCCGCGCAGGTGCGTCCCCGCCGCGACGTGCTCGGTGAGCTCGATGTCGCCGTGCTCGTGCACGCGGTGCACCAGGTCGCCCCGGTCGTACGGGACCACCAGGTCGACCTGCACGCCCGGGCGCGGCAGCTCGGCCGCGATCCGCGCGCGCAGTTCCGCGATGCCCTCACCGGAGTGCGCGGAGACGACGGCGGTGTGCCGCTCGCGCCGCTGGATGCGGCCGACGACCGTCGGGTCGGCGACGTCGGCCTTGTTCAGCACCACGATCTCGTGGACGTCCTCGAACGCCGGGATCTCGGACAGCACCTCGCGGACGGCCGCGATCTGCCCCTCCGGGTCCGGGTGGGACGCGTCGACCACGTGCAGCAGGATGTCGGCGTCGCCGACCTCCTCCAGCGTGGACCGGAACGCCTCCACCAGCTGGTGCGGCAGGTGCCGCACGAACCCGACGGTGTCGGTGAACGTGTAGACGCGGCCGTCCTCCGTGCGGGTACGTCGCACCGTCGGGTCCAGCGTGGCGAACAGCGCGTTCTGGACGAGCACGCCCGCGCCGGTCAGCGCGTTCAGCAGGGACGACTTGCCGGCGTTGGTGTAGCCGGCGATCGCCACCGCGGGGATCGCGTTGCGCTTCCGGCTGAGCCGCTTGGTCTCGCGGGCCGGCTTCATCGCGGCGATCTCGCGCCGCAGCTTCGCCATCCGGTCACGGATGCGCCGCCGGTCCAGCTCGATCTTGGTCTCACCGGGACCACGCGAGCCCATGCCGGCGCCCGCGCCGCCCACCTGGCCACCGGCCTGGCGGGACATCGACTCGCCCCAGCCGCGCAGGCGCGGCAGGAGGTACTCGAGCTGCGCGAGCTCGACCTGGGCCTTGCCCTCACGGGACTTGGCGTGCTGGGCGAAGATGTCCAGGATCAGCGCGGTGCGGTCGACGACCTTGACCTTGACCACGTCCTCCAGCGCACGGCGCTGGGACGGGGCGAGCTCGCTGTCGACGATCACGGTGTCCGCGCCGGTCGCGAGGACGACCTGCGCCAGCTCCAGGGCCTTGCCGGAACCGAGGTACGTGCCGGGGTCGGGCTTCTGCCGGCGCTGCAGCAGGCCGTCCAGCACCTGGGAGCCGGCCGTCTCGGCCAGCGCCGCGAGCTCGCGCAGCGAGATCTCCGCGTCGCGGGCCGCGTGCTCGCCGCCCGAGAACAGGCCGACGAGCACCACCTTCTCCAGGCGCAGCTGCCGGTACTCGACCTCGGTGACGTCCTCGAGCTCGGTCGACAGGCCGGCCACGCGGCGCAGCGCGGTGCGCTCCTCGAGGTCCAGCTGGTCGCCGTCGGCCACGGTGTGCACCGTGTCGCCGTCGGCACGTGCGGTCCCCGCCCGAGCGAGAACCCGTGCCACGACATCGTTCGCGATCGCCTGGGCGTCTGCCTGGGACTCGCGGAGTTCGGGCGTCTCCTCTGCGGGGAGCTCGGGCTCTGTCGGGGTGTGGGTCATGTACTACCTAACTCTCGATGGTTCTTGCACTCGTACAACAAGGATCCCACGCCCGAAAGTCCCGCGGCCATGTCTTTCCGGGCCTCGTGCACCGCTCTGCGCGAACAGGGCCGGTCAAGGGGCGGTCAGAGGTCCGGCCACCCATCCTGTGGGGCATCCCCGGGTGGCTCATCTCGGTCGCCGCACCCGGCGAGCGCCTACGATTGCGCGGTGTCCAGCGACCACTACTTCACCGCACAGCCCGCCTCGGACGACGAGCGCCGCACCCGCACCGTCCGCCTCGCCGGGCGCGAGCTGGAGGTCGAGGTGGCGTCCGGCGTCTTCTCCCCCGGCGGCGTGGACAAGGGCACGGCCGTGCTGCTGGACCACGTGCCCGCGCCCCCGGCCGCGGGCGACCTGCTCGACCTCGGCTGCGGCTGGGGCCCGATCACGATCACGCTGGCGCTGGAGGCACCCGAGGCCACGGTGTGGGCCGTCGACGTCAACGAGCGCGCGCTCGACCTGGTGCGGCGCAACGCGGACCGGCTCGGGCTGACCAACGTGCGGGCCGTCCTGCCCGACGACGTCCCCGACGACGTGCGGTTCGCCGCCTGCTGGTCCAACCCGCCGATCCGCGTGGGCAAGCAGGTGCTGCACGAGCTCATGACGCGCTGGCTGCCCCGGCTCGGCCCGGGCGCTGCGGCGTGGCTCGTGGTGCAGAAGAACCTGGGCTCGGACTCCCTGGCCCGCTGGATCACCGAGACGCTGGGGCTCCCGGTGGAGCGGACGGCGTCGTCCAAGGGATTCCGGGTGCTGCGGGTGACGGGCTGACCCGTCAGAGCGAGACCCGCCCCGAGTAGACCAGCTCGGCGGGCCCCGCGAGCTCGACGTTGCCCCCCGGCAGCAGCCGCACCCGCACCTCGCCGCCCGGCACCTCGACGATCCACGTGTCGGGCGCACCGGCACCCGAGGACCCGCCCTGCCAGGTCCGCACCGCGAGCGCCGCGGCGCAGGCACCCGTGCCGCACGACGGCGTCTCGCCCACCCCGCGCTCGTGCACCCGCATCCGCAGGCGCCCGACGACGCCGTCCGGCCCCTCCTCCTCGCCGAGCGGCACCACGAGCTCGACGTTGGTGCCGTGCGGCGGCACGGGCGCCACCTCGGGCGCGTGGAAGAGCTCGAGCGCGGCGAGCTCGTCCACGCTCGCGAGGGCGACCACGGTGTGCGGGTTGCCGAGGTCGACGCTCAGCGCGGGGCGCGGGGCGCTCCAGCCGCGCACCGCCACGGCGGCGTCGTACCCGTCGGCCGCCGCGGACTCGCCGCCGGGCAGGAACCAGGGGCCCATGTCGACGGCGTACCAGCCGTTCGCCTCCTTGGTCACGCGCTTGACGCCCGCGCGCGTGCCGACGCTGAGGGGGCCGGCCGTCAGGTCCGCGACGCCCTGCTGCTCGGCGAACGCCGCGAAGACGCGCACGCCGTTGCCGCACATCTCGGCCACGGAGCCGTCGGCGTTGCGGTAGTCCATGAACCACTCGGCCGTCGGGTCCTGCGCGAGGGCGGCCTGGGCGGCCTCCTCGCCCGCGCGGGCCAGGGCCGACGTCGGGGCCAGGCGGATGACGCCGTCGCCGCCGATACCGCCGCGCCGGTCGGCCAGGCGCCGGACGTCGTCCGAGCTCAGGTCGCTCGATCCCTCGACGTCCGCGATCAGCACGAAGTCGTTCCGGGTGCCGTGACCCTTGGTGAAGGCGAGCGTGCCGGGCGTCGGGGCAGAGGGCGCGGGGCTGGTCGCGGGCTGCGTCATGAGCCCAGGCTACGGCGCACGGGCTCGCTGCCCGTAACCGGCCCCGGCAGGGTGCCGGCGTCGGCGGCGGCCACGATCGCGAGCGCCTCGTCCAGGAGGCGGGGCGAGGCGGCGTCCAGCCAGTGCACGCGCGGGTCTCGCCCGAACCAGCCCATCTGCTTGCGGGCCAACCGCCGGGTGTTGGCGGTGACCGCCTCGCGGGCCTCGGCCTCGGTGGACTCGCCGCGCCACCAGGCCAGGACCTCGGCGTACCCGACGGCGCGCGCGGCCGTGACGCCGAGGCCGGGCCCGGTGCCGCCCTGCTCCGGGCCGGCCAGGGTGCGTACCTCGTCCACCAGGCCGGCGTCCCACATGCGCTCCACACGGCTCGCGACCCGGGCGTCGAGGACCTCGCGCGAGCAGTCCAGCCCGATCTGCACCGCGGGGCGCACGTACTCCTGCCGCGGCAGGTTCGCGGTGTAGGGGCGGCCGGTGATCTCGATGACCTCCAGTGCCCGCACGATGCGGCGGGTGTTGTGCGGCCCGATGCTCTCGGCGGCCTGCGGGTCCAGCCGCGCCAGCTCGGCGTGCAGGGTGCGCCGGCCCTCCGCCTCGGCGCGCGCCTCCAGGCGCGCCCGCACCTCGGCGTCGGTGCCCGGGAAGTCCATCGTGTCGAGCAGCGCCCGCACGTACAGCCCCGATCCGCCGACCACGACGGCGCGCGCGCCCCGTCCGGCGATCGCGTCCAGGTCGGCGCGTGCCGCCTCCTGGTACCGGGCGACGGAGGCGTCCTGCGCCGGGTCCAGCACGTCGAGCTGGTGGTGCGCGATCCCGCGCCGCTGTTCCGGGGGCACCTTTGCCGTGCCGACGTCCATGCCGCGGTAGAGCTGGTAGGCGTCCGCGTTGACGATCTCGGCGGGTGCCCGGTCGGTGCTCAGGGCCTCGGCGAGGTCGAGGGCGAGGTCCGACTTCCCGGTGGCGGTGGGACCCACGACGGCGACGACTATCACGCCGCCACCCTACGGTCGGCAGCGGCCGGTCACGACAGCGCGGTCACGAGACGGTGCTCACGCGAGGCTGGTCGACACGGCGGTCACGAGAAGGTGGTCAGCACGTACGCGGACGGCAGGTGGTCGTGCGCCTGCGGGAAGCGTCGGACGGCCGGCGTCCACGTGTCGGCGCCGGCCAGGCGCAGGGCGGTACGCAGCCCGGGCGTGAGCGCGGCCGGGTCGTCCGGCGCTCCCCCACCGGGCTCCGTCCGGCCCGCCGTCCCTCCGGGGACCGTCCCTCCTGCGACGACCAGGCAGCGGGCCGTGCGCAGCGCCTCGACGGTCCCGTCGTCCAGCGTGTCGTCCGCCGCGGGCACCTCCAGCGTCTCCACGGCGACGTCGGCGCCCAGCACGTCGCGCAGCGCGAGCAGCGCCACCGAGGCTCCGGTACCCGCCGGCGGGAGCGCGTCGTCGGCCCGGAAGGCGCCGCCCGGACCCGGCGGCAGCCAGCGGTCGCCGATGCCGGAACCCGCCAGGGAGGGCCGCATCCGCCCCCGCCGGAGCGCGGGGCCGTGCGCCACGACCAGCGGCAGCAGGCCACCCGAGGTGAGCTCGGCCAGTGCCCCGGCCACAGCGGCGCGTACCGCCGCGAGCGGGTCGGGGCTCAGGCCCGGGACGAGGCCGGCGACGAGCAGCGGGGTCGCAGGCAGGATGACGGCGTGCACGACCTGTGAACGTAGCACCGGGCCGGGCCGGGGGCCGTGCGGGACGGGTGCGCGACGTGGTCCGGCCGATTCCACCCCCTTTCCCCACGAACCCCGCAGCGGGAGGAGGCCTCTGGCGGGTACTGTGGTCAGGTGAGGTTCTTCGGGTCACGACGCCGGAACACGGCGGGCGACGGCGACCGCGCGGCCACCGGCCCGCACCAGCCCGAGCCCAGGGAACTTGACGACGACGAGCTGCGGGCGCAGGTGGAAGGCGTGCTGCTGCGCGAGCTGACGGGAGGGTTGGACGATCCGTCCGCCATCCCCCGCCCCCTGACGCGCGACCGTGTCGTGGAGTGGCTGGGCGACAACGGGTTCAGCTACTTCGTGGACTCGGAGGGCGACGTCGGCGGGCTCTGGCACGGCTGGCTGTTCTACTTCCTGATGGTGGGCGAGAGCTCCGAGGTGCTCCAGGTTCGCGGGCAGTGGCACCGGGACCTGACCATCGAGCGGCTCGAGGAGATCCTCGAGCTGTGCAACGAGTGGAACGCCGAGCGCATCTGGCCCAAGACGTACGTGCGGGTCCGGGACAACGGGGCCGTGCTGGTCTACACCGAGGTCACCGTCGACCTGGAGCACGGTGTCACCGAGGACCAGCTCGACCAGCTCCTGCAGTGCGGGCTGACGACGGGTTCGATGTTCTTCGAGCACCTCGACGAGACGTTCCCCGACCCGCTGAGGTCGGCGCCATGAGCCCGGCCCGCAACAGTGGTGGCGCCGCCCGCTGGCTCGCCCGCCTGCTGAACCCCCGTCCCCCGGCCGCCCGGCGCGGCCAGGGCGTGCAGACCCGTACCCTCGCGGGCGTCCAGGTGGACAAGCCGCGCCCGCTGACCACGCAGCGCGTCGGCGACGACCTCTCGCGCCGCGGCTACCGGTTCCGCATCGACGACGACGGCGACGTGACCGGCACCTGGGACGGCAACCGGTTCTGGTTCCTGCTGCTGGGCGAGCACGACGAGATCCTGCAGGTGCGCGGCCGCTGGGCCGGCGCCCTGCCGCCCGCCGCGCGGCTGGCCGTGCTGCAGGCGGCGAACGACTGGAACCGCGAGCGCATCTGGCCCAAGGTCTACACCCGTGAGGAGGGTGGCGGGCTGGCACTGTACGCCGAGGTGTCGGTCGACTTCGAGCACGGCGCCACGGAGGAGCAGCTCGCTCAGACCGTGTCCTGCGGCCTGGTGACGGCGAGCCAGTTCTTCTCCACGGTGGCGTCGCTGGCCCCGCCGCCGGACACCGACGCGGACACCGACCCGAAGTAGAACCGGGGCGAGGAACCGGGGCGAGGTAGAACCGCAGCAGGACCTGCGGTTCTACCTCGCCCCGGTTCCTGTCCCTGGTGCTACTTCGCGCGGAGGGTGGGCAGGCCCAGGGAGACCGGGCCCGACGGCGCCGGCGTGCCGTGCGAGTGCGTGTCCTCACCGCCGCCGAGCCGGATCTTCTCCCGCTCGGCCCACGCGTCGCCGGATCGGGTGCGGCGCACCGCGAGCGGTCCCGGCGTGACCGGGTCGGCGATCAGGTGGTGCGGGGCGGCCTTCGTCACGGTCACCGTCACCATGTCGCCCGGCCGCGGCAGCCCCTGGGGCACGACGTCGGCCAGGCGCGGGTCGTCCAGGCTCGTCGGCGCGCCGGGAAGGTTCTCTGCGTCCGACGGCAGGCCGAAGTGCACGAGGCGGTTGTCGGCGGCCCGGCCGGACAGCCGACGGCGCGCGCCGTCCTTGCGGCCCGAGTCCTCGGCGACGAGCACCTCCAGCGTGCGCCCGACCTGCCGCTCGGCCTCCTGGGCCCCGATGCGCTCCTGGAGGGCGAGCAGGCGCTCGAACCGCTCCTGCACGACCTCCTTGGGGAGCTGGTCCTCCATGGTGGCGGCGGGCGTGCCCGGGCGGGGCGAGTACTGGAACATGAACGCCGAGCTGAACCGGGACGCCTCGACCACGCGCATGGTCTCGGCGAAGTCCTCCTCGGTCTCGCCCGGGAAGCCGACGATGATGTCGGTGGTGATCGCGGCGTCCGGCATGGCGGCGCGGACGCGGTCCAGGATGCCGAGGAACTTCTCGGAACGGTAGGAGCGGCGCATCGCGCGCAGGATCCGGTCGGAGCCGGACTGCAACGGCATGTGCAGCTGCGGCATCACGTTCGGTGTCTCGGCCATCGCGGCGATGACGTCGTCGGTGAAGGCGGCCGGGTGCGGGGACGTGAACCGCACGCGCTCCAAGCCCTCGATCTGCCCGCACGCCCGCAGCAGCTTGGCGAACGCGCCCCGGTCGCCGAACTCGACGCCATAGCTGTTCACGTTCTGCCCCAGCAGCGTCACCTCGATGGCCCCGGCGGCCACGAGCGCCTCCACCTCGGCCAGGACCTCGCCCGGACGGCGGTCGCGCTCCTTGCCGCGCAGGTGCGGCACGATGCAGAAGGTGCAGGTGTTGTTGCAGCCCACCGAGATGCTGACCCAACCGGCGTACACAGACTCGCGCCGGGTCGGCAGGGTCGACGGGAAGACCTGCAGGGACTCCGCGATCTCGACCTGTGCCGCCTCGTTGTGCCGGGCGCGCTCCAGCAGCACCGGCAGGGCGTCGAGGTTGTGGGTGCCGAACACGACGTCGACCCACGGGGCCTTGGCGACGATGTCGCCGCGGTCCTTCTGCGCCAGGCAGCCGCCGACGGCGATCTGCATGCCCGGACGCGCCGCCTTGATGCTCGCGAGCTGGCCGAGGTTGCCGTACAGCCGGGTCGCGGCGTTCTCGCGGACGGCGCAGGTGTTGATCACCACGACGTCGGCCGTGTTCGCCGCCTCGTCCTCGCGGGTCGCGCGCTGGTAGCCCGCCTGTTCGAGCATGCCGGCCATGTGCTCGGAGTCGTGCACGTTCATCTGGCAGCCGAGCGTGCGCACCAGGTAGGTGCGGGGGCGGTCGTCCGCGGCGCCTGCGGAGGCGGCGTCGGGCAGGGCTGGGGTGAGGGCGGTCGTGGACATCGGGGTCGATTTTACGACCCTCGCGGCGTGCCGCCGAACCGTGCCGGAGGAACGAATTCGCGCAAGAATCAGGGGCAATGCGGTCATCTGTTACCGAAACGTTGTGCTCGGATGACCCGTCGACTTGGTCCCTGAAACATCGGATCGTTAGGTTCAAGGGATGGACCAGAGCACCTCGACCACCGGCCAACCGGCGGCCGACGAGACCGCGGACGCTCCGACGTCGGATCGCGCCCTCGGAGCACCCCTCGTAGAGCTGAAGCACGTGAACAAGCACTTCGGCGCGCTGCACGTCTTGCAGGACATCGACCTCACCGTCCGCAAGGGCGAGGTGCTGGTCGTGATCGGCCCGTCCGGCTCCGGCAAGTCCACGCTGTGCCGGGCGATCAACCGCCTGGAGACCATCGACGACGGCACCATCACGGTCGACGGCAAGGAGCTGCCCGAGGAGGGCAAGGCCCTGGCCAGGCTGCGCGCCGAGGTCGGCATGGTCTTCCAGTCGTTCAACCTGTTCGCGCACAAGACCGTGCTCGACAACGTGACCCTGGGCCCGCGCAAGGTCCGCGGCCTGAGCAAGAAGGACGCGGAGGAGCAGGCCCGCAAGCTGCTGGACCGCGTGGGCGTCGGCAACCAGGCGGGCAAGATGCCCGCCCAGCTCTCCGGCGGCCAGCAGCAGCGCGTCGCGATCGCGCGCGCCCTGGCGATGCAGCCGAAGGTGATGCTGTTCGACGAGCCGACGTCGGCCCTCGACCCCGAGATGGTCAACGAGGTGCTGGACGCCATGGTCGCGCTCGCCCAGGAGGGCATGACGATGATCGTCGTGACCCACGAGATGGGCTTCGCCCGCAAGGCCGCGGACCGCGTGGTCTTCATGGCGGACGGGCAGATCGTCGAGGAGGCTCACCCCGAGGAGTTCTTCACCGCGCCCAAGAGCGAGCGGGCGCGCGACTTCCTGTCCAAGATCCTGACCCACTGATCTCACACCCGATCCCACCCCTCGGGGCCCATCAGGCCCCGGACTACCGAAGGGCAATCATGCGTAAGCACACCATGGGCCTCCTGGCGATGGCGGCAGCCTCGACCCTCGCGCTGTCCGCGTGCGGCAGCAGCCAGGTCGGCGAGCCGGAAGGCGGCTCGTCCGAGGGCGGCGACGGCATCACCATCGGCATCAAGTACGACCAGCCGGGCCTCGGTCTGCAGGACGGCGCCGACTACACCGGGTTCGACGTCGACGTCGCCCGGTACGTCGCGAACGAGCTGGGCTACAGCGAGGACCAGATCACGTTCCGCGAGACGCCGTCGGCCAACCGCGAGAGCATGCTGCAGAACGGCGACGTCGACATGATCTTCGCCACCTACTCGATCACGGACGAGCGCAAGGAAGTCATCGACTTCGCCGGCCCGTACTTCGTCGCCGGCCAGGACCTGCTGGTCGCCGCCGACAACACGGACATCACCGGTCCGGAGGACCTGGAGGGCAAGAACCTCTGCTCGGTCACCGGCTCGACCTCGGCCGAGAAGATCAAGACCGACTACGCCGAGGGCGTGCAGCTTCTGGAGCGCCCGGGCTACGCCGAGTGCGTCACCGCCCTGTCCGCCGGCCAGGTCGACGCCGTCACCACCGACGACATCATCCTCGCGGGCCTCGCCGCGGCGAACGGCGACGGCAACCTCAAGGTGGTCGGCAACCCGTTCTCCGAGGAGCGCTACGGCGTGGGCCTGCCCAAGGGCTCGGACCGGTGCGAGGACATCAACGCCGCGATCACCAAGATGATCGAGGAGGGTGCCTGGGAGGATGCCGTGGCCGCGAACACCGAGGGTGCCGACTACACCCCGAACGCGGACCTCAACCCGCCGACGCCGGACGCCTGCGCCTGACGTCCCTCCAGCGGTGACCGGGATCGCGTCTGAGCTGTCGGACGCGATCCCGTTCGCTGCGGGCGGCGGCACCTCCACCGCCCACGACCTGTCCGACCGGGGCGGGCCCGTCAGGGCAGCGCCTCACCCGAAAGGTGACCCGTGAACGACTATCTGTCCGGGCTCGGCTCGCTCCTGGAGCGGTACGACGTCCTGGGGGCGTTCTGGACCAACATCCAGCTGACGTTCTGGGGCGCTCTGTTCGCCCTGGTGATCGGCACCGTGCTCGCACTGATGCGGATCTCGCCGATCGCCTCGCTGCAGTGGTTCGGCACCGCGTACGTGAACATCTTCCGCAACACGCCGCTGACCATCATCATGACCTTCCTGGTCCTGGCGGTGTGGACGCAGCTCCAGGTCAGCCTGGCCGACGACTTCAACGCGAACTTCTTCCGGTTCGCCGTGGTCGGCCTGTCGGTCTACCACGCCGCGTTCGTGTGCGAGGCGATCCGCTCCGGGGTGAACACGGTGCCCCTCGGGCAGGCCGAGGCCGCCCGGGCGATCGGGCTGTCGTTCCTGCCGGCCGCGCGCCTCATCATCCTGCCGCAGGCGTTCCGCGGCGCCATCGCGCCGCTGGGCAACACGCTCATCGCGCTGCTGAAGAACTCGACGGTCGCCGCCGCGGCCTCGGTCTCCTGGGAGACCGCCTCCACGATGAAGACGATGATCGAGTTCAACGCCAACTACCGCTGGGAGATCTTCGGGTTGTTCGCCATCGGCTACGTGATCCTGGTGATCCCCATCGGTCTGCTGACCACCTGGCTGTCCAACCGTCTGGCGGTGAAGCGATGAGCTCCTCGGTCCTCTTCGACGCACCGGGACCCCGCGCCCGGACCTGGATCCTCGGCGGGAACGTGCTCGGCGTCCTCGCCGCGATCGGGCTGATCGCGTGGTTGCTGAGCGAGCTCGCCGCCAAGGGGCAGCTGTCCTGGGACCTGTGGGGGCCGGCCTTCTCGGCCCGCACGTGGGAGTTCTACCTGCTCCCCGGGCTGATGAACACGCTGCGCGCCGCGGCCTACGCGATCGTCGGCGCCGTCGTGTTCGGCCTCGTCTTCGGCATGGGCCGCCTGTCGCACATCACCGCCGTGCGCTGGGTGAGCGGGGTGGTCGTAGAGTTCCTGCGCGCCGTGCCCGTGCTGCTCATGATGGTGTTCTTCTACGGGCTCTTCGGTCAGCTGCTGCCCGGCGTGGCCGACAAGGCGTTCGTCGCCGTCGTCGTGGCGCTCATCCTCTACAACGGCTCCGTCATCGCCGAGCTGGTGCGGTCCGGTGTGGGGAACCTGCCGAACGGCCAGGGCGAGGCCGGGCTCGCGATCGGTCTCACGCGGGGACAGACCCTGCGCTCGATCCAGCTCCCGCAGGCCCTCGTGGCGATGCTTCCGGCCATGGTCTCGCAGGTCGTGGTCGTCCTGAAGGACTCCGCGCTCGGGTCGATCATCGGCTTCAGCGAGCTGCTCCGGAGCGGTCAGATCGTCTCCTCCGGCGACGGCAACCCGCTGCAGGTGCTCGCCCTCGTGGCCGTGGTGTTCATCCTCGTGAACTGGCTGCTGACCGTCGTGGCCCACAAGCTGTCCGGCCTGCTGTCGAGCCGCACGTCCGGGTCCACGGATGCCGGGCCGGGTATCGGCAACCCGACCGCGGTGGCGGATGCCGCCGGCGGGCACGGGAACATCTGACAGGTCCCGGAACACCTCGGGGACGGGGGCGGGGGGGGGGGGGGGGGGGCGCCCCCCGGGGGGCCCCCCCCCCCCCCCCCCCCCCCCCCCCTGGCCGCCGGGTCAGCCGGCGAACAGCCACGGGGCGTCGCGGTGCAGGAGGGTGTCCAGGTAGGGCGCCACCGTGCGGACGTACGTGGCCGAGATGTGGTCGTCGTCGCGGTACACCAGCACGTTGCCCACGACGGCGGGGCACTCGTCGGCGGTGCACAGCGCGTCGGTGAGGTCGAGCGGGACCAGCGAGTCGGGGATCCCGGCCGTCGTGGTGAGCGGGTCGGGCGCGCCCAGGAGGTCCGCGCGGGCGCGTCCGCAGTCGCCGTCGGCGCCGTGCTCCGCGACGCAGTCCACGGGGTTGGTCTCGAACCGCATGTTGTCGCGGAGGGCGAGGACGGGCACGCCCTTGGCGTCCAGCTTCTGCCAGGCGGCGAGCTGACCGGGCAGGATGCGTTCGGCCGTGCCGGCGGCGACACCCGTCTCGGTGCCGTCCACGACCACGGCGTCGGGCGCGATCCCGTCCAGCACGCCCACGAGGCTCTCGTTCCACGGCCGGCACGACGGGAAGCCCTGCACCTCCGTCGCCGGGTCCTGCATGCGGCAGCCCTGCTTGGCGACGAGGACGAGGTGCCAGCCGTTCTCCTCGGCGATGCGCTCGAAGGCCGGCACCCACTGCATGATGTGCGAGGCGCCCACCATCGCGACGGTCCGCGTCGGCGTCTCGGGCGTGGTGATGTCGCAGGTCAGCACGTCGATGTCGTTCGGCATCTCGCGGCCGTGCCCCTGCACGCAGCCGGGCTGCACCTGAGACTGCGGCAGGTCCTCGGCGGCTACCACCGGGTTCGGCCGCACGGCCGCGTCGCGGGGTGTCGCGCCCTGGGTCAGGGCGAGGGCGCCCGGGTACCGCTCGGAGGGGACGGGCGCGTCGAGCGCGGCGAGCTCGGCGGCCTGCTGGCGCTCGGTGGCGTTCGCCCAGAGGCCCGTGGGCACGGCGACCAGGGCGATGGCGAGCACGGCGGCGACCAGGGCCGGCCGGTCGCCCCGCCGGTCCCGGAAGGCCTGGGCGCCGCGGGCCACCGTGAGGTCCGTGAGCCAGGCGAGCAGCACGGCGACCGCGAGGATCACCACCGCGCCGCGGATCCCGACCTGGTCCCGGTCGCGCAGGTTCAGGTACGCGATCAGCAGCGGCCAGTGCCAGATGTAGAGGCTGTAGGAGCGGTCGGCCACCCACGTGAGGGGGCGCCAGCCGAGGAAGCGCATCAGGGGGGTCGGCGTGGTCGCGGCGCGGTCACCGCCCGAACCGAACATGACGAACAGGGTGCCGAGCACCGGCCACAGCGCCAGCGGACCGGGGAACAGCGACCCGCCGTCGAGCACGAAACCACAGGCGACGACCAGGGCGAGCCCGGTCCAGGCGAGGGCCGGGCGCACCGCGTCGGGCACCCGCACCCAGCGGCCCAGCAGGAACGCGAGCGCCCCCGCGCCGAGCTCCCAGAACCGGGCGCCGGAGTGGAAGTACGCCACGGCCTGGTCGGCCGCGGCGAGCTGGGCCGCGAACACGAAGGACCACACGGTGGCCACGGCGGTGACCACGGTCAGCGCCGGGCCGGCGGCGACGCGGGCCCGCCGGGCCACCCAGGCCGTCAGGAGGATGACGAGCGGCCACGCCAGGAAGAACTGGGCCTGGACCGACAGGGACCAGAAGTGCTGCACCGGGCTGGTGCCCGGACCCGCCGCGCCGTAGGCGAGCTGCCCCGAGATCATCTCCCAGTTCACCCAGTACGTGGCAGTCGCGAAGATCTCGCGGAGCGTCTGCAGCCACGTGTTCTGGGGTGCCGTGAGCACCATGAGCAGGGTGGTGGCGGCCAGCACCACCAGGGCGGGCGGCGCCAGGCGCACGAACGTGCGGCCCCAGTAGGCGACCGGGTCGAGAGCCCGTCGCTCGGCCCGCCGCAGCAGCGTCGCCGTGGCGAGGTAGCCGGACACCACCAGGAAGACGTCCACGCCGCCGGAGACCCGGCCGTGCCCGAACAGGTGGAACATCACCACGAGGGCCAGGGCGAGGCCGCGCAGGCCGTGCAGCTCCGGCACCCAGCTCGATCGGGCGCTCGCGCTCGGCGCGCCCTCGGCGGCGGCCGGGCTGACGTGGCGCGGGGAGGGGCGGGACAGCGTGGTCATGTGTTCTCCGTTGCGGTGCCCGGTGGGGGCATTATCCCTACCGGATTGGCCGGACAAGGCTACTCCCGATCCCGGGGTACCGATCCACCTCGCCGCCGGCCGCGCGCGGACAGGGCGGGGTTGACCCGGGCCGAACCGCCGCCTAGGCTCCCACTGAACCGCGATGAATCGATTCATCGTTCGGATCGGCACCGGTTCGAGGCGGCCGTCGCGAGGATGCGCGACCGCCGGTGCGTGACGAGGCGCGACAAGGAAGGATCACCCGTGGTGGGCACGGATCAGATCGCGGCGGCCCAGGCGGCGCTGCAGCAGCAGACCATCGAGCTCCCGTCCTGGGCGTTCGGCAACTCCGGCACCCGGTTCAAGGTCTTCGGCCAGCCCGGCGTGCCGCGCGACCCGTTCGAGAAGCTGGCCGACGCCGCCCAGGTGCACCGGTACACCGGTGTCGCCCCGCGGGTCAGCCTGCACATCCCGTGGGACCTCGTCGACGACTTCGGTGCACTGGCCCGGCACGCCGAGGACCTGGGCGTGCGGATCGGCATGATCAACTCGAACGTCTTCCAGGACGACGACTTCATGCTCGGCTCCCTGGCCCACCCGGACCCCCGGGTCCGGGCCAAGGCCGTGGACCACCACAAGCAGTGCATCGACGTCATGCGGGCCACGGGTTCCAAGGACCTCAAGGTCTGGCTGTCGGACGGACTCAACTACCCCGGCCAGGACTCCATCCGCGCCCGCCAGGACCGGATCGCACAGTCGCTGGCCGAGATCTACGCCGCGCTCGACGACGACCAGCACATGGTGCTGGAGTACAAGTTCTTCGAGCCGGCCTTCTACGTGACCGACGTACCGGACTGGGGCACGTCCCTGCTGCACGTCCTGGCGCTGGGTGACCGGGCCAAGGTGGTGCTCGACACGGGCCACCACGCGCCCGGCACCAACATCGAGTTCATCGTGGCGCAGCTCCTGCGCCAGGGCCGCCTCGGCGCCTTCGACTTCAACAGCCGCTTCTACGCGGACGACGACCTCATGGTCGGCGCCGCGGACCCGTTCCAGCTCTTCCGGATCATGCACGAGATCGTGCAGGCCGGGGCGCACGCCCCCGACAGCGGGGTGAACTTCATGCTCGACCAGTGCCACAACATCGAGCCGAAGATCCCCGCCCAGATCCGGTCGGTCATGAACGTCCAGGAGGCCACGGCGAAGGCGCTGCTCGTGGACGCCGAGGCGCTCGCCGCCGCCCAGCGGGCCGGCGACGTGCTGGGGGCGCACGCCGTGCTCATGGACGCCTACGACACCGACGTCCGGCCGCTGGTCGCGCAGGTGCGCGAGCAGATGGGCCTGGACCCGAACCCGACCGCGGCCTTCGCGGCGTCGGGCTACGCCGAGCAGATCGCGAGCGAGCGCGTCGGTGGCGCGCAGGCTGGATGGGGAGCATGAACGACGTCGTGCAGGACCTGGTGAGCCGGTCGAACCGGCTGGGCTCCGACCCGCGGGTCACCAACTACGCGGGCGGCAACACCTCCGCGAAGGGCACCGCCACGGACCCGGTCACGGGTGAGCCCGTGGAGCTGCTCTGGGTCAAGGGTTCGGGCGGCGACCTGGGGACGCTGCGGCCGGAGGGGCTGGCCGTGCTGCGGCTGGACCGGGTGCGGGCGCTGGCGGACGTGTACCCGGGCCTGGACCGCGAGGACGAGATGGTCGCCGCGTTCGACTACTGCCTGCACGGCAAGGGCGGCGCGGCACCGTCGATCGACACCGCCATGCACGGCCTGGTCGACGCCGCGCACGTGGACCACCTGCACCCCGACGCGGGTATCGCCGTGGCGACGGCGGCCGACGGCGAGGCGCTCACTCGCGAGATCTTCGGCGACCAGGTCGTGTGGGTACCGTGGCGCCGCCCCGGCTTCCAGCTCGGCCTGGACATCGCGGCGATCAAGGCGGCGAACCCGCAGGCCATCGGCTGCGTCCTGGGCGGGCACGGCATCACCGCCTGGGGGGACACCAGCGAGGAGTGCGAGGCGCGGTCGCTGGAGATCATCCGGCGGGCCGAGGAGTTCATCGCGTCCCGCGCGGCGGCCCCGGCGACCGGGGCCAGGCACCCGTTCGGCCCCGTCCGCCCCGGCTTCGAGGCCCTGCCCGACGACGAGCGCCGGGCCCGTGCGGCTGCGCTCGCCCCCGTGATCCGCGGCCTGGCCAGCACCGACGCGCCGCAGGTGGGGCACTTCACCGACTCCGACGTGGTGCTCGACCTGCTGGCCCGCGAGCGGCTCGTGCCGCTGGCCGAGCTGGGCACGTCGTGCCCCGACCACTTCCTGCGGACGAAGGTGAAGCCGCTGGTGGTCGACGTCCCGACGACGGCGTCGGTCGAGGAGACCGTCTCCGCGCTGCGGACCGCCCACGCGGCGTACCGCGCGGACTACGCCGCCTACTACGAGCGCGGTGCGTCCGCTGCGCGCTCGCGGGGCGAGGAGCCACCGGCGATGCGCGGCGCGGACCCGGCGATCGTGCTGGTACCGGGCGTGGGCATGTTCTCCTACGGGCGCACCAAGCAGACGGCGCGCGTGGCCGGCGAGTTCTACGTCAACGCGATCAACGTGATGCGCGGCGCCGAGACGATCTCCACCTACACGCCGATCCCGGAGCCGGAGAAGTTCCGCATCGAGTACTGGGCCCTGGAGGAGGCCAAGCTGCGGCGCATGCCCGCCCCCAAGCCGCTGGCGACGCGGGTCGCCCTGGTGACCGGGGCGGCGTCGGGCATCGGCCGGGCGATCGCGGCCCGGCTGGCCGCCGAGGGCGCGTGCGTGGTGGTCGCGGACCTGGACGCCGGGAAGGCAGCCGCGGCGGCGGCCGAGCTCGGTCCGGCCGACGTCGCGGTGGGCGTGGCCGCGGACGTGTCGTCCGAGGCGGACGTGCGGGCCGCGGTGCGGGAGGCCGTGCTCGCGTTCGGCGGCGTCGACCTCGTGGTGAACAACGCCGGGCTGTCCCTGTCCCGGTCGCTGCTGGAGACCACGGAGGCCGACTGGGACCTGCAGCACGACGTCATGGCCAAGGGATCGTTCCTGGTCTCACGTGAAGCGGCACGGGTGCTCGTCGACCAGGGCATGGGCGGCGACATCGTCTACATCTCCTCGAAGAACTCCGTGTTCGCGGGGCCCAACAACATCGCCTACTCCGCCACCAAGGCCGACCAGGCGCACCAGGTGCGGCTCCTGGCCGCCGAGCTCGGCGAGTACGGGGTCCGCGTGAACGGCGTGAACCCCGACGGGGTGGTGCGCGGGTCGGGCATCTTCGCCTCCGGCTGGGGCGCCAACCGTGCCGCCGTGTATGGCGTGCCCGAGGAGAAGCTCGGCGAGTTCTACGCCCAGCGCACCCTGCTCAAGCGCGAGGTGCTGCCGGAGCACGTCGCGAACGCCGTGTTCGCGCTGTGCACCTCCGACTTCTCGCACACGACCGGGCTGCACGTGCCCGTCGACGCGGGCGTGGCCGCGGCGTTCCTCCGGTGACCGGGACCGCGCCCGCGGGCGGGAGCCCCGGCTTCATCGCCGTCGACCTGGGCGCGACGAGCGGCCGGGTCATGCTGGGGGTGCTGCACGGGTCCGCGCGCACCCCCGCCGCGGACGGCGGTCCCCGGGTCGAGCTCGTCGAGTGCGGCCGGTTCGCCAACGGCCCGCGGCCGGACGAGCACGGTGCGCTGCGGTGGGACGTGCGGGCGCTCTGGCGCGGGGTGCTCGGCGGGCTGCGGTCCGCGGGTGACCTCGCGCGGGAGCGGGGCGTCACGATCCGGGGCATCGGCGTGGACGCGTGGGCCGTGGACCACGCGTTCCTCGACGCGTCCGGCGGGCTGGTGGCGGACCCGTTCAGCTACCGCGACCCGCGCACCGGTCCCGTGCCCGAGGACGTGTACCGGAGGATCCCCTTCGCCGACCACTACGCCGTCAACGGGCTTCAGCACCTGCCGTTCACGACGGAGTTCCAGCTCGTCGCCGGTCAGGACGGCGACGAGTGGGCCCGTGCGCGGCACCTGCTGCTGGTACCCGACCTGATCACGTCCTGGCTCACGGGCCGTCACGTCGCGGAGGTGACCAACGCGTCCACCACCGGGCTGCTCGACGCGACCTCCCGCACCTGGTCGGCGGGGCTCCTGGACCGGCTCGCGGCGGAGTACCCGGCGCTCGCCGGACTCCGGGACCGGCTGCCGGAGCTCGTGGAGCCGGGCACCGTCGTCGGGCACCTGGTGCCCGGCGTCCGGGAGGCGACCGGGCTCGGCGAGGTGCCGGTGCTCGCGGTCGCCTCGCACGACACGGCGTCCGCCGTGGCGGCGACGCCGCTCGGGGCGCGGGGCGCGTACGTCTCGTCGGGCACGTGGTCGCTGGTCGGCCTGGAGCTGCCGGCGCCCGTGCTCACCGCGGCGAGCCGCGCGGCGAACTTCACCAACGAGCTCGGCCTGGACGGCACCGTGCGCTACCTGCACAACGTCATGGGCCTGTGGGTGCTCGACGAGTGCGTCCGTGCCTGGACCCAGGACGACGGCGCGCCCGTCGACCTGCCCGCCCTGCTGGCGGAGGCGGCCGCCGAACCCGGCGCCCGCTGCCTGGTCGACGTGGACGGCGGCGAGTTCCTCGCCCCGGGCGACATGCCGCGCCGCGTGTCGGATGCCGTCGCCCGCCGCGGCGTCGAGCTGCCCGGTACGCGGGCGGCGCTGGTGCGCGTGGTGCTCGACAGCCTCGCGGACTCCACCGCGCGGGCCGTCTCCGCCGCGTCGTCCCTGGCCGGCGTGGTCGTCGACACCGTGCACGTGGTGGGCGGCGGCTCACGGAACGAGCTGCTGTGCCGCCTCACCGCCCGGGCCACCGGGCTGCCGGTGGTCGCCGGGCCGGTCGAGGCGACCGCGCTCGGGAACGTGCTGGTGCAGGCCCGCGCCGTGGGCGCCCTGCCGGGCACCGCCGACCTGACCGTGCTGCGCGACGTGGTGCGCGCGAGCACGGACCTGCGCCGCTACGAGCCCGAGCCGGCGGGCTGACCGGCGCTCGACGCCCGCACGATCAACCGGGGGTTCAGCTCGATCCGGTGCACCGGGCGGTCGGCGTCGGCGAGCCGCCGGGTCAGCAGCTCCACCGCGCCCGCACCGATCGCCGTCTTGGGCGGGCTCACGGCGGTGAGGGGCGGGTCGGCCAGGCCCGCCACCTCGTCGTCGTAGGCGATCACGGCGAGGTCCGCGGGCACCCGCACACCCCGTTCGCGGGCCTGCTCCACCAGCGAGATCGCCTCCCGGTCGGAGTGCACCAGGAGCGCCGTCACGCCCGTGTCCGCGCACCGGTCCAGCACGGACGCGGCATCCTCCGCCCAGCCGGGGTCGGACAGCGGCACCGTCTCCACGTCCAGCACGACGTCGAGGTCGAGCCCGTCCGTCACCGCGAGGAACCCGCGGCGCACGGCGGCCGAGTGCGGGCTGGTCCGCGACGTCACCAGGCCCACCCTCCGGTGGCCGCGCTCCGCGATGTGGCGCGCCGCCGTCCCCGCGCCGAGCGCATGGTCCGTGGCGACCGACTCCAGCGGCTCGCGGTACGGGCCCGCCGCCAGGCGGCGCTCCATCAGCACGACGGGCAGGTTCAGGCCGGCGAGCCAGTCACCGAGCCGCGTGGCGTCGGGCCCGTCCACGGGCGGCGCCACGAGCAGGCCGTCGACCCCCGGGGCGTCGTCGTCGCCGACGAGCGCCGAGAGCTGGTGGCGGATCTGCTCGACGTCGTACGACCCGCCCCGCAGGATCAGCCGCGCGGTGCCGTGCGCGGCCGCGCGCGCACCGCGGATCACCTCGGGCCAGTAGTAGTCGAGCGACGGCACGACCATGCCGATGGTCGGCCGCCCGTCGTCCTCCGCGAGCATCCCCTCCGGCAGGGGGACACCCGTGCCCGCCCCGGTGCGCGCGCCCAGGCCGGTGCCGGCGCCGGTCCCTGCGCTGGTGCCCGCGCTGGTGCCCGCGCTGGTTCCGCGGGCGGGGATCCGGGCGCCGCCGTGCACCTTCTCCAGCGCGCCCTCGGCCACGAGCAGCGTCAGGTCCCGCCGCACGGTCACGGGGGTCACGCCGAGCCACCGCGACAGGTCGCTCACGCGCGCCGACCCCGTCTCCCGCACGCGCGCGATCAGGCGCTCCCGACGCTCGCTCGGCAGCGGCGCTTCCTGCTGCGTCATGCATCCTCCTGCGGTCCGGACCCGGTGGGTCTCATGGTGACCCGGAACGTGCCCGACGGCGCCTCTGCGCGCGCCGTGAGCCGCAACCGGGTCAGGTGTTCACCCCAGACGGCGGACAGCTCGGGGTCGTCCAGCGTGCGCACGTCGAGCGCGGCGTCGACGGCCCGAGGATCCCACGTGACCGCGAGTGCGCGGCGGGGTGGCGTGCCGGTGTCGTCGGCGGCCGGGTGCCCTGCTGCGTCGCCGGTGGCGCCGGTGGTGCGGGTGGTGCGGGTGGCGCCGGTCGGGGGAGTGCCGCCCGGGCGCATGGCGGCCGGGGGCGTGGCATCCGGGGGTGTGTCGTCCGGCGTGAACCGGACGACCGCGCGGCCGGGGGTGAGGTGGACGTCGCCCGCGAGCATCCAGTGCCACGCCGTCGGCCCGACCGGTGGCGCGAGCACCTCGTCGGCGAACCGCCAGGAGTCCTCGACGGTCACGCACTCGGCGGCCGGGTCCAGCGTCACCGCCCGCCACCACTGCTCCAGCCCGGCCACGGGATAGACCCCGGCCAGCTCGACCCGCGCCTGCCAGCCGGCTGCCCGGCCGGCCGGCACACCGGCTGTGCCGACGTCGAACGCAGGGTCCGTCGCGTCATGGGGGCCGACAACGCGACGGACCTCACGTTCGACGTCGCCCGCGGTGCTGGAGCCCGGGCCGCCGGTGGCCGGGCCCCCGGAGCTCGCGGCGTCCGACACCTCGAAGGCGGTCGCGGCGTACTCGGGGCCCGGGGGCTGCTCCACGCCGCGCACCCGCGGCACGTTGTGCCAGTCGCCCCGGACCGCCCACAGGTCGTAGCGGTCCGGTCCGAACGTCCCCGCGCGGTAGGTGGGCTTGCCGGCGTCGACGACCACCGGGACGCCGTCGAGCGCCACGATCACCGAGCCCACGTCGACGTGGTTGTGGTTCTCGTCGTTGTGCCCGCCCTTGACCGACACCACGAGCCCGCGGGTCGAACCCGGCGTGGTCCGCGCGACCGCGACACCCGTGGCCGGGAACGTGGCCCGCCCCACCAGCGGCGGCGCGGTGGCCGGGGCGTCCGCCCAGGCCGCCGACAGCAGGCCGACGGCGCGAGGCAGCGAGGCGCGCTCGTCGAACAGCCCGCCGGGCCGCCCGCGGTACGACGCCGCGTGCTGCTCCGCCTCCTTCTCGCCCACCCGCAGCGCCCAGGCGTGCACGACGTTCCAGGGCCAGGTCGCGAGGGGCCGGGCGGCGCCGTCGGCGACGTTGACGTACCAGTCGCCGCCCAGGTGCATCGCGTGCGGGAAGGACAGGGTGGCGCGGATGCGCTCCAGTGCCGCCGGTCCGGGGTCCACCCCGGCGAACGCCAGCAGGTCCTGCGCCTCCAGTGCGCGGGCGGCGCCCTGCCACCAGTAGTGGTACCCCTCGTCCACCCCGCCGTCGGCAGGCAGCGTGGCCCAGTACGCGGCGATGCCCTGCGCCACGAGCGCGGTGGTGGCCCGGCGGCGGTCCGGGTCCTCCTCCAGCGCGAGGTTCGCGGCCAGCACGTTGCCCTGGATCCAGGGGCTCCAGTTCATGATCGGGTGGTCGACGCCGAGCCACCACCAGTCCCGCCGGTCGGTGAAGGGCCGCAGCACCCGGGCCTGCGCCTCCTGCCGGATGCGCCAGCGCACGCCGGGCGCCCGCTCGTCGAGCGCGGGCCCGAGCAGGTGGTCGACCCAGGCGAGCTGGCCGGCCACCTCGCCCGCGCCGAGGTCCAGGTAGTGGTCCGTGACCGTGGGCGTGACCCGGCCGAAGCGGTCGAACGTGTCGTCGTGCGCGGCCCAGCACCAGGTCGACTGCTCGCACAGCAGCAGCACGCCGTCGACCACCTCGTCGAGCCGGTCTGCCGCCGGTTCGACGAGCGCCGCCAGGGTGGCGCGGGTCAGGCGGGCCTGGCGCGCGGCGACGTGCGCCTCGTAGACCGTGCGGTCGCCGTCGCCGTCGCGGAAGAACCGGGCGTACTGCGAGGCCAGGGGTTGCGGCCAGGGGGTGCCGCGCTCGGCGGCGGCCACGGTGAGCGCGGGGGCGAGGGTGCCCGCCACGCGGCGCGCGGTCCAGAAGCTGCGGGACGTGACGTCGGGCGCAGGCAGCGACGCTGCTGTCATGTGCGTGTCTCCAATGATCGAAAATGATCGTAGTAGAACTCTTGGTGGTGCGCCAGGGGCTTGCCAACGGCCGGACCGGTGGGCTTCAATGGGCGCACCCGATCATTGATGATCGGAAGTGTTCGTCTGAACGGTCAGGTGAACGCGGACTCGATGGAGAGGAGCGCGGTGGTGCGGCGACCTGAGGCCCTGCTCGTCATGGACGACCGGGCGCTGCGTATGCAGTTCGGCCCCGACGAGGACTCGCGGCTGCGTGCGATCGCGAGGCTCGGCGAGCCGGCGCGCGTGACCGCCTACGACACACCGGAGGCGAGGGCCCGCCTGGCCGACGTCGAGGTGCTGGTCACCTCGTGGGGTGCGCCCCGGATCACGGCCGGCGTGCTCGACCTCGCCCCGAACCTGCGGGCCGTGCTCCACTGCGCGGGCTCGGTCCGGTCGCTGGTGTCCGACGCCGTGTGGGACCGCGGGCTTCTCGTCACCAACGCGGTGACGGAGAACGCGCTGCCCGTCGCGGAGTTCACGGTGGCCGCGATCCTCATGGCGGGCAAGAAGGCGCCGTTCCTCGCGAACATCGCCCGCAAGCGCCGGGACGACTGGTCCTACCTCGAGGAGCACGGTGCCCTGTCCAACCGTGACCGGGTGATCGGCATCGTCGGCTTCTCCCGGACGGGCCGGCAGGTGGTGACGCGGCTGACGGTGCCGGGCTCCGGACCCGAGACCCGCGAGATCCTCGTCGCGGACCCGTACGCCGACCCGGCCGCGGTGGCCGCAGCCGGCGCCCGCCTGGTGCCGCTCGACGAGCTGCTGGCGGCCTCCGACATCGTGTCGCTGCACGCCCCCGAGCTGCCCTCGACGCGCAAGCTGATCGGCGCACGGGAGCTTGCCCTGCTGCCCGACGGCGCCACGCTGATCAACACCGCGCGCGGCGCCGTCGTCGACACCGCGGCGCTGGAGCGCGAGTGCTCCACCGGCCGCCTCTACGCGATGCTCGACGTCACCGACCCGGAGCCGCTGCCCGCGTCGTCGGTGCTCTACGACCTGCCGAACGTCATGATCACGCCGCACGTCGCGGGCTCGCTGGGCACCGAGACCCGGCGGATGACGGCGGCCGCGCTCGACGAGCTGGAGCGGTACGCCCGGGGCGAGGCCTCCCGCAGCGCCGTGACGCGCGAGGACATGGAGTTCGTCGCATGACCGCCCGCACCGGCGCCGAGGAGCGCGCCTGGCTCGCCGCCTACGCCGACAGGCTGCTGGCGGCCGTCGAGCCCTACGCGTCGCCGAGCGGGTCGCTCGTCACGCTGCCGGGCACACCCGGCGGGTACGGCACGGCCGTGGACGGGCTGGAGGGCTTCGCACGCACGTTCCTCCTGGCGGGCTTCCGGCTCGCGGGCGAGGACGGCGCGGACCCCACGGGCCTCGCCGAGCGGTACGCCGCGGGCCTGGCCGCCGGCACCGACCCCGCGCACCCCGAACGCTGGACCCGGCCGGACGAGCACGGCCAGGCCAAGGTCGAGGCCGCCTCGCTGGCGCTGATCCTCGACCTGACGCGGCCGTGGATCTGGGACCGGCTGGCACCGTCGGCCCAGGAGCACGTGGTCGGCTACCTCGCGTCCGTGGTGGGCGACGACGACTACCCCGACAACAACTGGGTCTGGTTCCGGATCGTCGTGGAGACGTTCCTGCGGTCGGTCGGCGGCCCGTTCTCCGCGGACGACGTCGCCCGGGACCTCGCCGCCCACGACCGGTTCCGCCGCCCGGGCGGCTGGTTCGCGGACGGCCCGGAGCGCAGCTTCGACCACTACGCGGGCTGGGCCCTGCACCTGTACCCCGCACTGTGGGCGCGCATGCCCGGCGCGGCCGACGTCGCCGCGGCGGCCGGCGACGACCTGGCCGTGCGCTCGGCGTCGGACCGGGAGCACCTGGCGCGCTACCTGGACGACGCGCTCGCGCTGGTCGGCGCCGACGGAGCGCCCCTGCTGCAGGGCCGCAGCCTCACCTACCGCTTCGCGGCGGCCGCCCCGTTCTGGGCCGGTGCCGTGGCGGGCGTGGGCCGGCCGGGTCAGCTTCGGGAGGCGGCCACCCGCATCGTGCGGCACTTCGCCGACCACGACGTGCCCGGTCCGGACGGGCTGCTCACGCTCGGCTGGCACCAGCCCTGGCGGCCCCTCGCACAGCGGTACAGCGGCACCGGGTCGCCGTACTGGGCGAGCAAGGGCCTGCTCGGGCTCGCCCTGCCCGCCACGCACGAGGTGTGGACGGCGGCGCCCGAGCCGCTCCCGGTCGACGTCGGCGACGTGCTCACCGTCGCGGCCGCACCCGGCTGGGCCGTCAGCGCCACGCAGGACGACGGGATCGTACGCGTGATCAACCACGGCACCGATCACGCGCTGCCCGGCACGGACGGCGGGGACTCGCCGCTGTACGCGCGGCTCGGCTACTCGACCGCGACCTCCCCGCTCCTGGACCCCGAGGCGTGGCTCTCGCCGCTGGACCAGTCGGTGGTGCTGCTCGACGCAGCCGACCGGGCCACCCACCGGGCGGGCTTCGAGACCGTGCCCGTGGAGTGCGGTCCGCCGGACGCTCCCGGTCGCCCCGCCGTGGCCGTCGCGCTGGGGTCCGTGGCCGGCGCGCACTGGCTTCGCGCGGACACCACCGCACCCGACCACGGGTCCGGTCGGCCCGGCACCGCTACGGCGGCCGGGGAGATCACCACCGTGTCGATCGTGCGCGGTGCCTGGGAGGTTCGGCTGGTGCGGGTCGCGGTCGGGGCCGACGCCCGGGCGACGGCGCTCCGCATCGGCGGCTGGGCCGCCGGCCCCGACCTGGACTCGACCCTGGTGCCGCTGCTCGGTGACGTCGCCCCGGTGAGCGGGTCGACCACGCACGACGACGCCACGCCGCTCGCCGGGCCGACCACCACCCCCTGGCTCCGGTACACGCCGTTGCCGGCCGGCTGGACCGGCGTCGGCGTCCGCCTCGGGCGGGGTGCCGCCGGACCGCAGGACCCGGCGCCCCGGCTCGAGCTCACCCCCGGCCAGGCCGTCGTGACCTGGCCGGACGGCGCGCTGACCACGGCAACCCTGCCCTGACCCACCCCGCGCCCCGATGACTCCCTCACCGGGGCGCCGCAGGACCGAACTCGAAGGAGAGTAGGAATGAACCGCAAGATCACGAGCGCGTTCGGCATCGCCGCCGTCGCGTCGCTGGCCCTCACCGGGTGCGGCAGCCAGGAGGAGCCCGCGGCCGCCGACGGCCCGGTCACCATCAGCCTGGCCGGCTGGGACTTCGCCTCCACGCCGGAGTTCCAGACGCTCGCCGACGCCTATCACGAGGCGAACCCGGACGTCACCGTGGAGCTCAAGGAGTACCCCGCGGGTGACGACTACGACACGGCCCTCACCGCGGACCTGTCCGCGGGCGCGGCGCCGGACGTCTTCATCGTCAAGAACCTGAAGAACTACATCACGTTCCAGGAGGGCGGCACGCTCCTCGACATCTCCGACGTGGCGGCCGACCTCGACCCGGCCACGGGCGGCCTGGAGCAGATGGCGGTCGACGGTGCCACCTACGCGGTGCCGTACCGCCAGGACTCGTGGCTCCTGTACTACAACAAGGACCTCTTCGAGAAGGCCGGCGTCGACCTGCCCGACGGGTCCTGGACCTGGGACGACTACGCCGAGGCCGCCGAGCAGCTCACCGAGGGCATCGGTGAGAAGGAGGTCACGGGCACCTACCTGCACAGCTGGCAGTCCACCGTGCAGGGCTTCGCCCTCGCGCAGACGCCGGGCGCCTCGCTCGACGGCGGCGACTTCTCATTCCTGGCCCCGTACTACGAGCGCGAGCTCGCGCTGCAGGACGCCGGCGCACAGCCGTCGTACGCGACCGTGACCACGAACGAGCTGGCCTACCAGTCGCAGTTCGGCACCCAGAAGGCCGCGATGCTGCCGATGGGCTCCTGGTACATCGGCACGCTGGTGGCGGAGCAGGAGTCGGGCGCCGCGGACACCTTCGAGTGGGGCATCGCGCCGATCCCGCAGCTCGACGAGTCCACGACCGGCACGGAGAACACCCCCGTCACGTTCGGTGACCCGACCACGATGGGCATCAGCTCCGCGATCGACGAGTCCAAGGTCGAGACCGCGAAGGACTTCCTCCGGTTCGCCGCGGGTCCCGAGGGTGCCGCGGCGCTCGCCGGGATCGGCATCACGCCGGCCCTGATCGACGACACGGTGGCCGACGCGATCTTCGGGCTCGACGGCACGCCGCAGGACGACCTGTCCCGCTTCGCCTACACGACGCACGACACCCTGCCGGAGAACCCGGTGGGTCAGCAGACGGCCGCGATCCAGACCATCCTGGGCGAGACGCACTCGGCGATCATGTCCGAGTCCACCCCGGTGGACGAGGCGATCACGGAGGCCGAGGAGCGCGTCGCCAACGAGGTCGGCTGATGGCGACACCTGTCGCCGACGACCGGCGGACGCTCGGGCTCACGCAGCCCGGGCGCCCGCCGCTCCGGAAGCCGCGCACGTCGCTCAAGCTACGCAACGCGCTGGTGGGCTGGACGTTCATCCTGCCGAACTTCATCGGCTTTGCCGTGCTCACGCTCGTGCCGGTGCTCACGCTCTTCTACATCTCGCTGACGAGCTGGAACATCTTCGGCGCCGCCCAGTGGGTGGGCCTGGACAACTTCGAGCGCCTGATCGGCGACAAGAGCTTCCACACCGCGCTCGGTAACACGTTCTACTACGCCGCGCTGCACATCCCGATCACCATCGTCGTGTCGCTGAGCCTGGCGCTGCTGCTGAACCAGAAGCTGCGCGGCGCCGCGTTCTTCCGCACGGTCGCCTTCTTCCCGTACATCACGTCGATCGTCGCGGTCGCCGTGGTGTGGAACATGCTGTTCAGCCCCGAGTACGGGCCGATCAACCAGTTCCTGAGCCTGTTCGTGGGCGGTGAGATGCCCGGCTGGACGGTCTCCAAGGACTGGGCGATGCCCGCGGTGATCATCGTGGGCACCTGGAAGGACATGGGCTACTACATGCTCCTGTTCCTGGCCGGCCTGCAGACCGTGCCGGGTGAGCTGCACGAGGCCGCGCGGATCGACGGTGCGAACGCCTGGCAGCGGTTCTGGAACGTCACGCTGCCCTGCCTGCGGCCCACGATGTTCTTCGTGACGGTCATGGTCACGATCCAGAGCTTCAAGGTCTTCGACCTGATCCTCGTCATGACCGACGGCGGCCCGGGTCAGGCGACCCTCGTGCTCAGCCAGTACATCTACCAGAAGGGTTTCGAGCAGTTCGAGTTCGGCTACGCCTCGGCCGTCGCCGTCGTCCTGTTCTTCATCTGCATCACCGTGACCGTGGTGCAGTTCCTGTACAACAAGCGGAAGGAGGCATGATGGCCGCCCGCCCGTCCGCCCTCCGGAGGTCCGGCCGGGTGCTGCTCTACGCGGTGATGATCGTCGCCGCGGCGGGCATCATGCTCCCGTTCGCCTGGATGGTGATCTCGTCCCTCAAGCAGAACAACCAGGTGTTCACGGCGCCCGTGGAGTGGATCCCGGACCCCGTGCAGTGGCGCAACTACCTCGACATCTGGGTCAAGGCCGACATGGTCACCTGGGTGCGCAACACCCTGGTCCTCTCGGTCGCGGTGACGGCACTGCAGGTGCTCACCGGGAGCTTCGCCGCCTACGGCTTCGCCAAGATGCGCTTCCCGGGCCGCGATGCGCTCTTCCTGCTGTACATCGGGACCATCGCCGTGCCCTGGCAGTCCTACATGATCCCGCAGTTCCAGATGCTCTCGAGCTGGGGCCTGAACAACACGCTGTGGGCGATCATGCTGCTCCAGGCGTTCGGCGCCTTCGGGGTGTTCCTCATGAAGCAGTACTACGAGTCGATCCCCGACTCGTTGTCGGAGGCGGCGCGCATCGACGGGCTCAACGAGTACGGCATCTGGTGGCGCATCATCATGCCGCTGTCGGTGCCGGCGCTGGCGTCGCTGACGATCATCACCTTCGTCTCGACGTGGAACGACTACCTCGGTCCCCTCATCTACCTGCGCGACCGCGAGCTGTGGACCATCCAGATCGGCCTGCAGTCGTTCATCGGCGAGTACAACGCCGAGCACGCGCTGATCATGACGGGCTCCGTGCTGTCGGTGCTGCCGATCGCGCTGATCTTCCTGCTCGGCCAGCGGTACTTCGTGCAGGGCATCGCGACGACGGGCGTGAAGGGATGAGTTCCGTGGGTTCCGTGGGTTCCGTGGGTTCCGTGGGTTCCGTGGGTGCGGGCCGGGCCGGTGCCGGCTCCGCCGCGCGGCGCCGGCGGGTCCTGATCGGTCCCGAGACGTACGAGCTGGTGTTCGGCACGGTCTACACGGGCCTCATGACCAACCTGCTGCTGGCGGTCGCCTGCCTGCCGCTGGTGGCCCTGGTCGTGGCGACCGACGTCGCCGCGACCTGGCCGCTCGCGGCCCTCACGGCACCCCTGCTCGGCCCGGCCCTGATCGCCGCGTTCGCGGTGTTCGGCAGCTTCAGCGCGGACGGGTCGACGGCGGTGGTGCGCACCTTCGCACGCGCCTGGCGCCGGCACCTGCGCCGGGGACTGGCGATCGGGGCGCTCGCCACGGGGGCCGTCGTCGTGGCCGCCGTCGACATCCTGTTCTTCTGGGGCCGGACGGCCGGTGCGGTCGCGATCCCGGTGCTGGTCACGCTGGCCGTGGGTGCGATCGCGACCGCAGTCCTCGCTCTGACCGCCGTGCCGGAGATGCCGGGTGCACGCCTGCGCGACGTACTCCTGGCTGCCCTCGTCCTCGGCGCGCGCCGCTGGTACCTCACGACCGGCGCACTCGTCGTGCTCGGCCTGGTGGTGTCGCTCGTGGCGACCCGCCCGGCGGTCGGCCTGGGCTTCGCGGCCGCCCCGCTCCTGTTCGCGGTCTGGGGCGCCTGCCGCTTCGCCCTGCGCTCCGCCCGCTAGACCCGCCACGCGGCTCCGCCCGTGCGGCCTGCCCGTCAGGTCCGCTGTTCGCCTGCCTGCCAGGCCCGCTGCTCGGCCCGCCAGGCCGGCCGCTTGGCCTGCCCGACCTGCTCGGTCTGCCCGACCTGCTCGGCGTGTCCTCTCGGCCCGCCTCGGCCGGTGCGTCCCGCTCGCCGACTCGTCCAGGCGGAAAGGTGCCCCGCGGAGGTGGGTTGCGGACAGTAGACAACGTCTACAGACAGCAACCCACCTCCGCGGGGCACCTTCACTGACGCCGCAGCGCGGCCTCCGCCTCCCGGTCTCAGGGTCGAGCCGCGGGGCCGCCGGGCCGCGAGGCCTTGGGGCCTCGGCGCGCCGAGGCCCGAGGGCCCGACGCCCCCGTATCGCAGCGGCCCCGCCCGGAGCCGCTCAGAGGTGCGGGGCCACGTGCTGCTGGTAGCGGTCCAGGACGGTCGCCGCCGTCTCCGCCGCGGGGCGGGCCCAGATCTCCTCGTTGAAGATCTCGGTCTCGACGTCGCCCACGTACCCCGCGTCACGCACCCACGAGGTGATCGTCGCGAAGTCGACGTACCCGTCGCCCACGTGAGCGCGCGAGTTCAGCGGCTCGGCCGCCAGCGGCAGTGCCCAGTCGCACACCTGGTACGACGCGATGCGGTCCTCCCGCCCGGCCCGGGCGATCGACTGCCGTAGCGCCGGGTCCCACCACACGTGGTAGGTATCGACCACGACACCCACCTCGGACGGCGCGAACGGAGCCGCCAGGTCCAGCGCCTGCGCCAGCGTCGAGATCACGGCCCGGTCGGCGGCGAAGATCGGGTGCAGCGGCTCCAGCACGATCCGCACGCCGTGCTCCGCGGCGAACGGCACCAGGTCGGCGATGCGGTCGGCCACCCGGCCGCGCGTCGCCACGAGGTCGCGGTCCACGTCCGGCGTCGGGGCGCCGCCCGGCGTCGAGCCCACGAGCCCACCGACGACGAAGACCAGCTCGGCGGTGCCGATCGTCGCGGCCTCCTCGATCGCCAGCTTGTTGTCGTCGAGCGCGGCGCGGATGCCGGCGTCGTCCGCCGCGGTGAGGAACCCGCCGCGACACAGGGACGACGCGCGCAACCCGGCGTCCGCGATGATGCGCGCCGCCTGCGGCGCACCGACTGCCTGCACCACGTCGCGCCACGGCCCGACGGCGCCGAAGCCCGCCGAGGCCGCCGCCTCGCACGCCTCGGCCAGCGAGGCGTGCTTGACGGTGGCGGTGTTCAGTGATGCCCGGCTCATGCGGTCACCCCGTTCGTCGCGAGGAATGCCCGCAGCCGCGCGGCGGCCAGGGGCGGGTCGAGCAGCATGCCGCAGCCGTCGGCCAGGCGGGCCAGCTCGACCAGGTGCCGCACCGACCGGCCGGAGTGCAGGCCGCCCACCAGCGAGAACCCGGACTGGAACCCGTTCAGCCAGGACAGGAACGCGATGCCGGTCTTGTAGTAGTACGTCGGCGCGGCGAAGATGTGCCGCCCCAGTGCCTCGGTCGACGCCAGGATCCTGTGGCCGCCCTCGGCGTCCCCGGCGTCGAACGCCTGCAGGGCCGTGGAGGCCGCCGGGTAGATCGCGGCGAAGATGCCGAGCAGCGCGTCCGAGTGGCCCTGCTCGTCGCCCGCGATGAGCTCCGGGTAGTTGAAGTCGTCTCCGGTGTACAGGCGGGGCCGCGCGCCGTCGTCCGACGCCGGCAGCGCCGCCAGCGCCCGGCGCAGGCCCACCTCGTGGGCGGCGTCGAGCAGCGAGACCTTGACGCCGTCGACCCGTGCCTGGTGCGCGCGGATCAGGTCGAGGAACGTCGCGGTGGCGTCGTCCACGGAGTCCGAGCCCCAGTAGCCCGCCAGCGCCGGGTCGAACATGGTGCCAAGCCAGTGCAGGATCACCGGCTGGTCGGCCTCGGCCAGCACGGCGTCGTACACGCGGGCGTAGTCCTCGGGGCCGCGGGCGACCTGGGCCAGCGCGCGGGACGCCATCACGATGACCTGCGCCCCGGCGTCCTGCACCACGTGCACCTGCTCGCGGTAGGCCTCGGTGACGACGGCCAGGCCGGCGTCACCGGGTTCGAGCGCTGCGACGACCGCCGGGTCGAGCTGATCCGTGCCCGCACCGCACGCGACGCGCGCGCCCACGGACGCCGCCTCGGCTGCCGAGCGCCGGACGAGCTCCTGCGTCGCCGCCCAGTCCAGGCCCATGCCGCGCTGGGCGGTGTCCATGGCGTCGGCCACGCCGAGCCCGTGCTCCCAGATGCGGTGCCGGTAGGCGAGGGTCGCGTCCCAGTCGACGACGGCGGGTGCGCCCGGCACGTTCTCCGCACCGACCTGTGGCACCACGTGGGCGGCCGCGAAGGCGATGCGGGACGTGATCGGGCCCGACGGCGTCGTCCACGGGCCGGGGGCGTTCAGCTCGACGGCCTCGGAGCCGGTGACCCGGCCCTCGGCGTCGAACAGGGGGAGGACGACGGCGACCCCGCTCACAGGGTGATCTCCGGGATGTCGATGCGGCGGCCCTCCGCCGACGACCGCAGGCCCAGCTCCGCGAGCTGCACGCCGCGCGCGGCCGAGAGCAGGTCGTAGCGGTGCGGGCGCCCGGCCACGACGTCGCGCAGGAACTCCTCCCACTGCAGCTTGAAGCCGTTGTCGAGGTCGGCGTTCGCGGGGACGTCGAGCCACTGGTCGCGGAACGGCTCGGTGACCGGCAGGTCCGGGTTCCAGACCGGCTTGGGGGTGTGCGCGCGGTGCTGGGCGCGGCACTCGCGCAGGCCGGCTACGGCGGAGCCGTGCGTGCCGTCCACCTGGAACTCGACCAGCTCGTCGCGGAACACCCGCACGGCCCACGACGAGTTGATCTGCGCCACGACGTCGTCCCCGCCCGGGGTGGTGACGTCGAAGATGCCGTACGCGGCGTCGTCGGCCGTGGCGGCGTACTCGCGGCCCTGCTCGTCCCAGCGGGTCGGGATGTGCGTGGCGGTCTTCGCGGTCACGGTCTTGACCTGACCGAGGATGCCCTCCAGCACGTAGTTCCAGTGGCAGAACATGTCGGTGGTGATGCCGCCGCCGTCCTCGGCGCGGTAGTTCCACGAGGGGCGCTGGGCGGGCTGCGAGTCGCCCTCGAACACCCAGTAGCCGAACTCGCCGCGCAGCGACAGGATGCGGCCGAAGAAGCCCTCGTCCACCAGGCGGCGCAGCTTCACCAGGCCCGGCAGGTACAGCTTGTCGTGCACGACGCCGACGGTCACGCCGGTCTCGGCCTGCAGCCGCGCGAGGTCGATGGCCTCGGCGAGGGTCTCCGCCGTCGGCTTCTCGGTGAAGACGTGCTTGCCCTGCTGCATCGCCTTGGTCAGCGTCGCGGCGCGCAGGTTGGTCATCGCGGCGTCGAACACGATGTCGGCGTCCTTGATGGCCGCGTCGACGTCGGTGGTCCAGTGCTCGACGTCGTGCTTGGACGCGAGCTCCTTGAGCTTGTCCGCGTTGCGGCCCACCAGCACGGGCTCGACCTGGACGCGCGAACCGTCGGCGAGCGTGACGCCGCCCTGGTCGCGGATCGGCAGGATCGAGCGCACGAGGTGCTGGCGGTACCCCATGCGGCCGGTGACGCCGTTCATGGCGATGCGAAGTGTGGTCACGGGCGGGACTCCATCGTCGGTGTTCGTCCGCGGACTGTCGCGCAGTCCGGGAATGCGCTTTCCGGGCTGACAATAGCGCAGGTTTCCGGGGGAGTACATGGATGGTGCTGACCGTGCACGCTGCGGCGGCGGTCGTGCACGCTGCGGCGGCAGTCATGGGCTCGAGGTCGGCAGTTTGCGCCGCAGACTCGGCAGTTTGCCTCGAGGTCGGCAGTTTGTACCGCGAACTCGGCAGTTTGCCTCGAGGTCGGCACAGGCCTGTACCGACCTCGAGGCAAACTGCCGACCTCGCAGGAAGGTGCCGACTCCGCAGGAAGGTGCCGATCTCGGCGCACACTGCCGACGTCTTTCACACCGCCGGCCTCGGCGCACACTGCCGACGTCTTTCACACCGCCGGCCTCGGCGCACACTGCCGACGTCACGCACACCGCCGCCCCGGGCGCACACCGCCGACGGCACGCACACCGCCGCCCCCGGCGCACACCGCCGACGGCAGGCTCAGCGGTGCGTGTCCCTGCCGAGCCGGCTCGGCGTCGACTCGCGCAGCACCACCTCGCCGCGCACCGGCGTGCCCGCGTCGCCCGTCTGGCCCAGCGCGAGGTCGGTCGCCAGCTCACCCACCTCGGCGAGCGGGATGCGCACGGTCGTCAGTCCGGGGGAGACGTCACGCAGGGTGTGGATGTCGTCGAAACCCGCCACGGCGACGTCGTCGGGCACGCTCAGACCCGCGTCGCGGGCGGCGGCCATCGCGCCCACCGCCATGACGTCGTTGACGGCGAAGACGAGCTCCGGCAGCCGGACCGTGCCCGGTGCCGCACGGCCGGACTGCGGGTCGGCGTCGGCCGCCGACGGCGCACTGCCGTCGGCCCGCCCGATCAGGTCACGCATCGCGGAGTACCCACCGTCGCGGGTGAACGAGCAGGCCAGGACGTCGTCGGGCGCGACGGGGCTGCCGAGCTCGGCGAGGGCGCCGGTGAAACCGGTCGTGCGGTCCGCTGCCGTGCGATGTCCCCCGGGACCGGCCAGCACCGCGAACCGGCGGTAGCCGAGCCCGTGCAGCGTGCGGGCGAGGTCGGCCGCGCCGTCGGCGTTCGCGATCTCGACCACCGGCAGGCCGCCGATCGGCTGGCCGATCAGCGCCACCCCGCCGCCGGCCTCCTGGAACGCGTTCAGCGCGGCCTCCAGCGCACCCGGGGCCGGGCGGACGTCGTCGACCGGCGTCTGCCCGCCGTCCGGTTCCAGCCGCCCGCCCGCGAGGATGATCGCGCGGGACCGCTGGCGCCGCGCGAGCTCGACGAACGCGAGCTCCCGCTCGGCGCTGTGCTCCGTGGACGCGAGCGTGACGATGAGCCCGGCGCGCTCCGCCGCGCGGGCGACCCCCGCGGCGATGGTCGAGAAGTACGGGTCGGCGATGTCGTGCACCACCAGGCCGAGCGCCGTCGTACGGCCGCGGGCCATGGCCTGCGCGCTCGGGTCGGGCGAGTAGCCGAGGCGGCGTGCGGTCTCCAGGACGCGCTCGCGCAGGTCCTCGCGGACGCTGCGGGTCGCGCTGCCGTTGATCGCGCGCGACGCCGTGGCCAGGGACACGCCGGCCTCGCGGGCGACCTGGCTCAGGGTGACGAGGGCGTCGGACATGAGGTCATCCTGCCGTGTCCGACGCCCCCGTGGGTCGTGAGAAGTCCCGACTCAGACCCGCGCCACGCGTAAGCCCGCGTCGCGGTGGGTGCGCTCGATGACGCTCGAGTAGCCCGCGATCATCCGCACGTGGCTGAACCGGGGTCGCACGGCGGTGCGCGCCGACTCCAGCTCCTCGCGCCGTGCGGCCGCCTCGATCCAGGTCGCGGCGATCTCCGCGGGGTCGTACGAGGTCACGAACCCGATGCGCTCCACGATCGACGGGGCGTCGCCCACCGGTGTGGTGACGGGCACCGCGCCGCACATCGAGCCCTCGATCAGGCACAGCGGTGCGGCCTCACCGAACGCCGAGGTGAGCGCGACGACGTCGGCCGTCGCGTAGACCAGCTCCATGTCGTGCCGCACGCCGAGCAGGTCCAGGCGCTCCAGCAGGTCCGGCCGGTCGCCGAAGATGCGGTCGAGGTCGTCCCGGAGGTCGGGGTTGGCCGCGGTCATGCCCGCACCGCACATGAGCACGTGGCCGCGCGGTTCCAGCGCGAGGAACGCGCGGGCCGACCGGAGGAAGAGCTCGGGGTTCTTCATCTCGTCGTATCGCGCCGCGTAGACCACCACGGTCGCGTCGGCGGGCACCCCGGCGGCGCCCCGCAGGGCCAGCCGGCGGGCGCCCTGGACCGGCCGGAACCGGGCCAGGTTGATGCCGTTGGGCACCACGCGCAGCAGGTCGGCAGGCACGCCCGCCTCCCGGTACGCGTCCCGGGTGGACTCCGCGCAGCAGACCACGGCGGCGAGCCGGCCGCGGTCCGCCGCCGTCAGCAGGTCGCCGAGGGCGTCCCCCTGGTGCTCGGGGTCGGACCGGTGCAGGCACGCGATGACCGGACGGTCGGGGAACGCGTCCTGGTTGACGAGCCGCAGCGGCTGCTCCTTGAGGGACAGCACCACGTGCGCACCGCCCACCTCGCGGGCGGCCGCCCCCAGCTCGGTCTCGGTGAAGACCCGCGGGTCGTGGCCGGCGTCGGTGCTCCGGCCCAGCGAACCGATCCGGACGCCCGCGGCGCGCAGGGCGCGGTAGCGCGGGTCGTCCTCCATCCGCTGGAGGGTGGCCTCGCGCCGGACCTCGTGGTGCAGGCTCAGCACGGAATGCTGCTGACGGCCGCCCTGGTGCAGACCGGCGACCACCGTCGAGTGCAGGACACGAGCCCCGCCGCTGAAGAAGCCCTCGTAGAGCGAGAGCACACGCAAACCGTTGCGCTGGATCACAGACACCACCTCCTGCGCCCAGGGTGAGCCCCGCGGATGTGCGAGACATGGCAGTTCGGTTACACGAGGATTACGTATCCGAGGACTTCTGCACAAGAAGGTTTCGGATGTCGCGTTCGGCCTGGGCGGGTGAGATCTCGCGACAGCCCAGTGCCACCCAGCGCCGGATCATCTCCGGTTCGGCGCGCAGCAGCGTCGTCCCGCGGCGCAGCAGGGTGCCGATCGGCTTGCGCGCCTCGGCGACGTCGCGCAGGAACCGGAACCAGAAGGTGATCAGGCGGGGGCGCGACAGGCAGATCGCGTCGGCGAGCAGGCCCTCGGCGCGGCAGACGTCGACGAGCTGGGCGGCGAAGACGCCCTCGGCCAGGATGATCGGCGCATCCCCGATGTCGAGGCGCCGGATGCCGGTGCGGCGCGACGTCGGGATGTCGTACACCGGCACGTCGGCGCGGCCCTCGGTGGTCAGCTCCTGCAGCGCGGCGAGGGCACCCTTGGCGTCCCAGGTCGCGGGGTCGTCCCAGTCCACGCTGCCGTACCGCTGCGGCAGGCCCGGGTGGTCGATGTCCAGGTAGAAGTCGTCGAGCTGCACCACGGGCAGTCCCAGGCGGCGGGTGAGCGACGTCTTGCCCGACCCGGACGGTCCCGTCAGGAGCACCACCCGCGCGCGGGGACGGCGGGCACCCGGGGGCAGGTCGAAGAGGGTGGGCTCGGGCGCGGGGTCGGTCACGAGAGGCCATTCTCCCGCACCCTCGTGGGCTCGCGGTGTGGATGTCACCTTCTACCCAGCGATTGTGCCCAAGACCACGGCCGGTTCTGGGCGCAATCGCTGGGCAGAACGCCACTTCTGTGTGGCCGTGCCGGCCGGCGCCCGCTCGCCGTCCGTCCCGCGCCCGGCCACGGCCGTGCCCGCCCCGGCCCGCCCGGCCCGCCCGGCCCGCCCGCCCCGCCCGCCCCGCCCGGCCCGCGCCGTTCGGCGGTCCGCCGTTCGCCCGTCACCTTCCAGCCGCACCCCGCTGGTACCGCCCCGGGGTCGTGCGCAGCAGCCGGCGGAAGTGGCGGGTCAGGTGGGCCTGGTCGTGGAACCCGGTGGCGACCGCGACGTCCGCCGGGGGCTCGCCCGCCAGCAGCCGGCGCCGGGCCAGGTCGAGGCGGCGGCCCACGAGGTACCGGTGGGGTGGCACGCCGAGCTCGCGGGTGAACGCGCGCACCAGGTGGGGCACGGTGACGTCGAGCTCGGCGGCGACGTCGGCCAGCCGCACGGGACGCGTGGGGTCGGCGTCGAGCAGGTCGCGGGCCCGGCGGGCCGTCGACGCCGCGGGCGGTTCGCGCGGCGGCGTCGGGCGGCCGGACAGGTGCCAGGCCAGGCCCTCGGTGACCAGGGCCAGAAGGCCCTCGGCCGCGACGTCCTCGCGGACGGTGAGCGCCCGGTCCAGGCCCGCGAACCGCGCGCGGAGCGTGTCGTCGGGGACGAGGGGTGCGTCGACCGCGCGTCCGGTCAGCCCGGGGTCGAGCACCGCGGGTTCGAGGTAGAGCACCCGCTTGCGGAATCCGGCCGCGGTCACGGACCGCCCGTCGTGCACGACGCCGGGCGGCAGCACCGTCACCCCGGTGTGCTCCGCGGCGTGCTCCTGGCCGCCCAGGCCGTAGCCGATGAGTCCGCGGTCGACGACCAGCACGGTCCAGGTGTCGTGCGTGTGGGCCGGGTAGGCGTGCTCGTGCCATGCGGCGTGCAGCACCTCGGCGACCCCGGGCACCCCGGGCCGCCACGCGCGCACCACGTCCGAGGCCATGTCAAGAACGTACAAGATTCGCGCCGCGCCCCGCCCGCACGCTGGAGAACATGACCTTCGAACAAGCCAAGATCGTGATCGTGCTCCGTGACGACCTGCTCGGCTGGCAGGAGAACAACGTCACCGCGTTCCTGTCCAGCGCCGTGACCGCGGCCTACCCGGAGCTCGTGGGCGACACCTACCGGGACGCGGACGGCCAGGAGTACCTCGCGATGCTCGGCACCCCGGTCATGGTCATGGTGGCCGACGGCGACCGGCTCGCCACCGTCCGCGAGCGCGCCACCACCCGCGGCCTGCGCATCGGCATGTACACGGCGGACCTGTTCGCCACCGGGAACGACGTCGACAACCGGGCCGCCGTCGCGGGCGTCGCCACCGAGAAGCTCGACCTGGTCGGGGTGGCGGTGGCCGGTGAGCGGCGCGTCGTGGACAAGGTGGTCAAGGGGGCGCGGCTGCACCCCTGAGACCTCAGGACACGAGCGCCACGTGCAGCGTCCGGGGGCCGTGCACGCCCTCCACCCGGTCGAGCTCGATGTCGCTCGTGGCGCTCGGCCCGCTGACCCAGGTCAGCGGCCGGCCGGGCTCCGTGCCGAGCAGCCGCACGGCCTCCGGCACGGTCTGGACCACCTGGTCCGTCCGCACCACGCACACGTGGACGTCGGGGACCAGGGAGATCGCGCGCCGGCCCTGGTCGGGCCCGCCGTCCAGCACGATCGTGCCGGTCTCGGCGACCGCCACCCGCGAGGCCGTGACCACGGCGTCGATCCCGTCCAGCTCGACCGCGGACAGCGGCGCGTCCCGCGAGTCGGTCCGCACGACGATGTCCCCGAGCCCGGCCAGCCACCCCGGCTCGATCCCGGGCGGCACGACGACGCTGCTCCGCGCCCGGGCCCCGGCCTCGGCGGCCCCCCGGCCGGTCGGCAGAACGTCAGATGATCGGTCGCTCGAGCTGCCGACCACCTGACGTTCTGCCGACCGCCCGGGATCGGCCGTCAGCCCACCCGGCGCCAGCAGCTCCGCCAGCAGGCCCGGCAGCTCCGCCGCCGTCACCCGGTGCACGTGCGCCTTGTAGTCCACGAGCCGGTCGACCAGCACCTCCAGCACCTCCGCCGACCCGGCGGCATGCTCCCCGGCCGCCCGGTACTCCCGGGGCACTGGCTCCACCGCGGGCGCGGACGACCCCAGCGCCGTCCGGATCCGGGACAGCATCTCGGTCCTGGCGTCGCTCATCGTCGGTCCTCCCGCTCTGCCCACCAGTCGTGGAACGTCTGCCGCGGTGGCTCCGGCAGGTCCCGGGACCGGGTCCACAGCGAGCCCGGGAACGGCAGCCGCCGGATCACGCCGTGCCGCGAGATCGCACGCAGCACCCGGGGCAGGCGGGCTGCCCGGCGGAACCGGCCGCCGTCGGCCATCGCGAAGGACGCCGCCTTCATGGCGGCCTTCCAGACGCGGTCCGGCACCTCGGGTGAGGTGCCGGCGAGCTCGACCTCGCGCGCCCGCAGCTCCACCAGGATTGACGGGATGTCGATCTTGACGGGGCACACCTCGTAGCAGGCGCCGCACAGCGTCGAGGCGTAGGGCAGGTCGGACTTCTCTCCGGTGAGCTGCGGCGTGAGGATCGCGCCGATCGGGCCGGGGTAGACCGACCCGTAGGCGTGCCCGCCCACCCGTTCGTACACGGGGCAGACGTTGAGGCATGCCGAGCAGCGGATGCAGTGCAGCGCCGAGCGCCCGGCCTCGTCCGCGAGCACGTCGGTACGGCCGTTGTCGAGCAGCACCAGGTGGAACTCCTGCGGCCCGTCGCCCGGAGTCACACCCGTCCACAGGGAGGTGTACGGGTTCATCCGCTCGCCCGTCGACGAGCGCGGCAGGAGCTGCAGGAACACCTCCAGGTCGCGATAGGTCGGCACCAGCTTCTCGATACCCATCACGGTGATGAGTGTCTCGGGCAGCGTGAGGCACATGCGGCCGTTGCCCTCGGACTCCACCACGGCGAGCGTCCCGGTGTCCGCGACGGCGAAGTTGGCCCCGCTGACCGCGACCTTGGCCGAGAGGAACTTGCGCCGCAGGTGCGCCCGGGCCGCCATCGCGAGCTCGCGCGGCACGTCCGTCAGGTCCGGCGGGGCGTCGCCCATCCGTTCGAGGAAGATGTCGCGGATCTCGGTGCGGTTGCGGTGGATGGCGGGCACCAGGATGTGCGACGGCATGTCGTCCGCGAGCTGCACGATGAGCTCCGCCAGGTCCGTCTCGACAGCGGCGACGCCCTCCTCGGCCAGCGCCTCGTTCAGGCCGATCTCCTGGGTGGCCATGGACTTGACCTTGACGACCTCGTCGGTCTGCTTCTCCCGGACGATCCCGGCGACGATCCGGTTCGCCTCGGCGGCGTCCCGCGCCCAGTGCACGACGCCGCCGCGCGCGGTCACGTTCCGTTCGAGCTCTTCCAGCAGATCGGGCAGCCGGGCCATGACATCGGTCTTGAGCGCGGAGCCGGCGTCGCGCAGCGCCTCCCAGTCCGGCACCTCCCCGACGACGCGCGCCCGCTTGGACCGGATCGTGGAGGTGGCGTTGCCCAGGTTCCGGCGGAGCTGGTCGTTGGCCAGCGCGGCCCGTGCGGCCTCGGGGAAGGAGGCGCCCCAGTGCAGCGGGTCCTCCGGCCTGCCGACGCCGTCCAGCGTGCCCGGTGCGGCGTCCGGGCGCGGCCCGCCGGTGCGCGGAGCGGGCATGCCGAGGAACGTGCTCATCGGGCCACCTCCTGACGGTCGCCGGGCACCACGGGCGCCTCCCGCGTCGAGGCCAGGATCTCCGCGAGGTGCATGGGCCGCACTCCGGTACCGCCGCGCGAGAGGCCGCCGCCGATGTGCATGAGGCACGACCAGTCGCCCGCGGTGAGCACCTCGGCACCCGTGCCCACCACGTTCGCCACCTTGTCGTCGAGCATCGCCGCCGACGTGTCCGCGTTCTTCAGCGAGAACGTGCCGCCGAACCCGCAGCAGCCCTCCGCCTGCTCCAGCGGGACGAGCTCCAGGCCCTCGACGGCGCGCAGCAGCCGCTCGGGCTTGTCGCCGACGCCGAGCATCCGCAGCGAGTGGCAGGTGGGGTGGTAGGTCACCCGGTGCGGGAACCAGGCACCGACGTCGGTCACGCCGAGCACGTCGACCAGCAGCTCGGAGAGCTCGTAGGTGCGCTCGGCCACGGCCGTCGCGGCGCGCGCCTCGGTCGGTAGCCCGGCGCGCTCCAGGACCACCTTCTGCTGGTGCCGGATCGAGCCCGTGCACGAGCCGGACGGTACGACGACGGCGTCCCACTCGCCGTCGGCCACGGGGGCGAAGGTGCGCACGTGGTTGCGCACCACGGGTACGGCGTCGGCGAGGTAGCCGGTGTTCACGTGCATCTGGCCGCAGCACGCCTGCTGGGCGGGGAACACCACCTCGTGGCCCAGCCGCTCCAGCAGCGTGACGACGGCTCTCGGAGCCTGCGGGAACATCGCGTCGGCGATGCAGGTGGCGGCCAGGGCGATGCGCATGGGCACTCTCCTTCGAGGTCTGACCACACCATAGCCCACTGTGGACAGACCACACCACGTACCATGCACCGGTGAGAACCCACGAGCGCGTCCTGGCCCGGATCGAGGAAGGCCTCGCCGCGGGCACCTGGTCCCTCGGGGACCGGCTCCCGGCCGAGCGGGCGCTCGCGGAGGAGCTGGGCGTGTCCCGCCCGTCGGTGCGCGAGGCCATCCGGATCCTGGAGGCGATGGGCATCGTGCGCACCGCCGTCGGCTCGGGTCCCGCGGCGGGCGCCACGGTCATCGACCGGCCGGCCGCGGGCCTGGGGGCGGCGGTGCGCCTGCACGTGGCGTCCGGCACCCTCCCCGTGTCCGACGTGGTGGCCACCCGCGTGCTGCTGGAGGCCGGTGCGGTGCGCGACGCGGCCCGGCGGGCACCGGACGCGGCCGCCCTGGCGCCGCTGCGCGAGCACCTCGCGGCCATGGCGCGCCCCGGGGTCGGCGTCGCGGAGTTCCTGGAGCGCGACCAGGATCTGCATCTCGGCCTCGCCCGGCTCGGTGGCAACCAGCTCGTCGAGGCGTTCCTGAGCGGGATGCGGGCCGCCGTCGCCTCCTACGTGACCGCGGGCGCCGAGGCGGTGCCGGACTGGCCGCGGACGGCGGCCCGGCTGTGCGCGGAGCACGAGGGGATCGTCGACGCCGTCGCGCGGCACGACGGCGAGGAGGCCGCGCGCCTGGCCCGCGAGCACATCGAGGGCTTCTACCGCGAGGCGGGCCCGGGGGAGCGCTGACGCGTCATCCGGCGTCCGAGGGCGGCCGGGTCGCCTGGACCACGGTGCGGCACGGGTCCGCGTCCGGGCCGTTGCCCAGCGCGGCCCGCTCCAGGAGCTCGCGGAGCAGGGTGCGCTGCCCGGGTTCCAGGCCCGCGAGCAGCTCGTCCTCCGCGGCGGCGACGCGGGCGTCCATCGCGGCCAGCACCTCCTGGCCGCGCTCCGTGGCCACGATGCGGCGCGCGCGCCGGTCGGCCGGGTCGCGCTGCCGTTCGACGAGGCCACAGCTCTCGAAGGCGTCCAGCAGGTAGGTCATGACGGTGCGGTCGATGCCGAGGGAGGCGGCCAGGGCGGCCTGGCTCGGCAGGTCGGCGTGCACCACCGCCGTGAGCAGCTGGTAGCCACGCGTGCCCTGCGGCAGGTCGTCCGCCGCGGCGTCGACCCGGGCGCTCCACTCGCGCAGGAGCGACGCGAGCGACCAGCCGAACAGGGAGTGCGCGCCGGTCGTCGTGGTGCCTGCCGTCGTGCTCATGGCCACATCCTACGGGAATGTGCGGTGAACCAGAAGAGTTGTGAGTAATATCGTCTGTAGCACAGACGATCTGCCGCGCAGGCGGCAGCGGAGAACGAGGACGAGGGACACCGCGCGCATGACCGACTACGGGCACGACCTGCTCTTCGGTACCTTCATCACCCCCACGAACAGCGACCCCCAGGTCCCGGTGCAGCTCGCCCGGCTCTCCGAGGAGCTGGGTCTGGACCTGGTCACGTTCCAGGACCACCCCTACCAGCCGGGTTTCCTGGACACCTGGACCCTGATGTCGTGGGTGGCCGCGCAGACCGAGCGCATCCACGTGTCGGCCAACGTGCTGAACATGGGCCTGCGCCTGCCGGCCCACGTGGCACGGTCGGCCGCCTCCCTCGACCTGCTCAGCGGCGGCCGCTTCGACCTGGGCATCGGCGCGGGCGGATTCAACGACGCCGCCGTGGCGATGGGTGCGGAGCGCCGCACACCGGCCGAGAGCGTGACCGCGCTGGAGGAGGCCCTGGAGATCATCCGGGGCGTCTGGGACGCCGGTGAGCGCACCCCGCTGCGCGTCCACGGCGAGATCCACCGGGTCGACGGCGCCAAGCGCGGCCCGGCCCCGGCGCACGACATCCCGATCTGGCTAGGCGCGTACAAGAAGCGCATGCTCCGCATCACCGGTGCCCAGGCCGACGGCTGGCTGCCCTCGCTGCCCTACTTCAAGGACGGCGACCTGGCCCGCGGCAACGCGGTGATCGACGAGGCCGCGGTCGAGGCCGGGCGCTCGCCGAGCGCCGTCCGCCGGCTGCTCAACCTGGGCGGGTCCATTACCGCCCGGTCGACCGGGCAGCTGCAGGGCCCGGCCGACCAGTGGGTCGAGGAGCTGACGCGCCTGGCCCTGGAGGACGGCGTGAGCGGGTTCATCGCCACGGCCGACGATCCCGACCAGATCCGGGCCTTCGCCCTGGAGGTCGCGCCCGCCGTCCGCGAGGCGGTGGCGGCCGAGCGGAAGCGCGCCGGCACCGTGCCCGCCACGGCCCGGCGGGGCACCGCGGCGCTGGCCGCGCGCCGTCCCGGGATCGACTACGACTCCCTGCCGCCCGAGCTGGCCGCGCGCGCCGTCGAGCCCGGTGACCGCGAGTACGGCTCGGTGCGGCACAACTACCTGCGTTCCGGCGCGCCGGGCCTGGTCCTGCGGCCGCAGGGCGTGGACGAGGTCGCCTCGGGCCTGGCCTGGGTGCAGAAGCAGGGCGTCGAGTTCGCGGTCCGGTCCGCCGGGCACGGTATCTCCGGCCGGTCCACGAACGACGGCGGCGTGGTGCTCAGCATGCGCGGCATGCGCTCGGTCGAGGTGGTCGACGAGGCCACCCGCCGCGTGCGGATCGGCGCGGGCGCCACCTGGGGCGAGGTCGCGGCCGTCCTCGCGCCGCGCGGCTGGGCGATCACCTCGGGCGACTACGGCGGCGTGGGCGTGGGCGGCCTCGGCACCACGGGCGGCATCGGGTTCCTCGGCCGGCTCCAGGGCCTGACGATCGACCACGTGGTGGCCGCCGAGGTGGTCACGGCCGACGGCCGGGTGCTGCACGCCTCGCGCGACGAGCACCCGGACCTGTTCTGGGCGCTGCGCGGCGCGGGCGGGAACATGGGCGTGGTGACCTGGCTGGAGGTCGAGGCGGGCGCCGTGGGCGACGTCGTCTTCTCGCAGATGACGCTCGACGCGACCGACACCGCGGGGCTCCTCGAGAAGTGGGGGGCCACCGTCGAGGCGGCCCCGCGCGGGCTCACGTCGTTCATGATCCTGGCCCCCGCGCGGCGCGGCCAGCAGCCGATGGCGCAGCTCCTGACCGTGTTCGCGGCCGAGGGGGCGGACGCCGACCCGGAGGAGGCCATCGCCCAGCTCGAGCTGCTCGCGGACTCCGGCCCGCTGCTCGGCCACCAGGCGCAGCTCCTGCCCTACTCGGGCGTGGTGCGGCGCGAGGACGCCCACCACTCGGGCGGGGGTGACCCCTCGGCCCGGTCCGGCCTGCTGACCCACCTGGACCAGGGCACCAGCCGGGCCGTCGAACGGCTGCTGGGCACGGGCGAGTCGTACTTCACGTCGATCCGGGCGACGGGTGGCGCGGGGAACGACGTGGCGCCCGACGCCACGGCGTACGCGCACCGGCACCAGAACTTCGCGCTCTCGGCGCTCGCCACGAACCAGGACCGGCTCAACGGGGCCTGGGACACCGAGATCGGCCCCGTGATGGACGGTTCGTACCTGTCGTTCGACACCGACAGCCGGCCTGAGCGGCTGCTGGAGGCGTTCCCCGAGCCGACGTTCTCGCGACTGCGTACCGTGAAGGCGGCCTACGATCCCTCCAACGTGTTCCGGACGAACTTCCCGATCCCGCCGGCAGATCCGGCCGACCCGGGTGCTGCGTCGGGACCGGCCGGGGACGGTGCCTGACCCCGGCTGTGGATAACTCCGCCCGGGTGTGGGTGGCAGCCCGTAGGTTCGATGCGTCCGGCACGGCAGGTACGGCACGGCCGGACGTATCGACCTACTGACGATCTCTGCAGGGGGACCCATGAACCTTGTCGCCGCCTCGCGCCTGGCGCGCGAGCTGATGGACCAGCACGGCCTGAAGACCTGGACGTTCGAGTTCGACGACGCCGTCCGGCGCGCCGGGATGTGCAACTACACCAAGCGCCGCATCAGCCTGTCCGCGCCGCTCACGCGCATCCACGACGAGCCGGAGGTGCGGGACACGATCCTGCACGAGGTGGCCCACGCGCTCGCGGGCTCGACGGCGAAGCACGGTCCGGCGTGGCGTGAGGTGGCGGTGCGCATCGGCTGCTCGGGCCGGCGGTGCGTGGACCCGGCGGCGCCGTCGATCGACGGGCCCTGGGTCGGTGCCTGCCCGGCCGGGCACCGGATCACCCGGTTCCGGAGGCCGCAGGGGATCATGTCCTGCCGCGCCTGCGGGCCCCGGTTCGACCTGGCGCATCTCATCGCGTGGACGTACAAGGGTCGCAACGCGGCGATGGGCGAGCGGTACGACGCGCAGCTCCACGGGGCGTTCCGCGAGGTGGGCGAGGTCCCGGCTCCCGGCCCGGGGGCCGAGGAGCGGATCGCACGGGCCGCGCGCGCACGGGTTCCGGGACTGACCGTCGAACCCTTCGACCTCGGCGCGCTACGTTGACCCCATGGCTACGTCGCCCGCACTGACACTCCCCTCCGGCGCCGCCGGCTCCCGCATCATCGGCCTGGGTCACCACCAGCCGCCGAAGACGCTCACCAACGAGGACATCGCCCGGCTGGTCGAGACCAACGACGAGTGGATCCGGTCCCGGACCGGCATCGTCACGCGGCACGTGGCCGCCGACGACGTCACGGTCGCCGACATGGCGACGGCCGCCGCCGAGCACGCGCTCGCCGACGCGGGCGTCGCGGCCGACGCTGTGGACCTGGTGATCGTCGCGACCACCACCGCGGAGGACCGGTCGCCCAACACGGCCGGCCGCGTCGCGTACGCCCTGCGCACCGGCGTTCAGCCCGGCGCCTCCACGCCCGAGGGCGAGGAGGCGCCGGACCTGCGCCACGTGGTCGGGCCGGCAGTCCTGGACATCAACGTCGCCTGCTCCGGGTTCGCGCACGGCGTGGGCCTGGCCGACCAGGCCATCCGTGCCGGATCGGCCCGGACGGCGGTGGTGGTGGGGGCCGAGAAGCTCACCGCCTACACCGACTGGACCGACCGCTCGACGTGCATCCTCACGGCCGACGGCGCGGGTGCGGCGGTGCTCCAGGCCACCGACGTCCCCGCTGTCGGGCCGGTCGCGTGGGGTACCGAGCCGGAGCTGACGCCCGCGGTGCGGATCGAGGTGCCGGACGTGAAGTTCCAGCAGGACGGTCGTGCCGTCTTCAAGTGGGCCATCACCCGCGCGGCCGACCGCGCGCGCGAGGTGGTGGCCCGGTCGGGACTGAGCCTCGACGACATCGAGGTGCTGGTGGCCCACCAGGCCAACCTGCGGATCATCGAGCCGCTGGCCAAGGCGCTCGGGCTGGACGGCAAGGTGGTGGTCACGGACATCACCGAGTCGGGCAACACCTCGGCGGCGTCCATCCCGCTCGGTCTGTCGAAGTGGTGGCACGCCGGTCAGATCCCGGCGGGCGTCCCGGCGCTGCTGTTCGGGTTCGGCGGTGGGTTCGCGTGGGCCGGCCAGGTGGTGCTGACGCCCGAGCGCTGAGCGGTCCTCTACGCGCAGGGGCCCGTCCGGCCGCCGTCCGGACGGGCCCCGGACACCGTGGACAGCGCTTTCCCGCCGTCGGTATCGTGTCCCGCGACGTCGACGACGACCGAAGGAGCTCACCACCGATGCCCGAGCCCACCAGCGAGCCGACCAGCCGGTCGACCGCCGCGCCGACCACGGAGCCGATCACCGGCCCCACCACCGAGCCCCTGCCGCCGTCGGGCCCGCTGCCCGCCGGGCGGCGCCGCTACGCGGTGGTCGGGACCGGGCACCGCGCCTCGATGTACATCGACGCCCTGATCGGCACGCACGCGCCCGACGGCGAGATCGTCGCCTGGGTGGAGCCCAACCCCGTGCGGGCCGCCGCCTACGAGGCGCGGGTCGCGGCCGCGCTGGGCGGCACCCGCCCGGTCTACCACCCGGACGACCTCGAGAAGGCGATCGCGGAGCAGTCCGTGGAGCGGGTGATCGTCACCTCGGTCGACCGCACGCACGCCGACCTGGTCACCCGCGCGCTGCGGGCCGGCACCGACGTCGTGGTCGAGAAGCCCATCGCGGCGCACCCGGACCAGGCCCGGCAGATCGTCGACGCCGTGGCCGAGACCGGTCGAGGCCTGGTCACGACGTTCAACTACCGCTACTCGCCCCGCAACAGCGCGCTGCGCGAGGTGATCGCGAGCGGTGAGATCGGCCGGGTGCTGTCGGTCCACTTCGACTGGGCCCTCGACACCGTGCACGGCGCCGACTACTTCCGCCGCTGGCACCGCGAGAAGGTGAACAACGGCGGGCTCCTGGTGCACAAGTCCAGCCACCACTTCGACCTGGTCAACTGGTGGATCGACGGTGTACCGCGGCGCGTCTTCGCGACGGGCGGGCGCCGCTTCTACGGCGACGACGCCGCGCACGGCACCGACTACGAGCCCACCGCCGCCGAACGTGCGCTGAACGAGCGCGGCGTCGACCCGTGGCACCTCTCGGTGGAGCAGAACCCCTGGTTGTCCACGCTGTACGGGCCCGAGGCCCAGGCCGTCGACGGATACGTGCGCAACCGATCGGTCTTCGACGCGGGCATCACCACCGAGGACACGCTCGGCCTGGTGGTCGAGTACGAGGGCGGCGCGCTGCTCACCTACTCCCTCACCGCGCACTCGCCCTGGGAGGGTTACCGCGTGGTGGTCAACGGCACGCGCGGCCGCGCGGAGCTGGAGGTCACGGAGCGGGGCTCGGTCGAGTTCGGCGACAACGGCGCGGCCATCCTGGACCCGAGCGCCACCGCCGTGTTCGCGCAGGACCCGGTGCGGCCCACCGGGGAGCGGCTCGTGGTGCAGCGGCACTGGGAGCGCGCCGAGGAACGGCCGATCGTGCGCGGCGGCGGCGGGCACGGCGGTGGCGACGCGCTGCTGCTGGCCGACGTGTTCCGCCCGTCGGCCACCCCGGACCCGCTGGCCCGCGCGGCCGGCTACGTCGACGGCGTTCGCGCGTCGTCGGTCGGGTACGCCGGCAACCGTTCGCTGGAGACGGGCGACCCGGTCCGGATCGAGGACCTCGACCTGGGCATCTGACGCTCCCCCGCCGAGGAAGGACGGCAGCGAGACAGGACCGCAGACGCGTTCCATCTCGCTGCCGTCCTACCTCGGCAGGGTTCGGGGTGGGTCAGGTGTCAGGTGAGCAGGGCGCCCGCTGCCACGAGCACCGGGACGCAGGCGGCCGTGGTCCAGACCGTGGCGCGGGCGGCCACGCCGTCGAACACGCCGTAGCGGGTCGCGTACGTCGTGACGTTCACCGCCGTGGGCAGGGCCGCCATGGTCACCACCAGGGCGAGAGCCGGTGCGTCCAGGCCGGCCGCCGTGCCGAGGGCCCAGGCCGCGAGGGGGTGCAGCACGTTGCGGACCAGCACCGCCAGCGCGATCACCCAGCCCACCACGTGTCCGCCGTGGGCGGTGGCCGCACCGAGGTCGGCGTCCGCGGGCGGCATGGGCACCGCGAGGGTCATGCCGAACGCCAGCAGGCCCAGCGGCGGGGCGGCGGCGCCGATCAGGTCGAAGGGGATGAGCACGACCTCGGGCAGGCGCGCGCCGGTCACCTCGCTGACCAGCGCCACGAGCAGGCCCGCCAGCGTGCCCAGCGTGATGGGGTTGCGGAACGCCGCGAGGAACACCTGCCCCACGGAGCGCAGCCCCCGCCCGCCCGCCGATCCCGCCGACGCTGCCGAGGCGCTCGCCCGGTCGAGCACCGAGAGGGCAAGCGGCGCGAGCACCAGGAGCTGGAAGAGCAGGGTGGGCACCACGGCCAGCGCGTCGTCGAAGAGGTACACGGCGAGCGGGATGCCGATGTTGCCGCCGTTGACGTAGACGGCGGCCAGCGTGGTCACAGCGGCGGGGCCGGCCGGCAGGCGCAGGAGCCACCGCGCCACGGCGGCCGTGACCAGGCCGAGCACGGCGGTCGTGACCCACGTGACCACGGCGCCGCGGGACAGCACGTGCGCGAGGTCCGTCGAGGCGAGGGTGCTGAACATCAGCGCCGGCGCGCAGATGGTGAACGACAGCGTGGCCAGCGTCTGCCGGGCGCCCGCCCCGCCGTCGCCCGGCGTGTCACGCGCAGGCCCTCGTGGCAGGCCGCGCCCGGCCAGCAGGCCGGTCCGCTGGATCACCCAGCCGAGCGCGACCACGCAGGCCATGGAGACGATGGCAGTCAGGACGGACAGCACCCGAGCACCATGTCATGCCCCGCGGATCGACGGCCGGCCCGTCCACGGGGCGCCCAGCTCCGTGAACGTGCGCTGCTCGAGCGCCGCCCGCTCGCACCACGCGGCGACGTCGTGCACCACCGGATGCCGTGTGTCCCCCGCGGGGTTCCCCTGCCCGACGACGCCCGGGTCAGCGGCGCCGTCGGCCCAGTCCACGAAGGCGTCCGCGATCGGCGCCGGGTCGGGTGCCGTCCGTATCGCCTCCAGGACCCGCATGAACGCGCCGGTGTCCCGTACGTCGCACAGGAGCCGCCCGCCGCCGCGGCCCGCCGGGACGCCGTCGGCGCTCTGAGCACCGCCCGCCCCGCCGCCGGCCCGCACGGCGAGCAGGTTCTCCAGCAGCCCCGTGCGCTCGTACTGCTTCTCGGCGACCACGCGTCCGGTCCGCAGCCGCACCACGTCGTGCTCGTACTCCAGCTCGATCTGGCCCGCGGTACCCCGCACGATCACGCGGGCCGGCGTCCGTGCCGCGGCGCACAGGGTGAGCCCGAACCCGTACCGCGTGCCGTCGGTGCCGACGACCCGCAGCGACGAGGTGTCGTCCGCCTCGATCGGGTTCGCGCGCCACAGGTCGGTGTGCACGTAGGCGATGTCGGCGGTGGTGCGGGCGCCGCCCACCCAGAGGGCGGTCGCGACGGCGTGCGCGAGCGGGTTGGTCACCACGCCGTCCACCACCGCGCGGTCGCCGATGCGCCGTCGGCCCGCCCAGGGTGACCGTGCCCAGTACGCCGCCGTGCGCACCCACGTGCCCACGGCGCCGATGCCGGTGACCTGCCCGATCTCGCCCCGCGCGATCATGTCGGCGACGGCGGGCAGCGCGTGCGACCCGAACGTCTGGAACCCGACCTGGCACAGCTGCCCGGTGCGCCCGGCGACGGCGACGAGCTCCGCGTGCTCGGCCAGGGAGGCAGTGGTGGGCTTCTCCAGCAGCACGTCGATGCCCGCCTCCATCGCGGTGCGCGCGAGCGGCAGGTGCGTGTGGATCGGGGTGGAGAGCACCACGACGTCGGGGAGCGCGTCCCTGCCTGCCGACAGCAGGTCACCGAGGTTCGCGAACCACGGCGCCGCTGCGTCCTCGGGTTCGCGCGGGTCGACGACGGCGCTCAGCCGCGCCAGCCCCCGGGCCTCCAGGCCGGCGACCGTGCGCAGGTGCGAACCGCCGTGGCCGTGGATGCCGACCACGGCGACCTTCGGCGGTCTCACCGGAGGCCGCCGTCCGGGACGCCGCCGTCGGTGATGTGTGCGGCGAGTGCGGCGGCGGCGGTGCCGGTGAGTGCGCTGTCGAGCAGCACTGCGACCAGGCCGACCGACACCGAGCCGCCGTCGGGCACGAGCAGGGGCGCGTCCCAGGCCAGCGCGGGGCACGCGCCGGGGTACTCGGCGGAGCGCAGGAACCACGGGCGGACCTGGCCCGGCTGCACCAGCAGGAGCGTCGTGGACCGCCCGCCGTGCTGCTGCACGAACGCCACCCACGGCGACGTGCTGCCGTGCGCCCGGCTCTCGCCCGTGCCCGCGGCCGACAGGACGGTGGTGCTCTCGGCGATCGGGAGCCGCCAGAACAGGCCGCCGTAGCCCGCGCCCGGCCGCCCGTTGGTGGCGGGGGAGCGGATCTCCAGGGGGCCGTGGTCGGCGTGCAGCGTGGAGCGCCAGTCGAGCACCCAGCCGGGCGCGGCGTCGGTCCCGGGGAGCCGGGGCAGCAGGCGGGCCGTGATGCGGCGCTCCTCGCGGAGCTGCGGGCCGCCGTGCTCGTCCGACCACAGCACGTCCTCGACGAGCGTCTCGCCGGCCCCTGCCCCGGCCTCCTCCGCGGGGCCGGTCAGGTCCGGTGCGGCCTCGACGCGGACGCCCGTCGAGGTCTGCCGCCCGTGGTTCTTCAGCAGCGTGGGGCCCACGTCCTCGATGAACGTGCGGCCGCCCCAGTGGCTGGTGCCGTTCACGTCGGGCACCGCGATGCCCACGCCGTAGTGGTGCCGGTGGTCCACGGGGCTCACGTCGGTGAGCGGCACGCCCGCCAGGGTGTGCACGGGGTGCAGGTAGGGGCGCCGGGCGTGCACCCTGGGCATACGGTCGCCCGGGTCGCGGCGGGCGAGCTCCAGGCCGTCACCGCAGGTCAGCACGACGGCGTCGCTCGACCCCGCGGGCAGCGACCACGTGGGTGCCACGGTGGGCGGCACGGTGAGGATCTCGTCACGGCGCGGGAGCGCGGAGTCCGCGCCGCCGTCGTCGGTGACGTGCACACGCTCCGGGCCCTGCGGCACGGGACCGGTGCTGCCGCGCACCTCCAGGCGGGGTGTGAACCGTGCTGAGCGTGCGGGGTGGGCGTCGTCGTCGATCACGGCGTGCAGCTCCCTCCAGGCGTGTCGGCCGAGCTCGGCCTGCGGCACCGCCACCGTCGTCAGGGCGGGTGTGGCGTAACGGGACAGCTCGATGTCGTCGAACCCGGCCACCGAGATGTCGGCGGGTACGGCGACCCCGGCCTCGTTGAGCCCGGCGAGGAGGCCGAACGCGACCAGGTCGTTGAAGGCCACCGCGGCCGTGGCCCGGGTCGCCAGCACGGCGGGCGCGGCGGCGTGGCCGGCCTGGATGTCGGGCCCGGCAGGCAGGTCGAGGATCTCCAGGTCGGCGTGCTCCGCGCGCGCCCGCGCCAGGCCGGCGCGGCGCATCTCGTCGGAGGCGCTGCGCACGGGACCCCCGAGATACACCAGCCGCCGGTGCCCGAGCGCCACGAGGTGCTCGACCACCTGGAGCGCCGCGTCCTCGTAGTCCACGACGAGGCTGGGCGCCGCGCCGCCGGACTCGCGGTTGACCAGCACGACGGGTTCGACGTCGGCGACCAGTGCGCTCAGCTCCGCGTCGCCGATGCGGGGTGACACGAGCACGAGGGCGTCGCACCGCAGCCGGGCCTCCAGCGCGATGGCGCCCTCCTGCTGGTCGTCCTCGACCGTGTCGGCGACGAGCACGCGGTAGCCGTCCTCGGCGGCGCCGTCCATGACACCGCGCAGGATCTGCTGGAACACCGGGTTGCCGAGGTCCGGCACCACGAGGGCGACCGTCTGGGTGCGGCCCAGTGCCAGGCTGCGCGCGGCGTTGCTGGGCCGGTAGCTCAGCTCGGCCGCCGCGTCCCGCACGCGTTCCGCGATGGCGGCGTCGACGGTGCTGCGGCCATTCATGACGCGCGAGACGGTGGCTCGGGACACCCCGGCCGCGGCCGCGACGTCACCGATCGTGGCCACGACACGGCGCTGACCTGCACGCTGACCGGTGTCCCGTGGGCTGCGGCTGACCATCTGCACTCCTTGCGTCACTGTCCGGCCCGCCGGGCGGGCTCCTGCGCCGTCCTTGGCGCGGCACCCGGCGGTACCGGTTTCCCGAGGTGACCGTACACCATGGGAAACCGGTTCCTCATGTGGTACGTTCCTCCACCAGAGACCGGTTTCTCACAGGTGAGGCCGGGGATCGACGACGATCCGGAGGACAACGCGATGCGCCACCCGACCAGCGAGCCCGGACCCTGGTGGTCTCCGCCCGTGCCCCCGACCGGCAGCACGGGGGTGAGTCCGTGTCCGTGATCCAGGAGCTGTCCCGCACCGAGCAGAGCGTCAGCCCCCGCAAGAAGGGGGACGGGCGCTGGGCGCTGCTGTTCCTCGCCCCGTGGTTCGTGGGGCTCGTGCTCATCACGGCGGGGCCCATGGGGGCGTCGCTGTACCTGTCCTTCACCGACTACGACCTGCTCTCGGCCCCGCAGTGGATCGGCCTGGAGAACTACACGCGGATGTTCGACGACCCGCGGTTCCTCACGTCGCTCGGCGTCACGTTCACCTACGTGCTCGTGTCCGTGCCGCTGCAGCTCGCCGCGGCCCTCGGCCTGGCGCTGCTGCTCGACAAGGGCATGCGCGGGCTGGCCCTGTACCGCTCGGTGTACTACCTGCCCTCGCTGCTCGGCGGGTCGGTGGCCATCGCGATCCTGTGGCGCCAGATCTTCGGCGCGGACGGCCTGGTCAACCAGGTCCTGGCGCTCGTCGGCATCCAGGGGCAGGGCTGGGTGTCGCACCCCGACTACGCCCTGGGCACCCTCATGGCGCTCAACGTCTGGACGTTCGGCGCGCCCATGGTGATCTTCCTGGCGGGCCTGCGGCAGATCCCGCAGATGTACTACGAGGCCGCCGCGATCGACGGCGCGGGACGGTGGCGGCAGTTCCGGTCCATCACGCTGCCGCTGCTCACGCCGATCGTCTTCTTCAACCTCGTGCTGCAGCTCATCGAGGCGTTCCAGTCGTTCACGCGGGCGTTCGTCGTCAGCGGCGGCAACGGCGGCCCGTCCGACTCGACGCTGCTCTACACGCTGTACCTCTACCTCAAGGGGTTCGGCTCCCTCGACATGGGCTACGCGTCGGCGATGGCCTGGTTCCTGCTGCTGATCATCGGCGGCATGACGGTCGTCAACTTCCTCGCCTCCAAGTACTGGGTCTTCTACGATGACTGACGCCTCGACGAAACAGACCGCTCCGACGTCGCCGGCCCCGGCGTCGTCGTCCGGAACGGCGGCCCGGCGGGGCGAACCCGCCCCGCTCGCCGTCCGCCCCCGAGGCCGCCGCGTGCGGGCCCGGCTCGGCAGCGTGCTCAAGCACGCGGGCCTGATCGCCTTCGGGTTCGTGATGCTGTACCCGCTGCTGTGGATGGTGGCCAGCTCGTTCAAGCCGAACGCGCTGATCTTCCGCGAGCCGGGCCTCATCCCCACCGACATCGACCTGTCCAACTACACGGACGGGTGGAACGCGCTGCTGCACCCGTTCAGCCACTACCTGATCAACTCGGCGCTCGTGGTGCTCGGGTCGCTGCTCGGCAACCTGCTGTCGTGCTCGATGGCGGCCTACGCGTTCGCCCGGCTGGAGTTCCGGGGCCGGCGGCTGTGGTTCGCGGTCATGCTGATGTCGATCATGCTGCCGATCCACGTGGTGATCGTGCCGCAGTACGTGCTGTTCTCCCAGCTCGAGTGGATCAACACGTTCCTGCCGCTGATCGTGCCCAAGCTGCTGGCGACCGACGCGTTCTTCATCTTCCTCATGGTCCAGTTCTTCCGCGGCATCCCGCGCGAGCTGGACGAGGCCGCGACGCTGGACGGCTGCAACCACCTGCGCATCTACCTGCAGATCATGCTGCCGCTGTCGCTCCCGGCCCTCGCCACCACGGCGATCTTCACGTTCATCTGGACCTGGAACGACTTCTTCAGCCAGCTCATCTTCCTCACCCGGCCGGAGATGTACACCGTGCCGATCGCCCTGCGCACGTTCGTCGACTCCACGGGCGAGAGCTCGTGGGGATCGCTGTTCGCGATGTCGATCGTGTCCCTGATCCCCGTCTTCATCGCCTTCCTGTTCGGACAGAAGTACCTGGTCAAGGGCATTGCGACCACCGGAATCAAGTAGCTCCACCGCGATGAGACAACGACGTCACCGAAGGAGAAGCACATGAGCATCACCCGTACCGGACGCCCTGCGCGACGCGGCAGGAGGATCACGTCCTCGGCCGCAGGCATCGCGGCCGTCGCCCTGACCCTCGCGGCCTGCGGGGGCGGCGACTCGGGCATCGGCGGAGGCGGCGACGACGCCCCGGCCGCTGCCGAGGAGTGCCCCTGCGAGATCCGGTTCGCGTGGTGGGGCTCCGACACCCGCCACGAGTCGACGCAGCAGATCATCGAGGCCTTCGAGGCCGAGAACCCGGACATCACCGTGGTCCCCGACTTCACCGACTGGGACGGCTACTGGGACAAGCTCGCCACCTCGGTGGCCGCGGGCGACACCCCCGACGTCATCACCCAGGAGGAGCGCTACATCTCCGACTACTCGACCAAGAACGTGCTGGCCGACCTGGGCACGCTCGACATCGACACCTCGAAGGTGGACGACGGCGTCCTGGCGGGCGGGCAGATCGAGGGCACGCAGTACGGCATCCCGACCGGCATCAACGCCTACGCGCTCGTGGCCGACCCGGAGATCTTCGCCGACGCCGGCGTCGACGTGCCGGACGACAGCACCTGGACGTGGGAGGACTACGTGACCACCGCGAACGCCGTCGCCGACGGTGCGGGCGACGGCGTCTGGGGCACGCAGGACTACGGCTTCAACGAGGCCGGCCTCAACGTGCTGGCGCGCCAGCGCGGCGAGACCCTGTTCACGCCGGACGGCGAGCTCGGCGTCTCCGAGGAGACCGTCGCGGACTTCTTCCAGGTCTCGCTCGACCTCATGGCGGGCGGTGGTCAGCCGGACGCCGCCCGCACCGTCGAGTACCAGGCGGCCGGGCCGGAGGGCGGCCTGCTCGGCACCAACCAGGGGGCCATGGGGGTCTGGTGGACCAACCAGCTCGGCGCGCTGACCGAGTCGTCGGGTCACGAGCTCGAGCTGTTGCGCCTGCCCGGCGAGACCGAGGGGGAGCGCACCGGCATGTACTACAAGCCGGCCATGTTCTACTCGGTCTCCGCGGACACCGAGTACCCGGAGGCGTCCGCGAAGTTCGTGGACTTCATGCTGAACTCCGAGGAGGCCGCGAAGATCATGCTGACCGACCGCGGCCTGCCGGCGAACACCGACGTGCGCGAGGCGATCCTGGGCGACCTGTCGCCCACCGACCAGAAGATGGCCGACTTCATGGCGGACATCGAGGACGAGATCGTCGACACCCCGCCGGTCCCGCCGCACGGCTCGGCCGAGCTCGCCGACATCATGGAGCGCATCAACACGGAGGTCCTCTTCGAGCGCCTCAGCCCGCAGGAGGCGGCCACCCAGTTCACGGAAGAGGTCACGGCGGCCATCTCGAACTGACCGACGTCGAGTGCGGGATCTTCGCCCTGGCAGAGCCTCTGCGAGGGCGAAGATCCCGCACTCGACGTCGTCTCGGTAGGATGAAACGGTTCAACGGGAGGTCTCACGTGTCACAGGAACTGCTCGTGCTGCGGGACGGGGACGACGTCGCCGTCGCCACGCGGGACCTGAGCCCGGGCGAGACACCCGAGGCTCCCGGGACCGGTCCGGTCGACGTCCGCCAGGCGGTGCCGCGCGGGCACAAGGTCGCGCTGCGGGCCGTGTCCGCGGGCGGCCCGGTGCGCAAGTACGGGCAGGTCATCGGGGTGGCCACCGCCGACATCGCGGTCGGCGACCACGTGCACTCCCACAACCTCGGGTTCGAGGAGGCCCAGCGGGAGGCGCCGCTGGGCGGCACGCACACGCACCTCCCGGTGCCCGACGACGAGCCCCGGCCCACCTTCCGCGGCTACCGCCGGGCCGACGGCCGCGTGGGGACCCGGAACTTCGTCGCGATCCTGACCAGCGTGAACTGCTCGGCCTCGACGGCGAAGATGATCGCCGACCAGTTCCGCGGCGCGGCGCTGGACGAGTTCGAGAACGTGGACGGCGTGATCGCCCTGACCCACACCTCGGGCTGCGGCCTGGTCCCGGACTCCGAGGGCGGGCAGATCCTGCTGCGCACCCTGCGCGGGTACGCCGCGCACCCGAACGTCGCGGGCCTGCTGGTGCTCGGGCTGGGCTGCGAGATGGTGCCGGGCGCCGCGCTGTCGGCCCGCTCGGGCCAGGTCGCCGACCTGGGGATGCCCGGCATCGGTGCCCCCGACGAGCGACGGTCCGGGCTGCTCGCGGCCATCCCGGACGACACCGTGGTGCGCTCCCTGACCATCCAGGAGGCCGGCGGCGTGCGGGCCTCGGTCCGTGCCGGAGTGGCCGCCGTCCGCGAGCTGCTGCCCCTGGTCGACCAGCGTCGACGCGTCGAGTGCGACGTGTCCGAGCTGGTCCTCGCCCTGAACTGCGGCGGGTCGGACGGCTACTCCGGCATCACCGCGAACCCGGCCCTGGGCTGGGCCTCGGACCGCCTGGTCGCCTACGGCGCCACGTCCGTGCTGGCCGAGACGCCCGAGGTCTACGGCGCGGAGCACCTGCTCACCGCACGGGCGACCGAACCCGCCGTGGCGAAGAAGCTGCTGGACCGGATCGACTGGTGGCGCGGCTACGTCGCCGCGGGTGGCGGCACCCTGGACAACAACCCCTCACCGGGCAACAAGGCCGGCGGGCTGACCACCATCCTGGAGAAGTCCCTCGGGGCGGTGGCCAAGGGCGGGCAGGCCGACCTGGGCGCCGTGTACGAGTACGCCGAGCCGATCACGGAGACCGGGTTCGGCTTCATGGACACCCCGGGCTACGACCCGGTGTCCGTGACGGGCCTGGTCGCGGGCGGCGCGAACGTCGTCGTCTTCACCACCGGACGCGGGTCGGTGTTCGGGTGCCGCCCGACGCCGTCCATCAAGGTGGCCACCAACACCCCGATGTACTCGGCGATGTCGCAGGACATGGACATCAACGCGGGCGTGGTCGTGGACGGCACCGCGACCGTCGCCGAGGTGGGCCGGCAGATCTTCGACCGCGTCCTCGCCGTCGCCTCGGGGGAGCAGACGGTCAGCGAGGAGCTGGAGATCGGCGCCGAGGAGTTCATCCCCTGGCACATCGGCGCGGTCACCTGACGGCTGCCGCGGCCCCCTGGAGACGACCATGCACCTGCTGCCAGGCAGGTCCTGGTTCTGGCAGCAGGTGCATGGTCGTCCGGGCAGGGTCAGGGGTAGCTCACCACCTTCGCCGGGATCGTCTCCGTGCCCGCCGCGCGCGGGCCGACGCCGTTGATCACGTGCTCGTACGTGCCCACCCCGCCCAGCGACACGGTGAGCAGCGAGTGCATCCGCACGCCCGGCGTGACCGGCACCTCGAACCCGTTGTCCGAGGTGATCGACGCGTCCGAGGTGAACACGCAGTACGACCCCAGCCCCCACGCCTCGTGCTGCGTCACGCCGTCCGCGACCTTGTACGCCGCCCAGCCCCGGATGCCGTCGTGGTTCCACGCGGCCTGGTCCGGCGGGTCGTACGGCAGCTCGTTCTGGTAGAAGATCGTGCGGCCGCGCTCCCCGGTCCACAGGGTGTTGTACTCCTGGTAGTGCTCGACGAAGAGCCCGTACCCGTCCACGTCGTCGCCGGTGACCACGAGCCCGTTGCGCGCGGTGTTCACGTCCCAGCCGACGCCGTCGCCGTGGTCGCCGCGCCAGGACCAGATGTGGTCCACGATCGTGTCGTCCGCGTTCACCACGATCGCCTGGTCCACGCGCCCGGCGTGCGCGCCGCCCACGCGGACGAACACGTCGTGCAGCGAGATCGGGTCGTCGGCGTGGTCCGCCGTCGACCCTGCCGTGCCCACGGTGAGCATGGACGGCGACTCGGCCGCGCCGGCGTCGAAGAGCACGCCCGCCACGCGCACGCCGTCCACGTCACCCACGCGCATCGCCGTCTGCCCGGCCGTCGGCACGATCGTGGCGTACCCGAGCCCGAGCACCACGGTGTCGGCCCGGTCCACCTCGATGGTCCCGGTGGTCTCGTAGACGCCCGGCGTGAGCAGCAGGTGCAGCCCCTGGTCGAGCGCCTGGTTGATCCGCTCCGCGGAGTCGCCGGGCCGGGCCACGTAGAACTGGTCCAGCGGGATCGAGGTGCCCGACGTCGTCCCGCCGTCCCAGGTCGCGCCCCGCGTGCCGTCCCGGTGTGCCGGCACGAACACCGCGTAGTCGTCCCCGTCGAGGTACAGGTACGGCTTCTCGCGGATGACGCCGGTGGTGTCCAGGGCGGTCACCGCGGGTTCGGGGAACGACGTCGGCGGGGCGTTCTCGGTGCCGGAGAACACCATGTTCCACAGCGTCCCGGCCCAGCCGCCCGTGAGCGTCGAGTCGCGGGTGTACCACTGCTGCTGCGTCCAGGCGCGGACCTGCCCGTCGACCACCGAGTCGGCGATGTACCCGCCCGACGCCCAGCCGTACCGCGACGAGTGCAGCATGAGGTTGCCCTTGACGTGCACGCGCCGCATGGGCGCCGCCTGCGACACGGCCCACCGCATGTCCCCGCCCGACGGCGTCACGGCCAGGTTCTCGACCGACCGCCAGAAGTTCTGCGTGGCGTTGCCCTCGAACCACTCGGCGTCGGCCCAGACACCGCCCGTGATGTTCACGTCGTCGGGCCTCGTCCCCAGGCCGGAGATCGAGGTGTGGAAACCGGCGTTGACGTGCACCGGGTAGGTGCCCGGCTCGAAGAGGAACTGGTGCCGTCCGTCGCCGAACTGGTCCGCCTCCTGCTGGTCGTAGACGGCGTCGACCGCCGCCTGGACCTGGGCCGTCGGCGTGTCCGGGCCGAAGACGTGCACGTTCGGGCCCAGGTCGCCGCCGCCCGGGATCGGGTCGCCGGGCGTGGTGCCGCCCTCGCCGGCGAACACCTTGAGCTCCCAGAGCGAGTAGCCGTACCCCGTGCCCCGCTCCGTGCCGGTGAGCCGTACGTACCGGCCCGACCCCGTGATCTCCAGCGACTGGTTGCCGCCGGTCCCGTTCGTGACCGTCGTCAGGGTGCGCCACGCGGAGCCGTCGTCCGAGGCCTCGATCCGGAACCCCTTGCCGTACGCGGCCTCCCAGGACAGGTCGACACGGCACAGGTCCTGCACGGAACCGAGGTCCACGCGGATCCACTGCGGGTCGCTGAACTCGCTGGCCCAGCGGGTACCGGGGTCGCCGTCCACGGCCGACGCCGCGCCGAACGGACCCTCCGTCGACGATGCCGTCGCCGGCCGCCCGAGCGCCACGTTCGTGCTCCCGCAGGCGGCAGCCGCCGCCTGGTCCGGCCCTGACGCCGGGACTGACGCCGGGACGGGTGCCTGGACCGACGCCGGGACCGGCGCCCGGACCGACGCCGACGCCGGCCGCGCCGTCGCCCCGGGAACCGGCGCGGCAGCCGCCGTCAGCGGGGCCGCGACGCACGTCGCGACCGCCGCGGCAGCCAGCCAGGCCCGTGTGCCGGCCCGGTGCGCACCGCTGGGGACGGCCCTCACGACGCCACCTCCTCCCGCGCTGCCGTGGTCTCGGGTACCAGCTCGTAGTTCTCGTCGAGCACGGTGCCCCGGTGCGGCTTGTACAGGTCGTAGCCCCGCGGGTTGCACTGGAGGCCGCCGTTGATGCAGTGCTCCACCAGCCGGCGCAGCACCTCGGGGTCCCAGGCGTTGACGAAGTCGTAGTGCCACGACTGGTCTGACCCGCTCACCAGCGCGACGTCGGACATGTCGCCGCTGACCGGCCACGCGATCTTGAACTCCAGCATCGGCACCGCGACGGGGTGGCTCATCGGGCACTGGCCCGCCACGGGGTACGCCATGTGCGAGCCGTGGCCCATGTGCGCCGACTCCTCCGGCGTCAGGTGCATCCCGTCCCAGCAGCTCGGCGCCTGGTACCGGATGTTGAGCTGCGTCCCCTCGGGGCAGTACGCCGGGATCTCCCAGCTCTTGGAGATGTCGCCGCACTCCCAGCCCTCGACGGCGCCCGGCGCGGTGCGGAACTCGTCCACCGTCGCCATCATGTCGCCGGTCACGAACTGGAGCCCCTCCGGGAACGGCACCACGTCGCGGTAGTCGTCGATCCCCGACTTGTAGTAGACGGTCAGCGGGATGTTCGGCTCCACCGGCACGCCCGCCCTGGTGATGGCCGGGAACCAGTACGCGGAGTGGTCCTGGGGCACCGTGCAGGTGCTCTCCGGCATCGCGTGCAGGCTCGTCGGCGTGGTGAAGGCGTCCGTCGAGCGGTTGCCGATGAACGTGTGCAGGTGCGACCGGCCCGGCTGGTTCGGGTAGACGATCGAGTCGTCCGGCAGGAAGTGCGAGAAGGTGCAGTTCGCCTGGAACTCGTGGTGGGTCACCTCGTCGCCGGGGAACGGCGGCGGGTCCTCCGGCCCGCCCGCCTCGCCGTCGCCGAACACCTGGAGCTCCAGGAGCGAGTAGCCGTAGCCGGTGCCTCGGGCCGTGCCGACGAGCTGCACGTAGCGGCCGGTCGCGGTGATGTCGTAGACCTCCGTGCCGCCGGTCCCGGCACCCTCGGTGACGACGGTGGTCCAGGCGGCGCCGTCGGCCGAGACCTGGATCGTGAACGCCGCGCCGTACGCTGCCTCCCACTCCAGGGCGACGTGGTCCAGGGCGTAGGACTGCCCCAGGTCGATCCGGATCCACTCGTCGTCCGTGGGGGCGCTGGCCCAGCGGGTGGACCGGTCGCCGTCCACCGCGAAGCGCGGGCCGAGGCCCGCGGACTCCGAGCTGGACGCGGCCGTGAGCGCACCCTGCGAGAGCAGGGTGTTCGGCTCGGCGACGGCGGTGGTGGCGCCGATCGTGCCCGCCGCGCTCAGGGTCGAGGCGAGCAGGGCCGTGGCGAGTGCGCCCGCGAGCACGCGGGGTCTGCTGAGGGTCGTGCGCATGGTTCCTCCTTCTTCGCAGGTGTGCCGTGCTGACCTGTCACTGCTGATCTGTCACTGCTGATCTGTCACTGCTGATCTGTCACTGCTGGTAGACGCCGACCTCGTACAGCGAGTAGCCCCACTCCGTGCCGCGTTCGGTGAGGTTGAGCCGCACGTACCGGCCGCTGCCCTGGACGTCGAGGCTGTCGACGCCGCCGTTGCCGCCCGTGACCGTCCGGACCGTGGTCCAGGTGCTCCCGTCGTTCGACGTCTGCACCTGGTACGACTTGCCGTAGGCCGTCTCCCAGACGAGCTGCACGTGGTCGAACGACTGCACCGACCCGAGGTCCACCTGCCACCACGCCGACGGGCCCCACTCGCTGGCCCACCGCGTCGTGGCGTCGCCGTCGACGGCGCGGCCGGGCGTCCAGTCGCCGTTCCACGGGTCGAAGCTCGAGGCCGTCGCCGTCTTGCCGCGCGCGATGTTCGTCCCGTCGACCGGCGGCGCGACGACGCGGAACGACCTCGTCTCCACGCCCACGTTGCCGTGCCCGTCCTCGGCGAACACATAGACCTTCCAGACGCCGAGCATCTCGGGTGCCGTGACCCGGAACGTGCCCGGCGCCGTCTGCGTGAACTGCGCCTGCGCGATGCCGCCCGCGTTGTTGACGTACTTGCTGTTCAGCATCACGTTGGCGTCGATCGGGTCGCCGTCGGGGTCGGTCACGTCCACGCTGACCGTGAACTCCTCGCCCGCGGACACTGCCGTCGCGCCCTGGACGTTCATCGCGGTGATGCGCGGCGGGGTGTTCATGCCGGAGGTGTCGACGCCCCAGGCACGGGCGATCGAGTAGTAGCCGAGGCGCCGGTTGTCACCGGGGATCACGTTGAACCACACACCGCCGAAGTCGCCCTCGATGCCGTAGTGGAAGAACGTGGCGCCCAGCGCGACGCCGTCGTGCTCCCGCAGGCAGCGCCACGAGTCGACGTACGCCTGCTCCTTCTCGAGGTCGGTGGGCTCGTCCGGGACGCCGTTGGCGTCGTCCGGCACCTCCCACTCACCGGCCGCGCCGCCCTCCGTGATGAGGTACGGCCGGTCGTAGCCGCCGGCCTCCCAGGCCGCGGGCACGTTGCACAGGTCGCCGTACGCGTTGACCGAGAGCAGGTCCAGGTCGGGGGCGTTGCGCTCGATGTACGGCCAGGCGCCCACCCAGGCGTCCGTGCTCGTGGTCGGGTGGTTCGGGTCGGCCTGGTGCACGGCCACGCTCACCTCGTTGACGAATGCCGCGTACGCGTTGCGGATCTGCTCCAGGTCGGTGCCCGAGTAGCAGTTCTGCAGGCCGAGCAGCGACTCGTTGCCGATGTTCCACATGAGCACGCCCGGGTGGTCCTTGTACGCCGCGACCTGACTGAGGATGTCCGCCTTGGTGTTCGCCTTGTAGGTGGCGTCGGTGCGGTAGTCGATGCAGCCGCCCGACCCCGGGCCGCCGCCGGGCAGCAGCCAGAAGCCCATCACGACGCGGACGTCGTGCGCCGCGGCCGAGTCCAGGAGCTGGCGGGTGTCCGCCCCTGTGCCCCAGGTGCGGATCGTGTTGGCGCCCATCGCCGTGAGCGTCGGCATGTAGTGGTCGGCCGTGCTGAACGCCGGGCCCCAGGTGAAGCCGCGGACCGTGTACGGCTGCCCGTCCACCTGGAGGTCCCAGTCACCGCTGCCGCCCACCACCTCGACGGTGCTCGGGCCCGAGTCCCGGACCGGGACGTTCGGGTGGCCCGGGTCCACGTAGGCCGGCCCGCCCGGATCGGTGCTGCCACCGGCCTCGCCGAAGACACGCAGCTCCCACAGCGAGTTGCCGTACCCGCCCGAGCGGGCGGTCGACAGGAGCCGCACGTACCGGGCCGTTCCCTCGACGTCGAACGCGTCGGTGCCGCCGTCGCCCGACGTGGTCGAGTACACGGTGGACCACGCGGTGCCGTCCGCCGAGACCTGGAACTGGTACGCCGTCGAGTACGCGGCCTCCCACACCAGCTCGACACGGTCGAGCGCGGCCGAGCGGCCCAGGTCGACCCGGATCCACTGCGGGTCGCTGAACTCGCTGGCCCACCGGGTGGTCAGGTCGCCGTCGACGGCGGCGCTCGCGGGCGTGTAGTCGGGGTTCTCCACCGACGACGCCGTCGCGGGCCGGCCCTGCGACAGCAGGACCGGTTCGGCCTGCGCCGTCGTGGCGGGCACGACGAGCGCCGCCGTGGCCAGCAGCCCGGCCGCCAGGGCCGCGACGGTGGCGCGCCCGTGCCTGGTCCGGGTGGCGTGCGTGGTGCGTCGGGGGCCGGCGACCGGCGTACCGGGTGATCCGGTGGTGGTCATGGTGTTCCTCTCCGTCCGCTGCTCGGCCGGGCAGAGCGGCCGTGGCGCGGTTCGTCGTTGAGCCTGCGAGCGCGACGCTCCGGTGCGTCACGAGTGGGAGAGCGCTCTTACCCGGCTCATCCTCGACCCGTGCTCGGTCGAGCGTCAAGGGTCTGGGCCCCCTTGGCCGTCTCTGTTTATCGGCTTCATTACCTGTTTTGTTGGCGTCTGGTGCACCTTGCTGCATCCCAGGCTGAGTGGAGAGGTCACCCGGCGCGGCTCGCTCGGAGAGCGCTCTTACTCTGTTACCGTCGGCCTGTGAGCAAGGACCCGCGGCGTGCGGCGCCGACCCTGGAGGACGTGGCGAAGGTCGCCGGCGTCTCGCGCGCGACCGTGTCCCGCGTCATCAACGGCAAGCGCAAGGTGGCGCCGGCGGTCCAGGAGGTCGTGCTGGAGGCGGTGGCCGAGACGGGCTACGTGCCCAACCGGGCCGCGCGGTCCCTGGTGACGCGCCGCACCGGCACGGTCGCCGTCGTCATCTCGGGCGCGGACGCCGATCCCGAGGGGGAGCTCGACCTCTCGGGCGTCTTCTCGGACCCGTTCTTCGGGCGGGTGGTCGGGTCGCTCGTGCGGACGCTGCGCCCGCACGACGTGCACCCGGTCCTGATGTTCGCCGACGACGAGCAGACCCGGGCCCAGGTCGTCTCCTACCTGCGGTTCGGCAACGCGGACGGCGCCCTGCTGGTCTCCACCTACGCGGACGACCCGCTCCCCGAGGGGCTGATCGGCACCGGCCGCCCGATCGTGCTCTTCGCGCGGCCCGGGCACCCGATCCCGGCCAGCTACGTCGACCTGGCCAACGCCGACGGCGCCCGCCTGGCCGCGAACCACCTGCTCGACCGGGGCCGCCGCGCGCTCGGCGTGATCTCGGGGCCGCTCGACGTGCCCTCCGCCCGGGACCGCCTGGAGGGCTTCCGCGACGCGGCGGCCCGGCGCGGGCACGCGTTCGTCCCGAGCGTCGCGGGGTCGTTCACGTTCGAGAGCGGTGAGGCGGCGATGGCCGAGCTGCTCACCGTGGCCCCGGACCTGGACGGGATCTTCGTCTCGAACGACCTCATGGCCCAGGGTGCGATCCACGTGCTGCAGGCCAACGGCCGGCGCGTGCCCGACGACGTCGCGATCGTCGGGTTCGACGACAGCCCCGTCGCCGTGCAGACCCGGCCTCGGCTGACGACCGTCCGCCAGCCCGTGGAGCAGATGGCCCAGGAGATGGCGCGGATGCTGCTGGAGCAGATCGACGCCGACGAGCCGGCGGTGCGCTCGTCGATCTTCGAGCCGACGCTGGTGGTGCGGGACTCGGCGTGAGCGGGTGGGGGCTCCAGGCGGGTGGGGGCCTGGTGGTGTGTTTGCTGCTGGGTGCTGGGTGCTGGGTGCTGGGTGCTGGGTGCTGGGTGCTGGGTGCGGTGCTGGGCGCTGGACGCGGTGGCGGCGTCGTGCGGCGGTCGCGGCGGTCGCGGCGGTCGCGGCGGCGGTGGCGGTGGCGGCGTGGTGCTGTGGGCTGCTGGGCGTGATGCTGGCCGCAACGGTGGCGTGTTCGGTCCGTTGCCCCGAGATCGGCCCGTCGATGGACCGATCTCGGAGCAGCCGACCGAACATGCGCGGCAACTGACCGAATACGTGCGGCAGCCGACCGAACATGCGCGGCAACTGACCGAACATGCGCGGCGGCAGACCGAGCACGCGGCAGCTGAACGAACACCACCCGCGGCAGTCGACCGAACACGCGCGACGGCAGGCCGACACGCGGCAGCCGACCGAACACCACCCGCGGCAACTGACCGAACCTGCGGCAGTAGACCGAACCTGCGGCAACCGACCGAACCCGCCGCAGCAGACCGGTCCGGGGCAACGGACAACGGACCGAACCGGGCGGCAGCTGACCGAACCCCGCGCTGTTGTCTCCCGCCCGGCACGTACGGGTACCCGTGTGGGAATCCCTCACGACCCGGCTGGACGTACCTTGCTAGGTTCCTGAACAAATCGGTCGCCGTCGTCCGCGGCGGCCCAGGACCCGAAGCGAGGTGGTTCCCCATGAGATCTCGTCGCGTACCGTTCTTCGTCACCAGCCTTGTCGCCGCGCTCCTCACCGCAGGTGCCGTGGCAGTCCCCGGTGCGGCCGCGCCCGTCGCCGACGCCCCGGCTCCCGCCCCGGCCGCGGTCGCCGACTGCACCGCCGCCGCCTGGAGCAGCAGCGCCGTCTATGTCGGCGGCAACCTGGTCACCTACGGCGGCGCGGCCTGGCGCGCCAAGTGGTGGACCCAGGGGGAGACACCCGGCACCACGGGTGAGTGGGGCGTCTGGGAGCGCGTCGGCACGTGCGACGGCGGCGAGCCGCCTGTCGACCCGCCCGGCACCGACGCGTTCCCGGTGAGCCAGGCCCAGTTCAACTCGTTCTTCCCGAACCGGAACTCGTTCTACACCTACGCGGGCCTCGTCGACGCGCTCAGCGCGTACCCGGGGTTCGCCAACAGCGGCAGCGAGACCGTCCAGAAGCGGGAAGCGGCCGCCTTCCTCGCCAACGTCTCCCACGAGACCGGCGGTCTGGTGCACATCGTCGAGCAGAACACCGCCAACTACCCGCACTACTGCGACACGACCCAGCCCTACGGCTGCCCGGCTGGCCACGACAAGTACTACGGCCGTGGCCCGGTCCAGCTCAGCTGGAACTTCAACTACAAGGCGGCGGGCGACGCCCTCGGCATCGACCTGCTCAACAACCCGAACCTGGTGCAGACCAACTCGGCCATCGCCTGGAAGACCGGCCTCTGGTACTGGAACACGCAGAACGGTCCGGGCACCATGACGCCACACAACGCGATCGTCAACGGCGCGGGCTTCGGTGAGACCATCCGCAGTATCAACGGCGCCATCGAGTGCAACGGCGGCAACCCGGCACAGGTCCAGAGCCGGGTCGACACCTACCTGCGCTTCACGAGCGCCCTGGGCGTGGACCCGGGCGGCAACCTCTACTGCTGACCCCCTGCCGACCATGCGGTTGCTGCCAGATCAAGACCCGTCCTGGCAGCAACCGCATGGTCAGTTCTCCGAGCCGGCCCGAGCCGGTCCGAGCCGGTCCGAGCCGGTCCGAGCCGGTCCGAGCCGGTCCGAGCAGGCCCGGCCGACCCGGCCGGCCTGGCCGACCCGGCCGACCCGGCCGACCCGGCCGACCCGAGCCGCCCGGCCGATGTCCAGACCGCCACGGTCTTCGTGCCACGATGGCCCCATGCCTCTCGCACCCCGGTATCTCGCAGCCGACGACCGCTACGAGACCATGACCTACCGCCGCACCGGACGCTCCGGGCTCGACCTGCCCGCGCTGTCCCTGGGGCTGTGGCACAACTTCGGCGACACCAGCCCGTTCGACACCCAGCGCGCCATCCTGCGCCGTGCCCTCGACCTGGGCGTCACGCACTTCGACCTGGCCAACAACTACGGCCCGCCCTACGGCTCCGCCGAGGAGAACTTCGGCCGGCACCTCGCCGCCGACCTGCGGTCCTACCGCGACGAGCTGGTCCTGTCCACGAAGGCGGGCTACGACATGTGGCCCGGCCCGTACGGCGACCACGGCTCGCGCAAGTATCTGCTAGCCAGCCTGGACCAGTCGCTGACCCGCATGGGCGTCGACTACGTGGACGTCTTCTACCACCACCGGCCGGACCCCTCGACCCCGCTCGAGGAGACCATGGGTGCCCTGGCCTCGGCGGTCCGGCAGGGCAAGGCGCTGTATGTCGGCGTCTCCAACTACTCGCCGGCCCGCACGCGTGACGCCGCGCGGATCCTCGGCGAGCTGGGCGTGCCGCTGCTCATCCACCAGCCGTCCTACTCGATGTTCAACCGGCACATCGAGAACCCCGCGCACGAGGACGGCTACGACGGGGTGCAGAGCGAGGCCCTGCTCGACGTCGTCGGCGAGCTCGGCGTCGGCACCATCGTGTTCTCGCCGCTCCAGCAGGGCCTGCTGACCAGCAAGTATCTCGCCGGTGCGGCCCCGGCCGGGTCCCGGGCGGCGCGCACCGACTCGCCGTTCCTCTCCGACCGCGCACTCACCGACGACTACCTGAGCCGCGCCAAGGCGCTCAACGAGATCGCCGCGGGACGCGGCCAGACCCTCGCGCAGCTCGCCCTCGCCTGGGTGCTGCGGGACGAGCGCGTGACGTCGGCACTGATCGGTGCGTCGTCGGTGGCGCAGCTCGAGGACAACGTCGCGGCGCTCGCGGCGGGCCCCCTGGGTGACGACGAGATCGCCGCGATCGAGCCCCTGGCGCAGCCGCTCGGCTGAGCGGACGGGCCGGCGCGGCGTCGTCCGGCGCCGCGCCGCCGATCCCACACACCCTGTTCGGCCGCACTTCACGGGAAGGTCGCGCCGAATCGACCCGTCGGGCGGACGATGAGGGCGACCGCCGCTCGACGGGGAGGGGTACTGGCAGGTACTGCACTCGCGAGAAGGAGCAACAAGCGTGCCCGAGACGAAGAGCGCCATCATCGTGGGGGCCGGCATGGTCGGTCTCTCCACCGCGTGGCACCTGCAGGAACGCGGCGTGGAGGTGACGATCCTCGACCGGCGCGGCGTCGCGGCCGGGGCCTCCTGGGGCAACGCCGGGTGGCTCACGCCCGGCATGGCGATGCCGCTGGCCGACCCCTCGCTCTGGGCCTACGGCCCCCGGGCGATGCTCGACCCCGACGCCGCGCTCAGCGTGCCGTTCCGCTTCGACCGTGCCCTGTGGAGCTTCGTCGCGCGGTTCATGGCGCACGCGACGCCCGGCGCGTGGCAGCGCGCGATGGCCGCCCTCACGCCGATCGACCGGGTGGCGCTCGAGGCGTACGACGAGCTCGAGGCCGGTGGCGTGCACGCGACGTCCTACCCCAGCCGCTGGGTGGTCGCGTTCGAGCACGAGCGGCAGTCGGTCCCGTTCGTGCACGAGCTGCGCAACGTGGCCAAGGCCGGCCAGGAGGTGCGGCTCTCCCGGGTGCCCGACGGCGTCCGCGTGCCGCACCTCTCCCGAGCGGTGCGGTCGATCTGGTCGCTCGAGGGGCAGCGGTACATCGAGCCCGGGCCGTACGTGGAGGCGCTCGCGACGTCGGTCAGCGCCCGCGGGGCGAAGGTGCTCACCGACGCCCGCGTCACGGCCGTGCGCGCGGTGCCGGGCGGCACCGAGGTCGCCGTGCACGGTCACGACACGGTGCGGGCCGACGCCGTCGTGGTCGCCACCGGGGCATGGCTCCCCGAGCTGGTGCGTCCGCTGGGCGTGCGGACCCGGGTGCAGGCGGGGCGGGGCTACTCGTTCAGCGTGCCGGTGGAGGGGCCGCCGATCGACCACCCCGTGTACTTCCCGGCCCGGCGGGTGGCCTGCACGCCGTACCAGGGACGGCTGCGCGTGGCGGGCACCATGGAGTTCCGCGGGCCGGACGAGCCGTTCCAGCCCGGCCGTGTCCGGGCGATCGTGCGCTCGGTCCGCGATCTGTTCGAGGGCGTGGACCTGGACTCCCGGGCCGACGAGTGGGTGGGCTCCCGGCCGGTGACCCCGGACGGGCTGCCGCTCGTGGGCCGGACGGCCGCCCCGGGTGTCTACGTGGCCGGCGGTCACGGCATGTGGGGCATGGTGCTGGGGCCCGCGACCGGGCGGGCGCTGGCGGAGCAGATCACGACGGGGCGGACGCCCCAGGAGATCCTGCCCTTCGACCCGCTGCGGTGAGCGGGCCGGGGCGGCTCACCGCTGGTCCGCGGCGAGCCGCTCCAGCCCGTCGAGGATGAGGTCGAGGCCGAACTCGAACTCGGTCTGGTCGTCGCACCAGCCCAGGGTCTGGCCGGGTTCCTCATGGCCCACCTCTGCCAGCATCTCCACCATGTGGGGCACCTGGTCGGCCATCTGCTCCAGCAGTGCGGTAGCGGTGGCGTCGGCACCCTGGGTGGCGGCGCCACCGGCTGCGGAGCCCGCCGTGGCGCCGTCCGGTTCGAAGAGCTCCTGTGAGAACCCGAGGGCGCGGCTGCCGAGGGCGTGCATGGCATGGTGGATCAGGTCGTACGAGAGGCCGCCGCGCCGCATCAGCCCGAGCAGCGAGTCGTAGTAGCGCACCACGTGCAGGCTGAACGACGTCCTCGACTCCAGGACGGTCGTGGCCCACGGGTGCCGCAGCAGCACGGCGCGCGCCGTGAGGATCTGCCGGCGCACGGCGGACCGCCAGGCGGACGGCGGCGCGTCGTCGGGCAGCGGGTCCAGCCGGCCCACCGCCTCCTGGATCTCCCCGGCGACGACGTCGACGACGCCGTCGAGCAGATCCTCCTTGTTCGAGACGTGGTGGTACAGCGACATCGCCTCGATGCCGAGCTCCCGGGCGAGGCTGCGCATCGTGAGCGCCCCGAGCCCGTCGCGGTCCGCGAGGGTGACGGCCGAGCCGAGCACGCGGGCGCGCGTCAGGGCGCTGCGTGGTGCGGTTGCCGCTCTCTGCCGGGAAGTCATCGTCCCGCGATCCTACGTCGCCCTTCACCCTTGACCCGGCGGCTCGCCGGTTCTACCTTACGTCGTAAGGCTTACAGCGTAAGGTTCGCAACCGGAAGGCGGTACGTCATGTGGGGCTGGATCCTCGGGGTGCTCGGCGGGCTGGTGGTGCTCGCGCTGGCCTGGGCCCTCGTGATCGTGCTGTCGATGCGCTACAAGAACCCCCGCGGCCTCGCGCTGGTGCGTCGGTTCAACCGGCGGTTCACCAACCGCGGCGCGATGCGGGACGCCGGTGAGCCCGGGTCGGGCAGCTCGGTGATCCGGCACGTGGGGCGCCGGTCCGGAAAGCCGTACGCGACCCCGATCGGCGTCTACCCGATGGGCGAGGGCTTCCTCGTCTTCCTCCCGTACGGGCTCGGCGCCGACTGGGTGCGCAACATCCGGGCGGCGGGTACGGCGGAGCTCGTGACCGACGGGCACGCGCACCGCGTGACCCCGCGGCTCGTCGAGCCGGCCGAGGCGCTGCCCTACCTCTCCGCCGGACAGCGCCGCGTGGTGCGGCTGTTCCGTGTCAGGGACTTCCTCGCGCTGGATCCGGCGCCCGTCCGGTCGGACGGTGGTCGGTGAGGGCCGTCGTCCGCGACCGGTACGGGACGCCCGGCGTCCTGCGCGTCGCCACCCTCGACGCGCCGGTCCCGGGACCGGGTGAGGTCGTGGTCGGGGTCGCCGCGACCTCCCTGAACATGGCCGATCTCGACCACCTCCTGGGCCGTCCCCGGGTGGCCCGTGTCGCCACGGGCCTCGTGCGCCCGGTGAACCGGAGCGTCGGGGTCGACCTGGCCGGCACGGTCGAGGCCGTCGGCGCGGACGTGACCACGCTGCGCCCGGGCGACCGCGTCTGGGCCGACCTGTTCGACAGCGGCCACGGCGCGCTCGCCGACCGGGTCCGGGTCCCGGCGTCGGCGCTGACGCGGCTGCCCGACGACGTGCCGTTCGACGTCGCCGCCACCACACCGCACTCCGGGTCGCTGGCGCTGCAGTGCCTGCGCTACGTCGGGCCCGTGCGGCCCGGCGAGCGGGTGCTGGTCAACGGTGCGGGCGGCTGCGTGGGCCCGTTCGCGGTGCAGATGGCGAAGGCCCGCGGTGGCGTGGTCACCGCTGTCGACCACGGGGACAAGCTCCCGTTCCTCCGGGAGCTCGGCGCGGACGAGGCGGTCGACTACACGCGCGACGATGTCATGCAGGGCGGACGCCGCTTCGACGTCGTGGTGGACATCGCCGACACCCGGTCCCTCGTGGCGGCGCGCCGGTGCCTGGCGCCGGGCGGCCGGTACGTGCTCGTCGCGCGGCGGATCGGCTCGTTCGCGGAGAAGGCGCTGCTCGGGCCGGTGGTGGGTGCGCTCACCGGCGTCCGGATGGGCAGCTTCGCCTGGCGGCCGAACCAGCGGGCCGACCTGGATGAGCTGGCCGGGCTGCTGTCCTCCGGCGCGCTGCGCCCCCGCGTCGACCGGCGGTACGGCCTCGACGAGGCGGTGGCGGCCTTCCGCCACCTGGCCTCGGGCGCCGCCCGCGGCAAGCTCCTCATCACTCCGTAGGCCGTCGAACGGAGAGATCGTCGCAGCAGGAGAGCCGTTCGGGCGATGGACCCTCCGCCCGGTGCCCACAGCGCGGATGGCAGGATCGGGTGCATGACGCGACGTCGCATCCTTGTCCTTGCCGGCCGCGGACGCTACGAGGACCCCTGGCACGACCACGCGGCGACGTCGCACGTGGTCGCAGGCATCCTCGGTGGCCAGGGCGACGTCGAGGTGCGCGGGCTGTTCCGCGACGCGCTCGACGACCTCGACGCGGTGGACCTGCTGGTGGTCAACGGCGGCACGGGCCGTCGTGACCCGGGCTTCGACGGGGCGGACGACGACTGGCTCGGGTTCCACGACCGGCTGGTCGCCTGGGCGCGGGACGGCGGTGCCGTGCTGGGCCTGCACCAGGCGGCGAACACGTTCTACGACGCGCCGGGCTGGGAGGCCGTGCTGGGCGGGCGCTGGATCCCCGGCGAGTCGATGCACCCGCCGATCGGCGACGCCCGGTTCGAGCTGGTGCAGGGCCACCCGGTCACCGACGGCCTGCGCGTGGTCGAGGCCTTCGACGAGCGGTACTGCCACCTGAGCGTCGCGCCGGAGTCGCGCGTGGTCGGCACCACGCGGGACGACGACGGCGCGCCGCACCCGGTCCTGTGGGTCAACGAGGCGTACGGCGGGCGGACTGTGTACTCGGCACTGGGGCACGACGTCCGCTCCTACGCCTCCGCGGGACACCAGGAGCTGCTGCGCCGGGCGGCGGCCTGGCTGCTGTCGTAGGACGACGCCCCCTTGACCTCAACCCTTGTTGAGGTTGTTGGCTGGGGCGCATGGAGATCATCAGCGTCGACACGGTGACCCGATCGCTCGCCGAGACCGCCGCGTACTACGAGACGGTGCTCGGCCTGCCGGTCCGCAAGGAGATCGGTGCGGTCGAGGTCACCGTCGGGCGCACCGTCCTGCGCTTCCGCGAGGACGCCGACGCCGAGGGCGACCAGCACTACGCCTTCCTCGTCGACGACGCGCGGTTCGACGCCGCACGCGAGTTCCTGACGGCGGGACCCGGCCTGCTGAGCGACGGTGACCGCACCGAGTTCGAGGCGCAGGACGCCTGGAACGCGCGGTCGCTGTACTTCCCGGGACCGGACCGCTCCGTCCTGGAGGTCATCGCGCGCCGTGATCTTCCCCGAGACCTGGGTGCCGGACGCGGCGCGGGGGCGAAGGCCTCGAGCCCGCCCGTGCCCGGCACCCAGCCAGACCTGTCGGGTCCGTTCGGGCCGGGCAACCTGCTGTCCGTGAGCGAGGTGGGCATCGCGGTGCCTGACGTCGTCGACGCCGCCGACCGGCTCGCCGAGGCAGGCATCGGTCGCTACCCGGACGGGTCGGCGACGTTCAGCCCGGCCGGTCACATCGACGGCATGCTCATCCTGGTCAGCGCGGGCCGCACGTGGTTCCCGACGACGGACCGCGTGGTGGCCGAGCCGCCTGTCACGGTCGTCGCGCAGGCGGGGCCGGCGAGCCCCGGCGTCGTGCCCGGTCGGTACGCGCTGGCCCCGGGGCGGGTGCTGGTGGTGCGGCCGTAGCCGCGCCTCAGCTCGCGCCGAGGTGCCCGAGAGCTTCTTCGAGGATCTCGGCATCACTTCTGCGATCGGTCGAGGGGTCGACCCTCACCTCACGCCCCCTCGATGAACCCCGCCTGGCGCCACACCTCGTAGATCGCGATCGACGCGGCGTTGGTCAGGTTGAGCGACCGGCGCCCGGGCAGCATCGGGATCCGCAGCTCGTCGGCGACCCGTGGGTGCTGCAGAGCCTCCGGCGGCAGCCCCGTGGGCTCCGGGCCGAACAGCAGCACGTCGCCCTGGCGGTACTCGACGTCGGTGAAGCGGGTGGTCGCGCGGGTCGTGAACGCGAACACGCGGGCTTCCGGCAGGGCGTCGAGGGCAGCGTCGAGCGACGGGTGCACGTCCATCACGGCAAGGTCGTGGTAGTCGAGGCCGGCGCGCTTCAGCTTGGCCTCCGACAGGTCGAAGCCCAGCGGTTCCACCAGGTGCAGGCGGGCTCCCGTCACCGCGGCGAGCCGGATCGCGGACCCGGTGTTCCCGGGGATGCGCGGCTCGAAGTACACGATGTGGGCCAGGGGGTTCTCAGGCATGGGGGCGTCAGGCTGCTGCGGCACGGGTCCATTCTCGCTGTCCGACGGCACGGCGTCGTCCTTGCCGCCGTCGGGCAACCCCGCCTACCCTGGCCCCATGACGCACGGGCTGAACTGGTGGCGGCTGCACCCGCAGCCGTGACCTGACGCGCCCACCCGCACAGAAGTCCCGAGCTGCCCGTCGCAGCCCGGGACTTTTCTGTGCCCGACGTCGTGCGCGGGCGGCTCCCTGACCAAGGAGTCCCAGCATGTCCATGACACTGCCGCCCGAGGCGGCCCCGACGTCGTCCGCCCCCGGCTCGCTCATCGACCTCGAAGCTGCCCGCGAGAGGCGCAGCACCACCCGCTCCGCAGTGGCGGCGCGCGAGCGCACCGCGGTGCTGGAGGAGCGCATCGCCCGGAACCCGGGCGAGTACCGGGTGCTCACCGGCGACCGCCCCACCGGAGCCCTGCACCTGGGGCACCTGCTGGGCACCGTCGCGAACCGCGTACGCCTGCAGGACCTGGGCGTCGAGGTGTTCCTCATCGTCGCCGACTACCAGGTCATCACCGACCGGGACGACGCCGGCGACCTGCACGGCACCGTCCGCGAGGTGCTGCTCGACTACCTGGCGGCGGGCCTGGACCCGCAGCGCAGCACCGTCTTCACGCACTCGGCCGTGCCGGCCCTGAACCAGCTCCTGCTGCCGTTCCTGTCGCTGGTCACCGTGGCCGAGCTGGAGCGCAACCCCACCGTGAAGTCGGAGGCGGAGGCGGCCGTGCTGCGGCAGCGGCGCAGCATCTCGGGCCTGCTGCTCACCTACCCGGTGCACCAGGCCGCCGACATCCTGTTCTGCCACGGCAACCTCGTGCCGGTGGGCGTGGACCAGCTACCGCACCTGGAGATCACCCGGACCGTCGCGCGGCGGTTCAACCAGCGGTACTCCGCCGCGCGCCCGTACTTCCCCGAACCGGACGCGCTCATCGCGCCGTCGACCACCGTGCTCGGCGACGACGGCCGCCGGATGTCGAAGTCGCGCGGCAACGCGCTGGAGCTACAGGCCTCGGAGGACGACACAGCGACGTTCTTCAAGCGCGCCAAGACCGATGCCGAGCGGACCATCACCCACGAGCCCGAGCGACGGCCCGAGATCGCCAACCTGCTCCAGATCGGCGCGTACTTCACCGGGACCACCCCGGAGGCGCTCGCCGACGAGGTGGGCGCCGGGGGAGCGGGACGCCTCAAGGCGCTGGTCACCGAGGCGGTCGTCGAGGGCCTGCGCCCCCTCCGTGCCCGACGCCGGGAGCTTGCCTCGGCCGGCCCGCGGTACCTCGACGAGGTGCTCGCCCGGGGCAACGCGCGGGCGAACGAGATCGCGGACCGCACCCTGGACGACGTCCGCATGCTGATGGGGATGCGCTACTGAGTCCACAGGCCTGTGGACGAACAGGCCTGTGGACAAAGGAGATCCCCGGCCGGGATGCCTCAATAACCCGGCCGGGGAAACCTGTCCGGACGGCGGACGGCGCGACGGGTAGCCACCCGTGGATGTCGCGCCGTCAGCCGCCCGAGATCATCGGGCCAGACGCTCCCGCAGGGCGTCCAGCTGGTCGCGCAGGGCGGCCGGCGTGTGGTCGCCGAACTGCGCGAAGAACTCCTCGGTCAGGTCGGCCTCGGCCTGCCACGGCCCGGTCGGCACGTCGAAGAGCGCCGCCAGGTCGGCGTCGGGCATGTCGATCCCGTCGAGGTTCAGCGTGCCGGGCGCGGGGATGCTGCCCACCGGCGTGGCCACCGAGGTGTCCTCGCGCAGGCCCCGGCCGGCCTCGACCTGGCCCACGATCCACTCGACGACACGCGAGTTCTCGCCGAACCCGGGCCACAGGAAGCGGCCGTCGTCACCCTTGCGGAACCAGTTGACCTGGAAGATCCTCGGGCGCTTCGACTCCTCGATGCCGGCGCCGACCTCCAGCCAGTGCGCCCAGTGGTCGGCCATGTTGTAGCCGCAGAACGGGAGCATCGCGAAGGGGTCGCGGCGCAGCTCGCCCAGGGCACCCTCGGCGGCGGCGGTCCGCTCCGAGGAGATGGTCGCGCCCATGAACACACCGTGCTCCCAGCCGAACGACTGGGCCACGAGGGGCACGTTGGTGGCGCGGCGGCCACCGAACACGATCGCGTCGACCGGCACGCCGGCCGGGTCCTCCCAGGTGTCCGCGATGGTGGGGCACTGCGCGGCGGCCACGGTGAAGCGGGAGTTCGGGTGCGCCGCAGGGGTCTCGGAGTCCGGCGTCCAGTCGTTGCCCTGCCAGTCGGTCAGGTGCGCCGGGGGCTCCGGTGTCAGGCCCTCCCACCAGACGTCGCCGTCGTCGGTGAGCGCCACGTTGGTGAAGATGGTGTCGCGGTCGAACGTGGCCACGGCCGTCGGGTTGGTGTCGATGCCCGTACCGGGTGCGACACCGAAGAAGCCGGCCTCCGGGTTGATGGCGCGCAGCGTGCCGTCCGGGCCGGGGCGCATCCACACGATGTCGTCACCCAGGGTCTCGACCGTCCAGCCCGGGATCGTGGGCTGCAGCATCGCCAGGTTGGTCTTGCCGCACGCGCTCGGGAAGGCCGCGGCCAGGTGGTACTGACGCTGCTCGGGCGAGGTGATGCGGATCAGCAGCATGTGCTCGGCGAGCCAGCCCTCGTCGCGTGCCATCGCCGAGGCGATGCGCAGCGCGAAGCACTTCTTGCCGAGCAGGGCGTTGCCGCCGTACCCGGAGCCGTACGACCAGATCTCGCGGCTCTCCGGGAAGTGCACGATGTACTTCGTGTCGTTGCACGGCCAGGCGACGTCCGCCTCACCCTCGGCCAGCGGCGCACCCACCGAGTGCACGGCGGGGACCCACTGCTGCCCGGCGTCGATCAGGCGCAGGATCTCGTCCGAGACCCGCGTCATGACGTGCATCGACACCACGACGTACGGGGAGTCCGTGATCTCGATGCCCACCTGCGAGATGGGGCCGCCCACGGGGCCCATCGAGAACGGCACCACGTACATGGTGCGGCCCTTCATCGAACCCGCGAACACGCCCTCGAGCTCGGTGCGCATGTCCGCCGGTGCCACCCAGTTGTTGGTGGGGCCGGCGTCCTCCTCCCGCTCCGAGCAGATGAAGGTGCGGGACTCGACACGGGCCACGTCGGCCGGGTTGGAGCGGGCCAGGTACGAGCCCGGCCGCTTCTCCGGGTTCAGGCCGACGAGCGTGCCGGCGGCCAGCATCTGGTCGATCAGGCGCTGCTTCTCGGCAGCCGAGCCGTCGCACCACACGATCCGGTCCGGCTGGGTGAGCTCGGCGACGCTCGCCACCCAGGCACGCACGTCCTGCCGTCCGGCCTCCTGCGTGTCGCGGCGCGCGGCCCGGGCGTCCGCGTCGGCGGGGGCGGAGCCCTGCTCGGTGGTCACGTCGGAGACGAGCTCGGCGACGAGCCGGGTTCGGCGGGGGTTCGCGAGGACGGACATGTGCGCTCCGATCGTCAAAAGCGGGCCACGGTGGCGGGCTTGTTTCCACTCTCATGTGCGGATCGCCCGGAATTCCAGCCCTCCGGCTGTCAAGAATCGCTGATCTTCACGTAGTGTGAAGGAGCGGGATCCTGCTGCCCGGTCACGGCACGGGGCGGCCGGTCGGCCCCGGCGCAGCGGACGGAGGGAGAGCGAGCCATGCCGAGCACCAGCGACACGAGCACCGGCGGGGAGACCGACCTGATCACGCTGGGGCGGCGCATCCGGCACCTGCGCACCGCACGCGGGCTCACGCTGGACGCGCTGGGCGAGCAGGTGGGCTCGGCACCCAGCCTGCTCTCGCTCGTGGAGAACGGCCGGCGCGAACCCCGGCTCGGGCTCCTCCGGTCGATCGCCGAGGCCCTCGGCGTGCCGATGGGCGAGCTGCTCAGCCCCGAGCCGCCGTCGCGCCGCGCGGCCCTGGAGATCGCGCTCGACCGCGCGCAGCGCTCGCCCCTGTTCACCACCCTGGGCGTGCCCGCCGTCAAGCCGAGCCAGAAGCTCCCCACGCCGGTGCTGGAGCAGCTCGTGGGGCTGCACGACGAGCTGGCCCGCCGTGAGCAGCTCGCCATCGCGACGCCCGAGGAGGCGCGTCGCGCCAACACCGACCTGCGCCTGGAGCGGGAGGCCCGCGACAACCACTACCCGCAGTTCGAGGCCGTCGCGGAGCAGATGGTCAAGGCCGCCGGGTACACGGGCGGCGCACTGACCCACCGCACCGTGGCCCGGATGGCCGAGCAGATGGGCTTCACGCTGCTGCACGTCGACGACCTGCCCCGGTCCGCCCGGTCGGTGACGGACCTGCGCAACGGACGCATCTACCTGCCCCCGGCATCGACCCCGGGCGGCCACGGGCTGCGGTCGCTCGCGCTCCAGGCGCTCGCGCACCGTGTGCTGGAGCACGACCGGCCCAGCTCGTACGGCGAGTTCCTGCGCCAGCGCGTCGAGATCACGTACTTCGCCGCCGCCTGCCTCGCGCCCCAGTTCGTGGCCGTGCCGTTCCTCCAGGACCGCAAGCGCGAGCGCGACCTCGCCGTGGAGGACTTCCGCGACGCGTTCGGCATCACGCACGAGGCGGCGGCGATGCGGCTCACCAACCTCGCCACGCACCACCTCGGCATCCCGCTGCACTTCTTGCGCGTGGGGGCGGACGGCGCCCTCTTCCGCGGCTACGCGAACGACGGCCTGCCGTTCCCCCAGGACGTCACGGGGGCCATCGAGGGGCAGCTCATCTGCCGGCGGTGGGCGGCCCGCGAGGCGTTCGAGCGGCGCGACCGGGCCACCGAGTTCTACCAGTACACCGACACCCCCGCGGGCACCTTCTGGTGCTCCACCCAGACCGGCTCCATGTCGCCGTCGGGCGGGCCGGACGGCGGGTCGGGCGCGTTCTCCATCACCGTCGGCGTGCCCTACGCGCACGCCAGGTGGTTCCGCGGCCGCGACACGCAGGTGCGGCGTACGTCCACCTGCCCGGACCCGGCCTGCTGCCAGCGCCCGGCGCCCGAGCTCACCCAGCGGTGGTCCGGCGAGGCGTGGCCGTCCGGCCGCATGCACCAGCAGATCCTCGCGGCCCTGCCACGCGGCGCCTTTCCCGGCGTGGACGACGCCGAGGTCTACGCGTTCCTCGACAAGCACGCCCCCGACTGACCCGAATGTCGGACAGGTCCAGGGGGTCCGATTCCGCCGAGTCCTCCGGGCGTCGCCGGGTTAGCGTAGGCAACCGTGGCATCCAACCTGGCATGTATCGGACTGAACGTCTGGCGGCGTAGCGACTTTCGCGACATGGTGGCGGCGGCCCGCTCGGAGGCGGAGACCATCGCCAAGGACGGCGAGGTCGGCGTCCATATCTGGACCGACGCGTCCGGTGCCCGGCTGGTCATCACCACCGAGGGCGACCTGGTTCGCGTGGTCACGCCCACCTTCTACGCCGCCCCCGGCGCCGTCATGTCCGAGCCGCAGGCGGTCGACGGCGGGCTCGTGCTCGCCGAGCTCGTGAACGACCAGGACGAGGTCTTCACCGAGATCGCCTGCCAGCTCGAGGAGCTCGCCCTGCTCGGCTCTGCGGAGCCTCCGATCGAGGCCCCGGTGTCCGTGGTGGTGCTCGGCAACACGGTGCACGTCACCGGCCGGGCCGACGGCGTCCCGCCCGGCCTGGTCTTCGAGCCCACCGGGGCCTACGCCGCCTCGACCGATGCCACGGCGCACCTGACCGGCGTCGTCCTGGCCGTCGAGGAGCGGTCCGTCAGCCGGACCGGCCAGGGCTTCACCGCCGCCCGCGTGCAGACCGACGGCTTCCAGGTGACGCTCTGCGTGCCCGTCGGCGAGCCGCGCCTGGCTCCCGGCGACGTGCTCGAGATCGACGGCTACGTCGTGGCGTCCATCCCGTCGCTGCGCTGACCCCGACGGCGGCCGGGGTGCCCGCCCGGGAGGGGTGGGGAAATCACTGATGACAACGGGTGCGGCCCCCTGGTGTGATGGCGTCCGGCCGGTGCACGTGCGGCCTGCCCCCCGGATCCCAGCCCGAGAGGAAGGCCCCGCCCGATGAGCACCTCCCGAGCCCTGGCCGGCACCACCGCGGCGCTCGTCGCCGTCGTCACCGCTGTGTCGGCCGTCGCTGTGCCGGCCGCTGCTGTGCCGGCCGCTGCTGTGCCGGCCGCTGCTGTGCCGGCCGCTGCAGTGCCGGCCGCTGCAGTGCCGGTCACCGCCGTGTCCGCCGCCGCCGCACCGCCCGCGCCCGCCACGCCGCCGGCCGCGTCCGCGGTGTCCCACGTCGTGTCCGCCGCGCCGCCCGGCGGGACGTACTACGTGCAGAGCGTCACGACCGGGCTCAACGCGGCCGACGCGGCGGGTGCCGTGGAGCAGCACCGCCCCCGGGGCGACGAGGACCACCAGCGCTGGAGGCTGCGGGCCGAGGGGTCCGCTACCGTGCTGGAGAGCGTGGACACGGCGGGACGCTGCCTGGGCCGGTCCGGGACGCAGGCCCGGACGGTCGCGTGCGGCACGGCGGAGGCGGCCTGGGAGATCGTCGACGCCGGCGCCGACCGCTACCGGCTCAGGGCTCCCGGGACGGACGGCTACCTCGCCGTCGGTCCCCGGCCGAGCGGGGCCGGCTACCCGGCGCAGCTCACGGTGGGCGCGTCCGGGACCCTCGCGGAGTGGTACCTGACCCCGGAGGGCCCGGTGACGAACCCGGCGCCACCGGCCGGCGAGCGCACCCTCGACCAGATGACGTTCCTCACGGCACACAACGCGTACGCGAACGGTGTGGACGGCGGCTTCGCACCGCCGTTCGTCAACCTCGCGCCCAACCAGGTGCGCGGCATCGAGCAGCAGCTCGCGGACGGCGTGCGCGGGTTCCAGCTCGACGTCCACCAGACGCCGGACGGCGCGATCCTCTGCCACAACAGCTGCACGCTGGTGGGCAGCCCGGTCGCGCTGTGGGTCGACCTCCAGCGCATGGTGGACTTCCTGGCGGCCCACCCCGACCAGTTCGTCACCGTGTTCCTGGAGGACTACGTGGACCCGGAGGTGCTGCGCGCCGAGCTCGACCGGGTGACCGGCCTCGCGGACGTGCTCTACCGTCCGGACCTGACCGGGGTCCGTGAGCACGGGTGGCCCACCATGGAGCGGCTCGTCGCGGACGACGACCGGCTCCTGATCTTCAGCGACCACAGCCGGTCCGCGGACGAGTCCGCCGGGCTCACGCGGGACAGCTTCGGGGTGCTGTACCAGCGCGAGTGGACGGTCGAGAACTACTGGTCCATGGGGCCCGGCATCGGCGACTCGGACTGGTCCTGCTACAGCCGGTGGTACGACGCGGGCACGAACATCCCGCTCACGGAGCCCGGCTCCGGGTTCCGGCCGCTGTTCGTGATGAACCACTTCCGGGACGTCCCCGTCGCGGCCACGGCCCGGACGGACAACGAGCGGCTGCTCAACCGGGCGCAACGGTTCTGCCAGCCGGCAGCCCGCAAGAAGCCGACCTACCTCGCCGTGGACCGCTACGACGTGGGCGACCCGGCCACGGCGGTGGCGACCCTGAACACCTACACCTACTGATCCTCCCGACCGGCACGTGTCAGGCGTACAGGTCGCCTGAGGGATCCGTACGCCTGGCACGGCTCAGCCGCGCAGCGGGCCGCCTCGGGCGTCCAGGCGGTCCAGGAGCCGGGGCAGCACGTCGCCGAGCCGCAGCCCGTCGTGCTCGAACTCGTTGGTGACCCACGGCTCCACGTTGCCCACGTGCGCGGCGGTCTCCAGCGAGAGCGACGCGTCGACGAACATGTCGTCGAAGTACACGGCGGCCTCGACGGGCACCTCGTTCTCCGCGAGCCGGTGCAGGTCGTACAGGTCGCGCCAGTCCTGCCGCTCCGCGAGCGCGTGGGCGGCCGCCTCGAACGGCCGCAGGGCCTTGATCTCGGAGAACATCCAGGGGTAGATCATCTCGCCGGTCAGCAGCAGGGGCCGGGCCGACTCGTCGAACGCAGGATCGGCGTCGCGCACGGACTGGGCGGCCCACGCCGTCGGGCCGGTGTGGGACTGGGCGTAGATGGACTCGTGCAGCACCGCGTACAGCGGGTTGGTGGCGAACGAGGTCTCGGCCGCGACCGTGGCCAGGAACGTGTCGCTGAGCGGGCCGCCGTGCGGGGAGTCGAACGCCTCGTCGACGATCCAGTGGACCCGCTCGAAACCGGGCTGCATGCCGAAGTCCATGCCGAGGGTCTGGAAGCGACGCGTGGTCAGGACGTCCCCGCCGGGCTCCGTGACCCCGCCCGAGGCGAGCCGGTCGGCGATCTGCCCGAGGGTCTTCACGGCGTGCGGGTAGCGCGCGCGGAACCGCTCGTTCTTGGCCACCACGCGCGGCTGGGTGCGCTCGTAGACCTCCCTGGCCGACGCCGTCAGCCCGGGCAGGCCGCCGGTGGCGAGGCTCGCGGCCAGGCCTTCGGGGGCGAACGAGAGGTACGTCATGGTGATGAACCCGCCGTACGACTGCCCGAGCGACGTCCAGCGCCGGCCGTCGAACAGGACCTGCCGCACGTGCTCGGCGTCGTGCACGATGTTGTCGGCGCGGAAGTGCGACAGGTACTCGGCCTGGTCCTGCGCCGAGCCGAGCGCGCCGAGCGTCGCGGCCCGGACCGGTGTGGACCGGCCGGTGCCGCGCTGGTCGAGGAGGATCACGCGGAACCGCTTGAGCGCCTCGCCGACCCAGCCCTCGGGGCCGGTGGGGCGTGGCCCCTTGCCGCCCGGGCCGCCCTGGAGGAAGACGAGGAGCGGCAGGTCCTCGGTGCGGCGGGCCGGGTCCACCAGCTCGCGGGCGAAGACGGAGATGGCGGGGGAGCCGTCGGGCTGGGACCAGTCCAGCGGGACGTCGACGGAGTGGTCGGTCACGTGGACGCCGGGGAGGGAGTAGCTGATGGGCACGGGGCAACGGTATCGGGGCGCGGGGATCCTTCAACCACGACCCGTCGGGGTCCTGCGTCGATCCGGCCTCGACGTCGGCTGGCCGGCGTTCAGGGGGATGCGCAACGTGATCGCACATGTCTACGACGGCGTGGACGACGAGCTGGTGTGGCGCGCGCTGGAGAAACGCGTGCCGCAGATGATCGAGCAGCTCGTCGACCGGGATGGGTGAGCATTGCAAAAGTAGAGTGGCTGCTCTAATAATTGAGTATGACGACCACCACCCGGGTACGCCAGCCGCCCGCGCTCCCCGTCCTGATCGGCCTCGGCACGCTCGCGCTCGGCGTCGTGCTGGGCTGGTTCGCGTCGCCCCTGGCGGGCGGGCTCGCCGGGCTGATCGACGCGACGCCGCTGCCGGTGCCCGGGGTGCTCCGGCTGGTCGAGTCGCTGTCCCTGCCCTGGACACTCGGCATCCTCGGCGGCCTCGGCCTCGTGGGCGGAGCCTTCCTCGCCATGGTCACCGTGGGCGAGGCGCCGGACCTGACCGTGGCGCGCGACCACCTGGAGCACGAGCAGGAGGAGCGGGCCGTCTGGGTCGAGCGCTCGGACGTCGGAGCCGCGTTCCGGGACCGGAGCGACCTGGTGCTGCTGCGGCCCGACGGCGGGCTGCGTGCCCGGCTGGACGTCGACACCCTGCCCGCCGCCCGGGTGCGCGACGCACTGGCGGAGCACGGCTGGCCGTGGTCGGAGGCCGACCCGCACGAGCAGCGGTTCGAACGCTGGGTCGACGGCCGGCCGGGGTTCACGGCGGCCGAGCACGAGGTGCTGCGCCGTCGGCTCGCGGAGCGCAAGGACGCCGTCGCACGCCGGGCGGCGGACGAGGAGCTGGACGCGCTCGGGCTCGTGGCGCGGCTCCGGGACGACCGGCTCCAGGTCCGTCGCACGGCGTCGGCCGCTGGGGGTTCGCGTGGCACGGACCGTTGACCCCGCACGGCACGAGGCTCGCCGGCTCGTCATCATCGACGCCGCGTTCACCGTCTTCGCCGAGCGGGGGTACGACGGCGCCACCACCGCCGCGATCTGCCGGCAGGCGGGCATCGGGTCGGGCACGTTCTTCCACTACTTCCCGACGAAGCGGGACGTGCTGCTGGCGATCCTGACGCTCGGCGTGGCCGAGGTGCGGGAGCGCGCCGAAGCCTATGCGGGACGGACGGATGCGCTCGGCGTGCTCCTCGACGTCGTACGGCGCGGCGCCGAGGATGCGGCGGACCCCCGGATGCCCGGGTTCGTGCGCGCGGTGGGCGGCATCATGCAGCAGCCGGACGTCGCGGCGATGCTGGAGGAGGACGCCCGGGCGCAGCGCGAGCTGATGCTGCCGTGGGTCGAGCGGGCGCAGCGGGCGGGCCAGATCCGGGCCGACCTCGGGCCCGAGCGGATCGTCTCGTGGCTCTACCTGCTCACCGACGGGTTCCTCGGCCGTGCGGCGTCGGAGGACGGCTTCACGGTCGAGGCCGAGACGGAGACGCTGGTCGACGCCGCCCGCCGTTTCCTGGCCCCCTGACGTGCCAGACGCCCAGGCCACCGGGGTGGCCTGGGCGTCTGGCGGTGCTACCGGGCGTCCTCGCTACTGGACGTCCTCGTCGACCCAGTCGAAGGTCTTCGTGACGGCCTTCTTCCAGCTCCGGTACAGGCGGTCCCGTTCGGCCTCGTCCATCGCCGGTTCCCAGCGCCGGTCCTCGGCCCAGTTGGCGATCACGTCCGACTCGCCCTGCCAGAAGCCGACGGCGATACCGGCCGCGTAGGCGGCGCCGAGCGCCGTCGTCTCGGCGACCACCGGGCGGACGACGGGCACGCCGAGCTGGTCGGCCTGGAACTGCATGAGCAGCTCGTTGGCGACCATGCCGCCGTCGACCTTGAGCTCCGTGAGGTCCACGCCGGAGTCGGCCTTCATGGCGTCCATGACCTCGCGGGTCTGGAACGCCGTCGCCTCCAGCGCGGCACGCGCGATGTGGTTGCGGTTCACGTACCGGGTCAGGCCCACCAGCGCACCGCGCGCGTCGGGCCGCCAGTACGGCGCGAACAGGCCGGAGAACGCCGGCACGAAGTAGGCGCCGCCGTTGTCCTCGACCTTGCGGGCGTACCACTCGACGTCGGGCGCGTCCGCGAACAGGCCCAGGTTGTCGCGCAGCCACTGCACGAGCGAGCCCGTGACGGCGATGGACCCCTCCAGGGCGTAGATCGGCGCGGCGTCGCCGATCTTGTAGCAGACCGTGGTGAGCAGGCCGTTCTCGGAGGGCACCTTCTCCGTGCCCGTGTTGAGCAGCATGAAGTTGCCGGTGCCGTAGGTGTTCTTCGCGGTGCCGACGTCGAAGCACGCCTGGCCGAACGTCGCGGCCTGCTGGTCGCCGAGGATGCCCGCGATGGGGACACCGGGCACCATGCCGCGCGGGCGGCCCTTGCCGTACACCTCGGAGGAGGAGCGGATCTCCGGCAGCATCGACAGGGGGATGCCCATGTCGGCGGCGATGTCCTCGCGCCAGGACAGCGTGTCGAGGTCCATGAGCATGGTGCGCGACGCGTTCGTGACGTCGGTGACGTGCACGCCGCCGTCGGGCCCGCCGGTCATGTTCCACAGCACCCACGCGTCCGTGTTGCCGAACAGCAGGTCGCCGCGGTCCGCCGCCTCGCGGGCGCCCTCCACGTTGTCGAGGATCCACTTCACCTTGGGGCCGGAGAAGTAGGTGGCGAGCGGCAGGCCCACCACCGACTTGTACTTGTCGGGGCCCTCGGAGCCGCCGAGCTCGTCGACGATCGCCTGCGTGCGGGTGTCCTGCCACACGATCGCGTTGTAGACGGGCTTGCCCGTGGTCTTGTCCCACACCACCGTGGTCTCGCGCTGGTTGGTGATGCCCACGGCGGCGAGGTCGGTGTGGTTGAGGTTCGCCTTGGTCAGGGCGAGCCCGACGACCTGACGGGTGTTGTCCCAGATCTGGTCGGGCTTGTGCTCCACCCAGCCGGCCTTCGGGAAGACCTGGTCGTGCTCGATCTGGCCCGTGGACACGATGGTCCCGGCGTGGTTGAACACGATCGCCCGGGTGCTCGTGGTGCCCTGGTCGATCGCGAGTACGTAGTCAGCCATCGGAAGAGACTCCCTTGTCCATGTCGTGGTCCGTGTCGAGGGTGCGGCTACAGGGCCGCGATGAGCAGTCCGCCCAGGGCGCCGCCGACCAGCGGGCCGAGCACCGGGACCCACGAGTAGGCCCAGTCGCTCCCGCCCTTGCCCGGGATGGGCAGCAGGAAGTGGGCGATGCGCGGACCGAAGTCACGCGCCGGGTTGATGGCGTACCCCGTGGGGCCACCGAGGCTCGCACCGATACCGAGCACCAGGAGCGCGGCGGCCAGCGGCCCCATGTCCCCGGGCCAGTTCGCGAACGACAGGATGACGAAGACCAGCATGAACGTCGCGACGGCCTCGGTGACGAAGTTCCAGGCGTACGACCGGATCTCCGGACCCGTCGAGAAGACGCCGAGCTTGACCGCCGGGTCGGCGTCCAGGTCGAAGTGCTGCTTGTAGGCCAGGTACGCGAGGACGGCGCCCACGAAGGCACCGACGAGCTGCGCGGCCCAGTAGACGAGCAGGTTGCCGAAGGTGGCGGCGATGCCGGGACCGAACTCCTCGGCGCCGCTGGTGAGGATGCCGAGCGTCACCGCCGGGTTGATGTGTGCGCCGGACTTCAGCGAGACGAACACACCGGCGAAGACCGCGAGGCCCCACCCGAAGTTGATCATCAGCCAGCCGCCGTTGAAGCCCTTGGTCTTGGGGAGGATCGCGTTGGCCACCACGCCGGCGCCACCGAGGATCAGGATCATGGTGCCGAGGAACTCGGGCACCACGATGTCCGTGAATGCGTTCATCGCTGACTCGCTCTCTGCCGACAACGCTGTCGGCGTACGGGGGTGAACCCGGCGGCTCCACAGGGGTAGCTCGTCGGCGGACTAGTGGGGATGTACTGGTCGGTCTCCTTGGTTGCTTGCGTGACCCCGGGGCGCGTGGTCCCGGGGTGTCTCAGCCCCGGAGCGGCTGCATCGCCGCCACGTCCGGGGTCGTCTGACGTGCCTGCTCGGCGGCCTCGTCGTCGGGCGCCTCCTCCGCGTGCCGCTCGGCCTCGATCCGCGCCTGCCACGACCGGACCTCGCGCTCCGTGTCGGACACGTCCCAGCCGAGCAGCGGCGCCACGATCGAGGCGACCTCCTCGGCGGCCTCCGTGCCGCGGTCGGGGACCTCGTAGACCAGGCGGGTGCGGTGCGACAGCACGTCCTCCAGGTGGAGGGCGCCCTCGTGGCTCACCGCGTAGTACACCTCGGCCCGCAGGTACGCGGGGGCGTGCTCCAGCGGTACGGCGAGCGACGGGTCGGCGTCGCACAGCTCGACGATCTCGGCCAGGTTGGCGCCGTACCGGTGCAGCAGGTGGTCCAGCAGCGGAGGAGCCCAGCCGAACCGCTTGCCCCAGGTGCGCGCCTGGCGCTGCACGGCACGCAGCCCGACCGCGCCCGTGAGCGGGATCTGGTGCGTGATCGACGGGAGGGCGGCCGCGCGCTGACCGATCGCGAAGTCGACCGCGTCCTTGGCCATGACCCGGTACGTGGTCAGTTTGCCGCCCGCGATGACGGTCAGGCCCGGCGTCGGGGAAGCCACCGTGTGCTCGCGGCTCACCTTCGCGCTGCTGGTGCCGGCCTTGGTGCCCGGCTGGAGCAGCGGACGCAGGCCCGCGTAGGTGCCGATGATGTCTTCCCTGCTCAGCGGGTGTGCGAGGACCGCGTTGGCGTGGTCCAGCACGTAGTCGATGTCGGCGCTGGTGGCCACGGGGTGGGTCGGGTCGAGGTCCCACGGCGTGTCCGTGGTGCCGATGATCCAGTACCGGCTCCACGGGATGACGAACAGCACCGACTTCTCGGTCTGCAGGATGAGCCCGGCGTTCCCGCGGATGCGCTCGCGCGGGACGACGAGGTGCACGCCCTTGCTGGCGAGCACCCGCAGGCCGCCCTCCGACCCGGCCAGGGCCTCGGTGTCCTCGGTCCAGACCCCCGTCGCGTTGATGACCGAGCGGGCCCGGACGGTGATCTCCTTGCCGCTCTCCAGGTCCACGACGACGGCGCCGTTCACCGCACCCGTCGCACCCTGCGTGAGGCTCACGACCTGCGTGCGGCTCGCGGCGTGCGCGCCGTAGCTTGCGGCCGTGCGGATGAGGGTGGCGACGAGGCGGGCGTCGTCGACCGAGGCGTCCCAGTACTGCACCGCGCCGACGGCGGCGTCGTGGGCCAGGTCCGGGAACTTGGCCTCCATCTGGGCCTTGCTCAGGTGCCGGTGGAACGGCATCGGACGGCGGCCCGGGGTGAGCGTCGCGAGCACGTCGTACAGCGCGATGCCCGTGCCCACGTAGGCCCGCTCCCAGACGCGGTGCTCCAGCGGATACAAGAACGGGACCGGTCGCACCAGGTGCGGTGCGAGGTCCCGGAGGAGCAGGTCGCGCTCGGTGAGCGCTTCGTGGACCAGCTCGAAGTCGAGCATCTGGAGGTAGCGCAGGCCGCCGTGGACCAGCTTGCTGCTGCGGCTGGACGTTCCCTGCGCCCAGTCCTGCGCCTCGACCACGGCGGTGGACAACCCGCGCGTGACGGCGTCGAGCGCTATGCCGGCGCCGGTGACGCCGCCCCCGATCACCAGGACGTCGAGCTCGGCCGAGGGGCTCACGCTGGCCTCGAGGGCCGCCAGCGCTTGCGCCCTCGCATCTGCGGTCAGGCGTGTGGATGCCATGCGCCAAACTCACCACGCATTCCGCTACTTGGCAAGACCTTTGCCCTGCGGGTCGGGGTGTGGTGGGATGTTCTCTTGCTCACTTCCTGTTCAGGGCGGGTTTTCGCCAGGCGTTTTGCCTGGAATTGTGCGCCGGCGGGCGGTGGGGACGGCAGCGGTGCGGCGCGGTGTGGCGCCCCGGCCGTAGTGTGGCGCCGTGACGACACCCGAGGCGCCCGCTGCGCCCGTGATCCGGCCTGCTCTCCCCGCCGACGTGCGGACGATCCGCGACCTGGTCGAGCCGCTCAGCCGCCGTCGCATCCTGCGGCCGTACGAGATGGTCGGCTACTACGAGGCGGTGCAGGAGTTCCTGGTGGCGACCGACCCGGCCGCGCCCGCGGACGCCCCCGCCGTCGGGTGCGGGGCGCTGCACGTGATGTGGGACGACCTCGCCGAGGTGCGCACGCTCGCGGTGCACGAGGACTGGCGCGGCCGCCGGGTGGGTCACGCCCTGCTGCAGGCGCTCGTCGAGCGGGCCCGTGCGCTCGGGCTGCGGCGGGTGTTCTGCCTGACCTTCGAGGTCGAGTTCTTCGCCGCGCACGGCTTCCGCGAGATCGACGGCACCCCCGTGACGCCGGAGGTCTACACCGAGCTGCTGCGCTCGTACGACGAGGGCGTGGCCGAGTTCCTCGACCTGGCACGCGTCAAGCCCAACACCCTCGGCAACTCGCGCATGCTCCTGGAGCTCTGACCGCCACAGGGGCCGGCGCCCCGGCGGGCGGGGCTACCGCGGCAGGTGGAGGCGGTCGGCGTCGTCCTGCTCCGCGAGCCCGTCCTCGACGAGGCCCGCGATCGCGCGGTCCAGCTGCGCCCGGTCGGGCCACAGGGTCGCGAGCAGGGCCCGGGCCACGGGCTCGTCCGCCTGGCGCAACTCGGCCATGACCCGCCCGCGCGCCTGCCGGTCGGTACCCGCCCAGGCCTGCGTGCGACGCTTGTCGGCGTGGGCGTCCGGCGGCGAGCCCGCCCTGCGCCAGGCGCACAGCCCGGCGACGGGGCAGGCCGTGCACCGCGGTGCCTTCGCCGTGCAGACCAGCGCGCCCAGCTCCATCGAGGCGGCGGCCCAGCGCGCGGCCCCGGCGTCGTCGTCCGGCGCGAGGGCGGTCGCCAGCGCGCGTTCGGCCGCGGTGTACGACGGCGCGGGGAGCGCCACCCCACCCACCGCCCGGGCCAGCACCCGCCGCACGTTGGTGTCCACCACGACCGACCGCCTGCCGTATGCGAACGCCAGCACGGCGGCGGCCGTGTACTCGCCGACGCCGGGCAGCGCCCGCAGCTCGTCCTCCGTATGCGGCACCGCGCCACCGTGCCGCTCGACGATCGCCCTCGCGCACTCCTGGAGCCGCAGCGCACGGCGCGGGTAGCCGAGACGACCCCAGGCCCGCAGCACGTCCGCGGTCGGGGCCTGCGCGAGGTGCGCCGGCGTCGGCCACTGCTCCAGCCACGCCCGCCAGGCCGGCTCGACCCGGACCACCGGGGTCTGCTGCAGCATGACCTCGCTGACCAGCACGCCCCACGGCGTCCGGTCGGGCGCGCGCCAGGGCAGGTCCCGCGCCGCGCCGTCGAACCAGCGCACGACGCCGGAACGCAGCTCGTCGTGCCGTGTCTCCTCCACAACCGTCACGAGCCCTCATCCTGCCGCACGACGCACCGTGCGCGACGTCCGGGTGACCCTGCGCGGGGCTTCATCCGGTACCAGGTGAAGTAGGACACGTGACCGACTCGGCGGCGCGGCTGCGACCCGGGCCGCGGGCGGCGTCGTATTTTGGAGGCACGGATCGTGGTGACGCGGAGCGTCATCGCACGTCAGGACGTATCAGCAGGGGGATCAGCAGGTGGTCAGTGCACCGGAGCGGGCCGAGCGGGCTCCGGGCCCGGACATGGACCAGGGGCCCGGGGGCAGGCGTCCGCGCCGGCGCGGACGCGTGATCGCCGTGCTGGCGGTGCTCGCGCTCGGCGGCGTCGGGGTCGCGGTCACGTGGCCGCGCGCCGAACCGTCCATCGTGTCGGACAAGGTGAACCCGCCGTCCCCCGTGGACCCGAACGCCGCCGCGTCGCCCTGCACGGCCGAGGACCTCGACGTCGGGCTCGCGGCCGACCGCCTCGCGGTCACGCCGGGGGAGCCGGTGCGGTTCACCGTGTCGGTGCGGAACGAGGGCGAGGTGCAGTGCCTCGTCGACGCTCCCCGGCGGAGCCTCGCCGTGACCGTCTACCAGGGTGAGGTGGGCGAGGCCACGGCGAAGCGCGTGTGGTCGTCCGCCGACTGCGCCGACGCCGAGGAGGAACGACTGCTGCTCCTCGGCCCCGGCGACGTGGACGTCACCGAGACGAGCTGGTCCGACGCCCGTTCCGTGCCCGGCTGCGAGCCCGGTCAGCCCCGGCTGTCCGCCGGCGAGTACACCGCGCAGGTCACGCTCGCCGACGTGGAGGGTGCGACGAGCGACGTCGTGCGGCTGACGTACACGGTGCCGGAACCCAGCGGGTCGGCGTCGGCGTCGGCGTCGCCGTCGGGGTCGCCGTCGCCGTCGGCGTCGGCGAGCGAGGCGGGAGAGGCGGGAACCGAGCCGGGAGAGGCGGGAACGAAGCCGGGCGAGGACGCCGGGTCGGAAGGGGACGCGTCGGAGGCCGACGCGTCGGAGGGGGACTCTTCGAAGAGGGACGCAGGATCGAGCGAGAAGCCGGCCCAGTCCTGAACCGCTCCGGACCGTCCGGCCGGATCGCCGCCGGGACGCGGCAGGTCAGGTCGCTGGTCCGGCGGTCCCCGCCGCGTCAGACGTAGCGCTCCAGGATGCTCGACTCTGCGAGGCGTGACAGCCCCTCGCGGATCGTCCGGGCGCGCTGCTCGCCCACACCGTCGACCGACATGAGGTCGTCCACGCTGGCCGCGAGAAGCTTCTGCAGGCTGCTGAAGTGGCCTACGAGCCGCTCGATGGTGGAGCTCGGCAGCCGCGGCACCTTGGACAGCAGCCGGTAGCCGTGCGGCGCGACGGCGGCGTCGAGCGCGTCGCCACCGCCGGGCAGGTCCAGGATGCGGCCGATCTGGCTCATGTCGAGGAGCTGCTGCGACGTGAGCGCGGACAGCTCGGACTGCACGTCGGCGAGCGTGCGGTCCTTGCGGCCCAGCACGTAGTCGCGGATCACGAACTCCCGGTCGGAGCCGACGTCACCGATGAGCTCGTCGAGCTGCAGCGCCAGCAGGCGGCCGTCCACGCCGAGCTCGATCACGTAGCCGGCGATCTCGTCCGAGATGCGCCCCACCATCTCCAGGCGCTGCACCACGGAGCAGACGTCGCGCACCGTGACCAGGTCCTCGATCTCCAGCGCGGACAGCGTGCCCGACACCTCGTCGAGGCGGGCCCGGTAGCGCTCCAGCGTCGCGAGGGCCTGGTTGGCGCGGCCGAGGATGGTGTCCGAGTCCTCCAGCACGTGCCGCTGGCCACCCACGTAGAGCGCGACGATCCGCATCGACTGGCTCACGGAGATCACCGGGAAGCCGGTCTGCTTGGCCACCCGCTCCGCCGTGCGGTGCCGGGTGCCGGACTCGGTGGTCTCTATCGTCGGGTCGGGCAGGAGCTGCACGGCCGCGCGCCGGATGCGGGTGGCGCCGCGGTCGAGCACCACCGCGCCGTCCATCTTGGACAGCTCGCGCAGGCGCGTCGCGGAGAAGTCGACGTCGAGCGCGAAACCGCCGGAGCAGATCTGCTCCACGATCGGGTCCAGGCCGAGCACGATGAGCGCTCCGGTCCGGCCGCGCAGGATGCGTTCCAGTCCGTCGCGGAGCTCGGTCCCGGGCGCGACGGCGGCCAGGGTCTCCCGGAGCAGCTCGTCAGGGTGCGAGGAGGTCGTGGCCACGAAGAAATCCTACGCTGTGCGCTGGGTCACAAGCAGTTCGTTTCACGAACCGGTCACTCCCCGTCCATCCTCCTGTCGTCTCCGCGACCCGTGGACTGGGCCCACTCCACGGCGTCGCGGATGTGCGCCGCCTCGACCAGGCGAAGCCCGTCGGGTGCCTTGACACCGGTGCCGTGCGGCACGACGGCGTGCTCGAACCCCAGGCGCGCGGCCTCGCCGAGCCGGCGCTCCAGACCGGCGACCGGGCGCAGGTCCCCGGCCAGGCCCACCTCGCCGATGGCGACGGTGGCACCGGGCAGCGGCCGTCCGGTCCGTGCGGACACCAGGGCCAGGGCAGCGGCGAGGTCCGACGCCGGCTCCGTGATCCGGGCGCCGCCCACCGTGGAGGCGTAGACGTCCTGGTCGGCGAGCCGCAGCCCGCCGTGCCGGTGCAGCACCGCCAGGATCATCGCGAGCCGGCTGGAGTCCACGCCGCTCGTCGCGCGGCGCGGGTTGTTCAGCGGGCTGGGCGCCACGAGACCCTGGACCTCGACGGCGAGCGGACGCCGGCCCTCCAGCGTGACCGTGATGCACGACCCCGCGATCCCCGAGCCCGCGTGCGACAGGAACAGGCCCGACGGGTCGGGCAGCCCGACGATGCCGTCCTCCGACAGGTCGAAGCAGCCCACCTCGTCCGTGGGGCCGTACCTGTTCTTCACCGCGCGGATCATCCGCAGGCGGGAGTGCCGGTCGCCCTCGAACTGGCAGACCACGTCGACCAGGTGCTCCAGGGTGCGCGGCCCGGCCACCGAGCCGTCCTTCGTCACGTGCCCCACCAGGATCGTCGGGATCTGGCGCTCCTTGGCCACGGCGATCAGCGCGGCGGCGACCTCCCGGACCTGCGACACCCCGCCGGGGGCGCCGTCCACCTGCGCGGACGCGATGGTCTGCACCGAGTCCACGATGAGCATGTCCGGCTGGTTGGCCTCCAGGTGGCCCAGCACCGTGCCCAGGTCGGTCTCGGCCGCGAGGAGCAGGGTGGGCGACAGCGCACCGATGCGCTCGGCGCGCAGCCGGACCTGGCCGGCCGACTCCTCGCCGGTCACGTACAGCACGGTGCGCGGCGACTCGAAGCCGTCGCGGCCCAGGGCGCCGTCGGCCACGTTGCTGGCGACGGCGAGCAGCAGCGTGGACTTGCCGACGCCCGGCTCGCCCGCGAGGAGGATCACGGCGCCGGGTACCAGGCCGCCGCCCAGCACCCGGTCGAGCTCGCCCACACCCGTCGGGTTGGCGCGCGCCGACTCGACGTCGATGTCGGCGATGGGCCGTGCAGGCTCGCGTGCGGGGGACACGGCAGCGGTGCGCGGGCCCGACGGCGCCGCCCCCTCCTCGCTGACCGTGCCCCACGCCTGGCACTCCCCGCAGCGGCCCACCCACTTGACGGTGGTCCAGCCGCACTCGGTACAGCGATACGCGGGCCGGGCCCGCTTGGAGGTCGATGAGGTCACGGCGTCACGGTACGTGCCACCACTGACACGGGCCGGGACGGGCACGCGTGCGGGCCCGGGGTCCCGGCCGCGTGCCTCCGCGCGAATGTCGGTGCCGCGACATAAGGTGCCGACTGAGCCCGCGCCGTGCCCGGCGGCAGGGGCACAGCGGCAGGAGTGCAGGGGAGCCAGACATGACGGACCAGCGTGTGAGGTCGCCGCGTACCGGTGCCACCGCATCGGTCGCGCCCAGGAAGGCGTCGCCCGCGGTGTACCGCCGTCGTCGGCTCGTCGTCGTGGTCGGCCTGCTCGTCGTCGTGCTCGCGGTGGTGTTCGTTGCCGGCTTCGTCTGGCCGGGTTTCTGGCGTGCCGAGCAGACGCCGCAGCCGGTGCCCACCGTGACGGTCACCGCCCCGGTCCCCACCCCGACGGTGAAGGCGATGGAGCGCGCCTCCGACGAGACCGCCTTCCAGAAGGCGCTGCCGTCGTCGGTGCTGCAGTTCGCGCTCGGGTCCCTCGGCGAGGCCGAGGAGCCCAAGGAGCAGGGCGCGCTGGAGGCGTGGAACGCCGAGTACACCGACGGCGACCAGGGCGAGGTGGCGCTCGTCGCGGGCCAGTGGGCCACGTCCGAGGAGGCGGCCACGGCGGCCGCGGCCTGGACCAAGGCTGCGGGCGAGGCCGACCGCGAGGGTGACGTCAAGGTCGGCAAGAAGGTCGTGGGCCAGTACGCGATCGTGCCGGCGGACGGCGGCACGGCCGTGGTCGTCTGGCAGAACGGGACCGCTGTGCTGCAGGCCACGGGCCCGGCCGACACGATGGAGGACTTCTACGCGGCGTTCCCGCTGTGACCCCGCTGGGGGAGAATGACGGTGTGAACCAGCGACTTGCGGTGCTCGGTGCCGGGAACATGGGTGTGGCGGTGCTCGCGGGGGCACTGTCGGCGGGCTGGGCGGCGTCCGACGTCGTGGCCACGGTGCGGACCGAGACCCGCGCCCAGCATCTTCGTGAGACGTACCAGGTGGCGACCACCAGCGACAACGTCGCCGCGGTGCGGGGTGCCGGCCTGGTCCTCGTGGGCGTGAAGCCGAAGGACGTCGGTGCGCTGCTCGACGAGGTCGCCCCGGCGCTCGACCCGGCGGCCGTGGTCGTCACGGTCGCGGCCGGGCACCCCACGACGTTCTACGAGGAGCGGCTGCCCGCCGGCACCGCCGTCGTGCGGACCGTGCCGAACACGCCCGCCGCGATCGGCGCCGGCATCACGGCGATCGCCCCGGGCGCGGCAGCCACCGAGGCGCACCTCGCCGCGGTGGAGCACCTGCTCGCGGGCACGGGCGCCGTGGTGCGCGCGGCGGAGAAGGACCTCGACGCCGTCACCGCGATCTCCGGGTCCGGCCCTGCGTACGTCTTCTACGTGGCCGACGCGCTCGCCGAGGCCGGCGTGCTGCTGGGGCTGACGCGCGACGTCGCGCGCCGGCTCGCGACGCAGACGCTGCTCGGCGCGTCGCGGCTCATGGAGGAGTCCGGCGAGCACCCGGTCCTCCTGCGGGAGCGCGTCACGTCACCGGGGGGCACGACGGCGGCCGCGCTGCGGGCGCTGGACGACGGCGGCGTGCGCGCGTCGTTCCTGGCAGCCGCTGCCGCGGCGCGTGACCGCGCCCGGCAGCTGGGTGGATGATTCCGCCGTGACCATCTCTCGACCCGCGACGACGCGGCCGCCGGCCATGGCCGACGTCGCCGCGCTGGCGGGCGTGTCCCACCAGACCGTCTCCCGGGTGCTCAACGGGCACCGGAGCGTGCGCCCGGAGACGCGCGAGAAGGTGCTGGAGGCCATCGCCGAGCTGGGCTACCGCCGCAACAGCGCCGCGCGGGCGCTGGTCACGGCACGGTCGACCACGGTGGGCGTGGTGACCACGGGGTCGCCGCTGTTCGGCCCGTCGAGCACGCTGATCGCCGTCGAGGAGGCCGCGCGCGAGCAGGGCTGGTACGTCAGCGTCGCGACGCTGCGCCGGTACGACGCCGCGACCCTGCACGACGCGCTGGAGCACTTCATGGACCAGGCGGTCGAGGGCATCGTGGTCATCGCGCCGCACACCGACGTGGCCGAGGCCGTGGAGTCGTTCCGGGCGCCCGTGCCCGTGGTCCTCATCGCCGCCCGCGAGCTGCGGCCGGACGTGCCGGTGATCCCGCTGGCCGTCGACCAGCGGGCGGGTGCGCGGCTCGCCGTCGAGCACCTGGTCGAGCTCGGGCACCAGCGGATCCTGCACGTCGCCGGACCCCGGGACTGGCTGGACGCCGTGCAGCGCGAGGACACCTGGCGTGCGGTCCTGGTGGAGCACGGCCTGCCCGTGCCCGAACCAGTGGTCGCGAGCTGGACCGCGGACAACGGCTACACGACGGGGATCGACCTCGCGCAGCGCATCAAGGCCGGCGACGGCCCGACGGCGGTCTTCGCGGCCAACGACCAGCTCGCGCTCGGGCTGCTGCGAGCCTTCTGGGAGTCCGGCCTGTCGGTGCCCGACGACGTGTCGGTGGTCGGCTTCGACGACGTCGCGGGCTCCGGTCACTTCATCCCGCCGCTGACCACCGTGCGGCAGCCGTTCGTCGCCCTCGGGAGGCGCAGCGTCGCACTGCTCCTCGCCGCCGTCGACGGCGGCGACCCGGCGGCCGAGCTCATCGCGCCGGAGCTCGTGGTCCGCCGGAGCGCAGCGGCACCGCGGCGGTGAGGACGACGGCACCCGGCGTCCGGCTGCCGGGCGTCCGGCTGCCGGGCGCCGGGCTGCCGGGCGTCCGTCCGGCGCGCTGACGAGCCCGCCGACGGGGCGTTGACACGTCCGCGAGGCAGTGGCAGAGTCGCGGGCCACGGGATGTTCACGTTCACATTCCGCTATCGGGTGATGTCGCCCGATGTTCCCGGACATCGACGTCCAGGTGAGTCCGGACACTGTCGTCCGGAGAAAGGGGGTGCCGGTGCCTGGTCGTCGCCTGCCGAGCCGCCGCGTGTCCGCGGCGGGCTGGACCTTCGTCGTGCCGTTCCTGGCGGCCTTCGCCTTCGCGTTCCTCGCGCCGGTGCTCTACTCGCTCTACCTCAGCCTCTTCCGCAACCAGCTCATGGGCGGCAACCGCTTCGTGGGCCTGGACAACTACTCGGCCGCGCTCACCGACCCGAAGTTCTGGGACGGCGCCGGCCGCGTGCTGCTCTTCCTGGTGGTCCAGGTGCCGATCATGCTCGCCGTGGCCCTCGCCGCCGCGCTCGTCATCGACAGCGGGCGGCTCTTCGGCAAGCGCTTCACCCGGATCGCGCTGTTCGTGCCCTACGCGGTGCCCGGCGTCGTCGCCGTGCTCATGTGGGGGTTCCTGTACGGCGACCGGATCGGGCTCGTCGGGTGGATCAACGACGCGCTGGGCTCCGACCTGCTGGCCCCGTTCTCCAGGCCATGGCTGCTCGTCTCGATCGGCAACATCGTGACCTGGGAGTTCGTGGGCTACAACATGCTCATCCTCTACTCGGCGCTCCGTACCGTCCCGGGCGAGCTCTACGAGGCGGCCGCGATCGACGGCGCCGGGCAGTGGCGGGTGATCACCGCGGTGAAGCTCCCGGCGCTGCGCGGCGCGCTGGTGATCGCGACGATCTTCTCGATCATCGGCAGCTTCCAGCTCTTCAACGAGCCGAACATCCTCAAGGTCCTGGCGCCGACGCTCATCTCGTCGTCGTACACGCCCAACATGTACGCCTACAACCTGAGCTTCCTGGGCCAGCAGGTCAACTACGCGGCGACCGTCGCGATCATCATGGGCGTGCTCACCGCGGTGATCGCCTACGTGGTGCAGCTCCGCGGCACGAGGAGGGAGGGCTGATGGCGCACTCGTTCGCGCGGCCGCGCAGGTCGGTGGTCCTCACGGTGCTGATGGCGGGCCTCGTCGTCTACTCACTGGCGCCGCTCTGGTGGCTGCTGGTCAGCTCGACCAAGACGCAGGAGGCGCTGGCCGGCTCCTTCGGCCTGTGGTTCGCGGGGCCGTTCGCCCTGTTCGACAACATCGCCGCGGTGCTCACCTACCAGGACGGCGTCTTCGTGCGCTGGTTCGGCAACACGGTGGTCTACGTCGTGGCCGGTGCCGGCGGCGCCACGCTGCTGGCGACCCTCGGCGGCTACGGCCTGGCGAAGTACCGGTTCAAAGGCCGGTCGGCGGTGTTCGCGACGATCATCGGCGCGGTCGCCGTGCCGGGCGCGGCCCTCGCGGTGCCGACGTTCCTCATGTTCAGCGAGCTCGGGCTGACCAACACGATGTGGTCGGTCATCCTGCCCACCCTGGTCTCCCCGTTCGGCCTCTACCTGATGTGGGTGTTCGCCACGGAGGCCATCCCCACGGAGCTGCTGGAGGCCGCCCGCGTCGACGGGGCGAGCGAGTGGCGCACGTTCTTCACCATCTCGTTGCGCCTGCTGGCACCCGGCGTCGTCACCGTCGCGCTGTTCGCGATCGTCGCGACGTGGAACAACTACTTCCTGCCCCTGATCATGCTCTCCGACCGTGACCTGTTCCCTCTCGCCATCGGGCTCGCGAGCTGGAACGCGGATGCGACCGGCGTGGGCGCCACACCGGTCTTCCACCTGGTCATCACGGGTGCGGTGCTCACCATCCTGCCGATCGTCGTGGCGTTCCTGCTGCTGCAGCGCTACTGGCAGTCCGGTCTGGGAGCCGGGGGTGTGAAGGGATGAACGGTTGCGTCAAGGACCTCAAGGAGGAGGACTCATGAGCATCACACGGAACGGGCGGATCACGGCAGGAGCCGTCGTCGCCGTGCTGGCCACGTCCCTGACGGCCTGCTCGGCAGGCGGCGGCGGTGGCGGCGGGTCCGACGAGGGCGCGACCGCCGAGGAGATCGAGGCGGCCCTCCAGGAGGGCGGCACCATCGACTACTGGACGTGGACGCCGCAGGCGGAGAAGCAGATCGAGGCCTTCGAGGCGGCCTACCCGAACATGACCGTGAACCTCACGGACACCCAGGGCGCGGAGGAGCACAACACGGCGCTCCAGAACGCGATCGCCGCCGACAAGGGCATCCCCGACGTGGCCCAGCTCGAGTACCAGTCGGTGCCCCAGTTCCAGCTCCCGGGTCAGCTCACCGATCTGACGGCCTACGGGCTCGGCGAGCACGAGGACCTGTTCACGCCGTCGACGTGGGGCGCGGTCGCGCTGGCCGACGGGCTGTGGGGCCTGCCCCAGGACTCCGGCCCGATGGCCCTGTTCTACAACGCCGACGTCTTCGAGGAGAACGACCTCGTGGTGCCGACCACCTGGGACGAGTACGTCGAGCAGGCGCGGAAGCTGAAGCAGTCCGACCCCGAGAAGTTCCTGTTCAACGACGACGGCAACGGGCCGGGCGGCGTCACCTCGATGATCTGGCAGGCCGGCGGCAAGCCGTTCCAGGTGGACGGCGACACCGTCACGATCGACCTCGCCGACGAGGGCACGCAGAAGTGGGCGGAGACGTACCAGCAGCTCCTCGACGAGGACCTGATGTCGGACATCACGGGCTGGAGCGACGAGTGGTACCAGGCGCTCGGGGACGGCACCATCGCGTCGACGATCGTCGGCGCGTGGATGCCCGGCATCTTCGAGGACGGCGTGCCCGGCGGGGCCGGCGCGTGGCGCGTGGCGCCGATGCCCACGTACGACGGCACGCCGGTCAACGCCGAGAACGGCGGATCGGCCGACGTGATCCCGGCCGGCGCCGACGACAAGCTGCTTGCCGCGGGCTTCCTCCAGTGGCTCAACACCGATCCGGAGAGCATCCAGGCGTTCCTGGACACGGGCGGGTTCCCCGCCACGGTCGCGGAGCTGGGCTCCGAGGAGTTCCTCGGCTACGAGTCGGAGTACTTCGGCGGGCAGAAGATCAACGAGGTGCTCGCGGCCGGCGCGGGCGACGTGGTGGAGGGCTGGCAGTACCTGCCGTGGCAGTCGTACGCGAACAGCATCTTCTCGGACACTGTGGGGCAGGCGTACCTCGACAAGTCGTCGCTGCTCGACGGGCTCGCGGCGTGGCAGGAGGAGAACGTGCGGTACGGGCAGGAGCAGGGGTTCACGGTCAACGGCTGACGCCGCTCGCGCCGGGCTGAGGTCGATCCCTTGCGGGGGCGGCCCCGGCCGGTTCGGCCCTCTGCCTCGAGATCGGTCACTTGATGGACCGATCTCGAGGCAGACGGCCGAACTGGTGGCAGCGGGGGCCGCGACGGGCCGATCTCAGCGGGAACGGGCCGATCTCGGGCGGGAACGTGCCGATCTCAGCAGGAACGGGCGATCTCAGCAGGGCGGGTTCCGGTCACCCCAGGTTCCGGTCACCCCAGGTTCCGGTCGCCCCTGGTGCCGCCGGCCACGGGGTGCCAGGGCCTGCGCCCCACCCTGTCCCGATTCTTGCGGGCCGGCTGTCGTAACGTATCGTGTGAGCGCTAACATCGCCCTCGGCGGGATGCTCTCGCCGTGGTGAACGACGACCACACGAACGACGCCCCGCGACGGTGCGGGCAGGACGGAGCGGCCAACGATGGCGGAGCGGCAGGACGACGCGGCGGGGCTCACCGGTCTCCGGGAGGCGATCGAGCAGGGACGGACCGCCCTCGGCATCGAGCTCGGTTCCACCCGGATCAAGGCATGCCTGGTCGGTCCCGGCAACGCGCCGCTCGCCAGCGGCAGCCACGACTGGGAGAACCAGCTCGTCGACGGTGTGTGGACCTACTCGCTGGACGCCGTCTGGTCCGGTCTGCGGGACGCCGTGTCCGGTCTGCTGGACGACGTCGAGCGGCAGTACGGCGTGCGGCCCACCACGTTCGGCGCCATGGGCGTCTCGGCGATGATGCACGGCTACCTCGCGTTCGACGAGGCGGACGAGCTGCTGGTGCCCTTCCGCACCTGGCGCAACACGAGCACCGAGCGGGCCGCCGTCGAGCTGACGAGCCTGTTCGGGTACAACATCCCGCTGCGCTGGTCGGTCGCGCACCTCTACCAGGCGATCCTCGACGAGGAGCCGCACGCCCCGCGGGTGCGGCACCTCACCACGCTCGCCGGCTACGTGCACTGGCGGCTGACCGGGCAGCAGGTGCTCGGCGTCGGCGACGCGTCCGGCATGTTCCCCGTCGACGCGGCCACCACGGACTACGACGCCCGCATGCTGGCGCAGTTCGACGAGCTCGTGGCCGGACGCGGCACGGACGCCGACGTCGCCGCCCTGCCGGCCGTCGCCGACCTGCTGCCGCGGGTCCTGCCCGCCGGCGCCGACGCCGGCGCGCTCACGGAGGAGGGCGCCGCGCTGCTGGACCCGACCGGCACCCTCCGGCCGGGCATCCCGCTGTGCCCGCCCGAGGGTGACGCGGGTACCGGCATGGTCGCGACCAACTCGGTGGCGCCCCGCACCGGCAACGTGAGCGCCGGGACGAGCATCTTCGCGATGGTCGTCCTGGAGCGTCCGCTGGAGCGGGTGCACGAGGAGCTGGACCTGGTCACCACGCCCGCGGGTGATCTCGTGGCGATGGTGCACTGCAACAACGGCGCCAGCGAGCTGGGTGCCTGGGCCGAGATGTTCGGCCAGTTCGCGGCCGCGCTCGGGCAGCCCGCCGACCCGGGCGCCGTCTTCGAGGCGTTCCTGCGCTCCGCGCTGGACGGCGACGCCGACGGCGGTGGCCTGCTCGCCTACAACTACCTGTCCGGCGAACCCATCACGCACCTGGAGGCCGGGCGCCCGCTGTTCACGCGGACACCCGACAGCCGGCTCACGCTGGCCAACTTCGCGCGGACCCAGGTCTACAGCGCGTTCGGCACGCTGAGCCTCGGCATGCGCGTGCTGGCCGAGGAGCAGGTGGGGCTGGACGCGATGTTCGCGCACGGCGGCATGTTCAAGACGCAGGGCGTGGCCCAGCGCCTGCTGGCCGCCGCGCTGGGCGCCCCGGTGGCCGTGGGCCGCACGGCGGGCGAGGGTGGCGCCTGGGGGATCGCGGTGCTGGCCGCCTACCGGGCGGCCGCACAGGGTGCGCCCGCACCCGCGCAGGACCTGGGCGCCTGGCTGGCCGCCGAAGTGTTCGCGGACGCCGAGCTCGACGTCGTCGAGCCGGACGCCGGCGACGTGGCGGGCTTCACCGCCTTCCTGGAGCGCTACAGCGCCGGTCTGGCGATCGAGCGCGCCGCCGTCGCCGCCCTCCGTACCCGAGAGACGACACAGGAGAACGACTGATGACCGGCAAGACCCTGACCGACTACCCGCAGGCGGTACGGGACGAGGTGGCGCGCGTCCGCGTGGTCGTCTCGGACCTGCACGCCGAGCTGCCGCGCTGGGGCCTGGTGGTCTGGACGGCGGGCAACGTGTCCCAGCGCGTGCCCAACCCCGCCGTGCCGGACGGCAGCGCCGACCTGTTCGTCATCAAGCCGTCGGGCGTGTCCTACGACGACCTCACCCCGGCGGACATGGTGGTCTGCGACCTCGACGGCACGCTCGTGGACGGCACGCGGTCGCCGTCGTCCGACACCGCGGCGCACGCCTACGTGTACTCGCACATGCCCGAGGTGGGCGGCGTCGTGCACACGCACTCGACGTACGCGACCGCCTGGGCCGCGCGCGGCGAGGAGGTGCCGTGCGTGCTGACGATGATGGCCGACGAGTTCGGCGGTCCCGTGCCGGTGGGGCCGTTCGCGATCATCGGTGACGACTCGATCGGGCGGGGCATCGTCGAGACCCTGAAGGGCCACCGCAGCCCCGCCGTGCTGATGCAGAACCACGGCCCGTTCACCATCGGCAAGGACGCGCGCGCCGCCGTCAAGGCGGCCGTCATGGTCGAGGAGGTGGCTCGCACGGTGCACGTCGCCCGTCAGCTGGGCGACCCCCTGCCGATCGAGCAGCAGCACGTCGACTCCCTCTACGACCGCTACCAGAACGTCTACGGCCAGCAGGCCGGTGTCACCACGGAAGGACAGGCATGAGCACCAAGCCCTACGCGGACCGCGAGGTCTGGTTCCTCACGGGGAGCCAGGACCTCTACGGCGAGGAGACCCTGGCCCAGGTCGCGGAGCAGTCCCAGGAGGTCGCCCGGGCGCTGGACGCGTCCTCGGACGTGCCGGTCACGATCGTGTGGAAGCCGGTGCTCAAGGACTCCGGGTCGATCCGCCGCGCCATGCTCGACGCCAACGGCGATGACAAGGTGCTCGGCGTCATCACCTGGATGCACACCTTCAGCCCCGCCAAGATGTGGATCGCGGGCCTGGACGCCCTGCGCAAGCCGCTGCTGCACCTGCACACGCAGGCCAACGTCGAGCTCCCCTGGGACGAGATCGACATGGACTTCATGAACCTCAACCAGGCCGCGCACGGCGACCGTGAGTACGCGTACATCGCCACGCGGCTCGGCGTCGCGCGGACCACGGTCGCGGGGCACGTCTCCAACCCGGCCGTGACCCGCCGGGTGGGTATTTGGGTGCGCGGGGCGGCCGGCTGGGCCGCGACGCACGAGCTCACGCTGGTCCGGTTCGGCGACAACATGCGCAACGTCGCGGTCACCGAGGGCGACAAGACCGAGGCCGAGCTGCGGTTCGGCGTCTCGGTGAACACCTGGGGCGTGAACGAGCTGGTCACGGCCGTGGACGCCGTCGAGGACGCCGCGATCGACGCCCTGGTCGCCGAGTACGAGGCGAAGTACGACGTCGCCCCCGAGCTGCGCGCCGGTGCGGAGCGGCACGACTCGCTGCGGTACGCCGCGCGCCAGGAGATCGCGCTGGAGGGCTTCCTGGAGGCGGCCGGCGCCAAGGCGTTCACCACCAACTTCGAGGACCTCGGCGCGCTGCGCCAGCTCCCCGGCCTCGCGGTGCAGCGCCTCATGGAGAAGGGCTACGGTTTCGGCGCCGAGGGCGACTGGAAGACGGCGGTGCTCGTGCGCGCGGCCAAGGTGATGGGGCTGGGCCTGCCGGGCGGCGCGTCGCTGATGGAGGACTACACCTATGACCTCACGCCGGGCTCAGAGCTCATCCTCGGCGCGCACATGCTGGAGGTCTGCCCCACGCTGACCACCTCGACGCCGCGCATCGAGATCCACCCGCTCGGCATCGGCGGCAAGGAGGACCCGGTCCGCATGGTGTTCTCGGCGGACGCCGCCGAGGGTGCCGTCGTGGTCTCGCTCGCCGACATGCGCGACCGGTTCCGCCTGACCGCGAACGTGGTCGACGTCGTCACGCCGCCGCGCGACCTGCCGAACCTGCCGGTGGCGCGGGCGATGTGGGCGCCGCGGCCGTCGTTCGAGGTCTCGGCCGAGTCCTGGCTGACGGCGGGCGGTGCGCACCACACGGTCATGTCGACCGCCGCAGGCATCGAGGCGTTCGAGGTGTTCGCGGACATCGCGCGCACCGAGCTGCTGGTCATCGACGAGGACACGACGCGCCGCGGCTTCGCCGACCAGGTGCGCCACAACGCGGCCTACTACCGCCTGTCGCAGTCCCTCTGACCTCCCCCGCCAGACAGGACCTGGGCGAGACAGAACCAGGGCGAGACGGGACCCAGGCGCGCTCACGCGCTCCGCGTTCCGTCTCGCCCTGGTTCTGTCTCGCGCCAGTTCTCGCTCCTTGTGCTGCCTCGCCCTGTGCTGCCCGCGTTGGTTCTGGGGGGAAGGGCGGTTTCGTTACTGGAATGTGACGTGGGTCACTCTGTCGGTGACGCCGATGTGAGCGCTAACATCTCGTCGGGCACTACGCCGCTAGCCCTCGCACGATGCCGTGCGAGATCTCAAGGAGGAGACATGGCACGCAGGACCCTGACCCGTACCGTTCTGGCCGCCGTGTCGGTGGCCGCACTGTTCACCCTCGGCGCGTGCAGCTCGGACGCCGGGACCGGAACCACCGGCGGCGGCGAGACCGACGCCGCCGACGACGGCGTCATCACCCTCGGCTTCTCCCAGGTGGGCGCCGAGTCCGGGTGGCGCGCCGCCAACACCAAGTCGATCCAGGACACGCTCACCGCGGAGAACGGCTTCGACCTCAAGTTCTCCGACGCGCAGCAGAAGCAGGAGAACCAGATCCAGGCCATCCGCTCGTACATCACGCAGGGCGTGGACGTCATCGCGTTCTCCCCGGTGGTCGAGACCGGCTGGGACGCCGTCCTCCAGGAGGCCAAGGCCGCGGGCATCCCCGTGATCCTCACCGACCGCGCCGTCGACTCCAGCGACGAGACCCTCTACGAGTCGTTCATCGGCTCGGACTTCGTCAAGGAAGGGGAGATGGCCGGCGAGTGGGCCGTCGAGCAGTACGACGGCGAGGGCTACCAGGCCGTCGAGCTCCAGGGCACCACCGGCGCCGCGCCCGCGATCGACCGCAAGGAGGGCTTCGAGTCCGCCATCGCGGGCTCCGACATCGAGATCATCGACAGCCAGACCGGCAACTTCACGCGCGCCGAGGGCAAGACCGTCATGGAGGGCTTCCTCAACGCCCACGACGACATCGACCTCGTGTTCGCGCACAACGACGACATGGGGCTCGGCGCGATCGAGGCCATCGAGGCCGCCGGCCTGACGCCGGGCGAGGACATCAAGATCATCACGATCGACGCCGTCAAGGACGGCATGCAGGCGCTCGCCGACGGCAAGATCAACTACATCGTCGAGTGCAACCCGCTGCTCGGGCCGGACCTGGCGGAGATCGCCCAGAAGGTCATCGCCGGCGAGGAGGTGGAGAAGCGCATCGTCGTCCAGGACGAGGCGTTCGACCAGGAGGCCGCCAAGGAGGCGCTGCCCACCCGCGAGTACTGACCGTTCGACGGGGTGGGGCGGGTGTCGCGGCGCCCGCCTCGCCCCGGCATCCGCAGGGCAGGTCGCAGCACGCCAGACAGAAGGTCGAGGATGACCCAGCAGACCACACCACCCGTCGTCGAGATGACCGGTATCAGCGTCGAGTTCCCGCCGGTCACGGCCCTCGACGGCGTCGACCTCAGCCTCCGCCCCGGCGAGATCCACGCCCTCATGGGCGAGAACGGCGCCGGTAAGTCCACCCTGATCAAGGCCCTCACGGGCATCTATGCGCCGACGGCGGGGACCATCCGCGTGGACGGTGCCGAGCGCCGGTTCTCCGGCCCTGCCGACGCCCGGGCCCACGGCGTGAGCACCGTGTACCAGGAGGTCAACCTCTGCGAGAACCTCACGGTCGCGGAGAACATCATGCTCGGCGCCGAGCCGCGCGTGCTCGGTGGTCTGAACTGGCGGGCGATCCGGAGGCAGGCCGCCACGCACCTGCGGCGGATGGGCCTGGACATCGACCCGGGCTCCTCGCTGGGCTCCCACTCGCTCGCGGTGCAGCAGCTCGTCGCCATCTGCCGGGCCACGGTGGGGGACTGCAAGGTGCTCATCCTCGACGAGCCCACCTCCAGCCTGGACACCGACGAGGTGGCGCGGCTGTTCGACGTCATGCGCGGCCTGCGCGACGACGGCGTCGCGATCCTGTTCGTGAGCCACTTCCTGGACCAGGTCTACGAGGTGTCCGACCGGATGACGGTGCTGCGCAACGGTGCCCGGGTGGGGGAGTTCGTGACCGCGGACCTGCCCGCGGCCGAGCTGGTGCAGCACATGATCGGCCGGTCCATGGACGTGCTGGAGGCCGCGGAGGAGGTGCTGGAGCAGGCCGATCGGCCTGCTGACGCGACCCCGCTGCTGCAGGTGGTGGGCCTGGGTCGCAAGGGTTCGGTGCAGCCGTTCGACCTCGACCTCTACGAGGGCGAGGTGGTCGGCCTGGCCGGCCTCCTGGGGTCGGGCCGCACCGAGCTGGCCCGCCTGCTCACGGGTGCCGACCGGGCCGACGCCGGACAGGCCCGCGTGGCCGGCCGGGCGACGCGCCTGCGCAACCCGCGCGCGGCCATGCGCCACCGGATCGCGTACACGTCCGAGGACCGCAAGGGCGAGGGCGTCGTGGACGGCCTGACCGTGCGGGAGAACATCGTGCTCGCGCTCCAGGCGGAGCGCGGCTGGATGCGGCCGCTGCCGCGCAAGCAGGTCGACGAGCTGGTCGCGACGTACATCCAGCAGCTCGGTATCCGACCTGCCGACCCGGAGGCGCTGCTGCGCAACCTGTCCGGCGGCAACCAGCAGAAGGTGCTGCTCGCCCGGTGGCTCGCCACCGCGCCCAGGCTGCTCGTGCTGGACGAGCCGACCCGCGGCATCGACGTCGGCGCCAAGGCGGAGATCCAGAAGCTGGTGGCCGAGCTGGCCGCCGACGGCATGGCCGTCGTCTTCATCTCCGCCGAGCTGGAGGAGGTGCTGCGCATCTCGCACCGCATCGCGGTGCTGCGCGACCGCCGCAAGGTGGCGGAGATCGACGGGGCGGGAGCGACGATGGACCAGGTGGTCGACCTCATCGCAGGGGGTGGCCGGGAATGAGGGACGTCCTGCGCCACCACCTGTTCTGGCCCGTCGCGGCGCTGGTCGCGCTGTTGGTGGCCAACACCGTCGCCCGGCCGGGCTTCCTGGCGGTCACGGTCCGGGACGGCCACCTCTTCGGCGCCCCGATCGACATCCTGCGGACGACGGCGCCCCTGCTGCTCGTCGCGCTCGGCATGACCCTGGTCATCGCGACGCGCGGCATCGACCTCTCGGTCGGTGCGGTGGTCGCGGTCTCGGGGGCGGTCGCGCTGTCGCACATCGCGTCGTCGCCGAGCCCGGACTCGCCGGTCACCGTGCTCACGGCTGTCGCGTTGGCCCTGGTGCTGTGCCTGCTGCTGGGTGTGTGGAACGGATTCCTCGTCTCCGTGCTCGGCATCCAGCCGATCATCGCCACGCTGATCCTCATGACGGCGGGCCGTGGCGTGGCCATGCTCATCACGGGCGGCATGATCACCACCGTCAACAGCGCGCCGTTCAAGACGCTGGGCTCCGGGTTCTGGCTCGGCCTGCCCGCCGCCGCAGTCCTCGCGTTCGGCGTGTTCGCCGTGGTCGCGTTCGTGGTGCGGCGCACCGCGCTCGGCATGCTGCTGGAGGCCACGGGCATCAACCCGGCCGCGAGCCGGCTGTCCGGCGTGCGGTCCCGCACGCTGACCTGGACCGTGTACACGGCGTCGGGCCTGTTCGCCGGCCTGGCCGGGCTGCTGATCAGCGCTGACACGATGGCGGCCGACGCCAACAACGCCGGCCTGTTCATCGAGCTCGACGCCATCCTCGCGGTGGTGATCGGCGGGACGGCGCTCTCGGGCGGCAAGTTCAACCTGTCGGGCACCCTGGTGGGCGCGCTGGTGATCGCCACCCTGGAGCGGACCGTCACCGTGCTCGGCATCTCGCCGCTGGTCACGCCCCTGTTCATGGCGCTGGTCGTCATCGCGGTGACGCTGCTCCAGTCGCCCCGGATGCGGGAGCGGCTCACGGCCGCGCGCCGCCGCCAGGTCATGGCGCCGGCGGGGCCGCCGTCCGCCGCCCGTCCTGGCCCGACACCCGGCCCGACACCTGGCTCGAATCCTGGCTCGGCTCCCGACTCGGCTCCCGACTCGACGGAGGTGAAGGCCTGATGACGACGTCGGCCCCCGCCCGTACCCCGCGCATCCGCCGCGGGCTGCGGCTCCCCGCCCGGCTGGACCGGCGCTACCTGCCGGTGCTGGGCACGTTCGTGGTGCTCGCCCTGATGCTGGTCGTGGGCGGCACCCGGTACGAGAACTTCCTGACGCCCGCCGTGATCTCCAACCTGTTCATCAACAACGCGCACCTCATCGTGCTCGCGGTGGGCATGACCTTCGTGATCCTCACGGGTGGCATCGACCTCTCGGTCGGTGCGGTGCTGGCGCTGTCCACGGTGATCACCGCGGCTCTGCTCCAGGCCGGGCTGCCCGTGGCCGTGGTGATCCCGCTCGCCGTGGGTGCCGGGACGGTGATCGGCCTGGCGCACGGCGTGATGATCCACTACTTCCAGGTGCAGCCGTTCGTGGCCACGCTCGCGGGCATGTTCCTCGCGCGCGGGCTCTGCTTCCTCATCGCGCCCGAGTCCATCGCCATCGACGACCCGTCGTTCGTGGCGCTCGCGAGCTGGGTGCAGATCTTCGGCGAGTGGCGCATGACCTCCAGCGTGCTCATCGCGCTGATCGTCGTGGGCCTCGGCTTTCTGGTGCTGCACTTCACGCGGTTCGGGCGCACGGTGTACGCCATCGGCGGCGGCGAGCAGTCAGCGCTGCTCATGGGCCTGCCCGTGGCCCGCACCAAGGTGCTCGCCTACGTCGTCAGTGGCACGTGCGCCGGGCTGGGCGGGCTGCTGTTCGCGATGTTCTCCCGGTCCGGCTACTCGCTGACCGGCGTGGCCATGGAGCTCGACGCCATCGCCGCCGTCGTCATCGGCGGCACGCTGCTGACCGGCGGCACCGGGTTCGTGCTCGGCTCCGTGCTGGGCGTGCTGGTGCTGGGCCTGATCCAGACCATCATCACCTTCGAGGGCACCCTCAGCTCCTGGTGGACCAAGATCGTGATCGGCGTGCTGCTGCTGATCTTCGTCGCCCTCCAGCGGGTGCTGAGCCTCCGCCGCACGTAGCCACGTGACCGGCTCGCCGTCCGGGTGCGCCGGGGCGGGATGTCGGGCGCCACCCGCGCTTCGAGCCCACGGGACGCCCCCCAGCCCGTACGGTTGACCCGTGAGCAAGCTGCCCGAGGACGTCCGGGAACGCCCGATGCCTGATCCTGACGAGCTGCGGCAGCTCGTCGCCGAGCTGCGCCGCCTGGTGCTGACCTACAAGTTCGGGATCGACGAGGTCATGACCAAGATCTCGATCCTGCGCGACGAGTTCCGGCACATGCAGAACTACAACCCCGTGGAGCACGTGGGCTCCCGGCTCAAGTCGTTCGAGTCGATCGTGGCCAAGTGCCGTCGCAAGGGCATCCCGCTGACGCCGGAGGGCGTCCGCGAGCAGATGTTCGACATCGCCGGCGTGCGCATCACGTGCAGCTTCGTCAACGACATCTACCTGGTCCGCGACATGCTCCTGGCGCAGTCGGACATGACCCTGCTGGACGAGCGCGACTACATCAAGCACCCGAAGGCGACCGGGTACAAGTCGCTGCACCTCATCGTGCAGATTCCCGTGTTCCTCTCCGACCGGGTGGAGAAGGTGATCGTCGAGATCCAGCTCCGCACCATCGCCATGGACTTCTGGGCGAGCCTGGAGCACAAGATCTACTACAAGTACGACGGCGACGTGCCGCGACACCTCACCGACTCGCTCAAGCTCGCCGCCGACGTCGCCTGGTCGCTGGACACCTCGATGGAGCGCATCCACGACGAGGTCAAGGCCATCTCGGGCGACGAGGAACCCGTCGCGAGCCGGCACAACCTGCACACCCCCGAGGAGATGCTGCGCGACTTCTGGCGGGCAGCGGAGGCCGACGGGGGCTTCGGGTTCCAGGCCGACCGCTGAGCCCGCAGACGCACAGGATCCCGGGGCGCGCAAGGATCTTTCGGAAGGTCTGAACAGGCGCTCACCTGTGTCGTCATCCTGTTACGTTTCCCAGGAATCCCGGATCGCGAGGTGGAGCCGAGGGGGCTCGGCCGGGGCTCGAGGGAGAGACAGGCAAGGGGTAAGGGATGCAACGACTTCATGGGGCACACCGCATCGCAGCGGGTGTCATGGGACTCCTTCTGGCGTCGGTCGCTCTGGCGCCCGTCGCGACCGCGGCGCCGGCGGGGGAGAACGCGCCGCAGGCCGTCTACCGTTACGAGGTCTCGGTGGTCGACAAGTCCGTCAGCCGTGGCGTGACCAACTACGGCAAGGTCCTGGCGACCTGCGGCACGCCGTCGCGGACGGTGGCCTGCGAGATCAGCGAGACGAGGTCGACCACCCGGAGCATCGGCGTCTCGGCCGGGACCTCCCGCGCGTTCGTCGCGGGCAAGCTCGGCATCAGCAGCGCGCGCACGGTGTCGCTGCGAATCAGCTGCGAGCGCAAGACGACCACGACCTACCCGTACCTCAACGCCTATGTCGTGAACGACGTCTGGTCGTACACGGTGCGGACGAAGAAGTACGACTACAACACCGGCAAGCTGGTGCAGACGATCAACTCCAAGCAGCGCGCGTACGACCCCAAGGGCGTCCGCTGCGCGCTGTCGAGCGTGGCCGGCTGATGGCCTCGTACCGCAACGACGTGAAGGAGCGTGCCGTGAGGACCGTTCTCAGGACCATGGCCACGATGGCCTCTGCGATGGCGGTGGTGCTCGGCGGTGTGTCCGTCGCCGCCCCCGCTTCGGCGTGGACCACCTACACGGTGACCGAGATCAGCCGGTCCACCGGCATGGTCAACATGAACGACATGATCGCGTCCTGCTCGGGGACGCCGGGCACCGTGTGCCGCATCCAGCGCAGCGTCACCGCCGAGCGCCGGATCGATCTCGCGCTCGGGGTCTCGCGGGGGTTCGTCGCCGGCGAGCTGAACATCTCGAAGGCGAGCTCCCGGACGGTGAGTGTGAGCTGCAGTGCCAAGATCACGTCGAGCCGGCCGGTGCTCCGCGCCTATCCCCTGGGCACGCAGATCTTCTACAAGGTGACCAGGAACCAGAACGGGACCAAGACGACGTCCGGGACGAAGATGGCGTTCGTGCCGAACGCGAGCTCGACGTTCTGCACGCACCTGCGCGGCTGATCCTGCCGGAGCAGCTCACCTGTCAGACGTACGGGCCACGTTCGGCGGCCCGTACGTCTGACTCGGTCAGCGCGGCACGAGCGTCCCGGACAGGGCCGTCCAGGACTCGGGGGCCAGCGTCACCGTGGTGCTGGTACCGCCGACCCCGGCGGCCACCTGTGCGGCGACGTCGAACGCTCCCCAGTGGTGCTCGGTCACCTTTGCGGCGTGCTCCGGCCCGGCGACGGCGGGCTCGTGGTCCGCGGTCATGGACCAGCCCTCGGTGATCTCCAGCGCCGCGCCCGGATGGGCCACCTCGACGTCGACCGGCTCGGGCGAGCGGTTGGTCAGGAACAGCGCCACCGCCCCGTCCGCCAGCGTGGCCGCCGCGGTCACCGCCGGGACCTCGCCGTGGGCCTTGGTCGTGAGGGTCGGCGTGGACACGCGCAGGTCGAGCGCCTCGCCCTGGGCCAGCCGCGCCGTCGTCGCGAACGGGTGGAACGTGGGCTGCCGCCACGCCTCGCCGCCAGGCTCGGTCATGATGGGCGCGATCACGTTGACGAGCTGGGCCAGGCAGGCCACCGGCACACGGTCGGCGTGGTTCAGCAGCGTGACCAGCAGGTCGCCCACCACCACGGCGTCGAGGCCGGAGTAGACGTCCTCGATGATGCGCGGGGCGTCCCGCTGGATCGGCAGGTTCTCCTCGCCGGGGAACCGGGTGGTGAGGTACCAGACGTTCCACTCGTCGAAGCTGATGGTGATCTTCTTGTCCGAGCGGCGCTGCGCTCCCACGGCGTCGGCCGAGGACACGACCCGCTCGATGAAGCGGTCCATCGCGGTGCCGGAGCCGAGGAACGACGCGCGGTCGCCGTCGACCTCCTCGTAGTAGGCGTGCATCGAGATGTGGTCCACCAGGTCGTAGGTGTACTCCAGGACGGTGCGCTCCCACTCGCCGAACGTGGGCATCTGCATGGACGACGAACCGCAGGCGACGAGCTCGATCGACGGGTCGACCAGCTTCATCGCGGCGCCGGCGTTCCGGGCCAGCCTGCCGTACTCGTGCGCGTCCTTGTGGCCGATCTGCCACGGGCCGTCCATCTCGTTGCCCAGGCACCAGAGCTTGACCCCGTAGGGCTTCTCCCGCCCGTTGGCGATACGCAGGTCGGCCCAGCGGGTGCCGGCCTCGCCGTTGCAGTACTCCAGCAGGGCCACGGCCTCCTCGACGCCGCGCGTGCCGAGGTTCACGGCCATCATCGGCTCGATGCCCTCACGCTCGGCCCACTGCAGGAACTCGTCGGTGCCCACCAGGTTGGGCTCCACGGTGCGCCAGGCGAGGTCGAGGAACGGCTTGCGCTGCTCCACCGGCCCGACGGCGTCCTCCCAGCGGTAGTTCGACACGAAGTTGCCGCCGGGGTACCGGACGGTCGTGACGCCCAGCTCGCGGGTCAGGTCGGCCACGTCACGGCGGAACCCGTGCTCGTCCGACGTCGGGTGGCCGGGCTCGTGGATGCCCGTGTAGACCGCGCGGCCCAGGTGCTCCACGAAGGAGCCGAACAGGCGGCGGTCGACCGTGCCCACGGTGAAGTCGGGGTGCAGCAGGACGCGGGTGGGTGAGGTCGTCATTGTTCCTCGCTGATGTGTCGGAGCGGTTCTACAACGTTGCACATTAGCGGATGTGCGACGGCGCAGCGATGCCCGTCCTCTACCCTGTGGAAAAACTCGCCCGACCGGAGGCTGGCAGCGTGGCCGTGACGATGCACGACGTGGCGCAACGCGCCGGCGTCTCGATCAAGACCGTGTCCAACGTGGTGAACGGCTACCCGTACATCCGCGCCGCCACCAAGGAGCGCGTCGAGGCCGCGATCGAGGAGCTGGGCTACCGCGTCAACATGTCGGCCCGGAACCTCCGCACGCGGCGCACCGGACTGATCACCCTCGCCGTGCCGGAGCTCTCGCTCCCGTACTTCGCGGAGCTCGCCGACGCCGTCATCTCCGCGGCGGACGCCGCCGGCTGGACCGTGCTCATCGAGCAGACCAGTGCCAGCCGTGAGCGGGAGACCGAGGTGCTGTCGGGCCGTCGCCGGCACCTGACGGACGGGCTCATCTTCTCGCCGCTGGCGCTCGGGCCCGACGACCTCCCCCTGTTCTCCGTGGACTTCCCGCTGGTCGTCCTGGGCGAGCGGGTGTTCGGCGCGCCCGCCGACCACGTGACCATGAACAACGTGGCCGCGGCCAAGGCCGCGACGCTGCACCTCGCCTCGCTGGGTCGACGCCGGATCGCGCTGATCGGGGCGCACGCGGAGGAGCGGGTCGGCTCGGCCGCGCTGCGCACCGAGGGGTATCGCGCGGGGCTCGAGGAGGCCGGGCTGCCGTTCGACCCGGCGCTGGTCGGGGAGGCCGTGCCCTGGCACCGCCAGACCGGTGCCGAGACCATGAGCCGCCTGCTCGACGACGGCGTGGAGATCGACGCCGTCTTCGCTCTCAACGACGCGCTCGCGCTCGGCGCCCTGCACGCCCTGCACGCGCACCGGATCGACGTGCCGGGGCAGGTCGCGCTCATCGGGTTCGACGACGTCGACGACGCCCGCTACTCGGTGCCCGCGCTCTCGTCGGTGGACCCGGGGCGTGACCAGATCGCGCACACCGCCGTCGAGCTGCTGCTGGAGCGCATCGCCGCGACGGGCGAGCCCGCGCCGTTCCGCAGGGTGGTGCCGGACTCGCGGATCGTGGGCCGGGAGTCCACCGGCGAGGGCGGCGAGGTGGTGGGCGTGCAGAAGGGCGGCACCGAGCCGGTCGTCGCCGACCTCACCTGGGCCTGACCGTCCGGCACCGGTGCGCCGGATTCAAGAGTTGATCCAAGAGTTGACTGTATCGATGCCGTAACCATCCAGGAAGTTCTCCATACTCAGGCCCTACCACGGCTACCGTGATCCCCGTCACCAACGGCCGTGGCGGTTTTCAGCCGACGCGGTTTTGACCAACGGGCTTGTGAGCGTTCACAATCTGTTGCGTTCACAAAGTGAAGTCGGCCGGGGTTGCAGAGACGTGCCCGGGCACACACTCGAAGAGGAGAAGTCATGGCAAGGAAGCTGTGGGCTACGCGTGGTCTGGCCGCGCTGGCAACGGGCGCTGTGGCCGTGTCGCTCGCCGCGTGCGGCGGTGGCGGCGCCGGCGGTGGCGGTGCCGGCGGGAACGGTGGCGGGGACGGTGAGGCGGGCGGTCTCGTCGGCGTCGCGATGCCGACCGAGACCTACGAGCGCTGGAAGGTCGACGGTGCTGCCGTCGAGGACGGGCTGAAGGAGGCCGGCTACGAGGTCGACCTGCAGTTCGCGGGCGACAACATCCCGACCCAGCAGCAGCAGATCGACGCGATGATCAACAAGGGCGCCGAGGCGCTCATCATCGCCTCGATCGACGGCACCGCCCTGGGCAGCCAGCTCGAGGCCGCCGCTGCCGCGGACATCCCGGTGATCTCCTACGACCGCCTGATCCGCGACTCGGACAACGTCGACTTCTACGTCACGTTCGACAACTATGAGGTCGGCGTGCAGCAGGGCACCTCGCTGCTGACCGGCCTGGGCATCCTCGACGAGAACGGCGAGGAGGCCGCGGACGCGCCCGAGGGCCCGTTCAACATCGAGCTGTTCGCCGGCTCGCCCGACGACAACAACGCCGGGTTCTTCTTCGACGGCGCGATGTCGGTGCTCCAGCCGTACATCGACGACAAGACCCTCGAGGTGCCGTCGGGCCAGACCGAGTTCGGCACGGTCGCGATCCAGCGCTGGGAGCAGGAGCGTGCCCAGAGCCGCATGGACGACCTGCTGACCTCGACGTACACCAAGGGTGACAAGACCGTCGACGGCGTGCTGGCTCCGGCCGACGTGCTCTCGCGCGGCATCATCACCGCCCTGCAGAACGTCGGCTACGGCGAGGGTGACCTCCCGATGCCGGTGATCACCGGGCAGGACGCCGAGGCGGCGTCGGCCAAGCTGATCCAGGACGACGTGCAGTACTCGACCATCTTCAAGGACACGCGCCTGCTGGCCGAGCAGGCCGTCGTCGCGGCCACGTCCTTCCTCGAGGGCGACGAGCCCGAGGCGAACGACACCGAGACGTACGACAACGGCAACAAGGTCGTGCCGTCGTACCTGCTGCCCACGGTGATCGTCACCAAGGACAACCTGCAGAAGGAACTGATCGACACCGGCTACCTCACCGAGGAAGAGGTCGCCTCGGGTCAGGTCGACGAGTAGGCCTGACGCCTCGTAGGTCCGGTCGACACCGCTGACGTCCCGTCCGCCGGTCGGTGGTCGCGCTCCCAGAGATCCGTCTCCACGAGCCCGGCCACCGGCCGTCGGCCAGGACCACGCGGAGGTCGACCCTCCGCACCATCACTATTGGCGACAAGTACGCGACAAGGACTGGCATGGCCGATTCGGCGCCGACCGACATCCTCGAGATGCGCGGCATCACCAAGACATTCCCTGGGGTCAAAGCGCTCCAGGACGTCAACCTCACCGTCCGCCGGGGCGAGATCCACGCGATCTGCGGCGAGAACGGGGCGGGCAAGTCGACCCTGATGAAGGTGCTGTCGGGCGTCTACCCGTTCGGCTCCTACGAGGGCGACATCGTGCTCGACGGCGAGATCGCCCAGTTCGGCACGATCAACGACTCCGAGGCGCGGGGCGTGGTGATCATCCACCAGGAGCTCGCCCTCGTCCCGTACCTGTCGATCGCCGAGAACATCTTTCTCGGGAACGAGCGTCGCCGCGCCGGCGGCGCCATCGACTGGAACAAGACCAACTCGGAGGCCGCCGAGCTGCTCGCGCGGGTGGGCCTGAGCGAGTCGCCCACCACGCCGATCTCCGCGCTGGGCGTGGGCAAGCAGCAGCTCGTGGAGATCGCCAAGGCGATCTCCAAGGACGTGCGCCTGCTCATCCTGGACGAGCCGACGGCGGCGCTGAACGACAACGACTCCGAGCACCTGCTCGGTCTGCTCCGGCAGTTCAAGGAGCAGGGCATCACGTCGATCATGATCTCCCACAAGCTCGCCGAGATCGCCGAGATCGCGGACACCACCACGATCATCCGTGACGGCCGGTCGATCGAGACCTTCGACATGGCCACCGCGGGCGACTCGTCCGAGGCGATCCAGGACCGCATCATCCGCGGCATGGTGGGTCGCGACCTCGACAACCGGTACCCCGACCGCGAGTCGCACCCCGGCGAGGAGGTGCTGCGCGTCGAGGACTGGACGGTCTACCACCCGACCCAGCCCGGCCGCGTCATCGTCGAGAAGGCGAACCTGAACGTCCGCGCCGGCGAGGTGGTCGGCATCGCCGGCCTCATGGGCGCCGGACGGACCGAGCTCGCGATGTCGCTGTTCGGCCGTTCCTACGGCCGTGACATCAGCGGCACGGCGTACATCCACGGCCGGCCGGTCGACGTGCACAACGTGCCGGACGCCATCAAGGCGGGCATCGCGTACGTGTCGGAGGACCGCAAGCAGTACGGGCTCAACCTCATCGAGGACATCCGCCGGAACATCTCGGCGGCGGGCCTCGGCAAGCTGGCCAAGAACGGCTTCGTGGACGAGAACGAGGAGCTCAAGGTCGCGGAGGAGTACCGCGCGTCCATGAACATCCGCACCCCCAACGTGCTGACGGAGGTGGGCAAGCTCTCGGGCGGCAACCAGCAGAAGGTCGTGCTGTCCAAGTGGCTGTACACCGCGCCCGAGGTGCTGATCCTCGACGAGCCCACCCGCGGCATCGACGTCGGCGCCAAGTACGAGATCTACACCATCATCAACGAGCTGGTCGCGGCGGGTAAGGCCGTGCTCGTCATCTCGTCGGAGCTCCCCGAGCTCCTCGGGATCTGCGACCGCATCTACACCCTGGCCTTCGGCCGCATCACTGGCGAGGTCGACGTGCCCTCCGCCACCCAGGAAGGACTCATGGCCCTCATGACGCAGGAGACCACGCAGGAGGCGACGGCATGACCGGCATCGCCAACATCCGGGAGCTGCTCACCCGGAACATCCGCACCAGCGGCATCTACATCGCCTTCGTGGCGATCATCGTGCTGTTCTCGGTGCTCACCGACGGGCTGCTGCTCAGCTCGCGGAACCTGACCAGCCTCGTGCTGCAGTTCTCGTACATCCTGATCCTCGCCATCGGCATGGTCATCATCATCATCGGCGGGCACATCGACCTGTCGGTGGGTTCGGTGGTCGCGCTCACGGGCGCCGTCGCGGCCGTGCTCGTCATCCGTCAGGGCATGCCCTGGTGGGTCGGCGTGCTCGCCGCGCTCGGTACAGGCCTGCTGGTCGGGGCCTGGCAAGGCTTCTGGGTGGCGTACGTGGGCATTCCGGCGTTCATCGTGACGTTGGCGGGCATGCTCCTGTTCCGCGGCCTGACCCTCGAGGTGCTCAACAACGTCTCGCTCTCGCCGTTCCCGGCGGAGTACACGGGCATCGCCACGGGCTTCCTCAACGGCCTGCTCGGCGGCTACGGGTACGACACGTTCACGCTCGTCATCTTCGCGATCGGCGTGCTGGGCTTCGCGTACAACTCGTGGCGCAACCGCCGCGCCCGGATCGCCTACAACCAGACGGTCGAGGCGCCGGTGCTGTTCGTGCTGAAGATCGTGGTGGTCGCCGCCGTGGTCATGTGGTTCGCCTGGAACCTCGCCACCTACCGTGGTCTGCCGACCGTGCTGATCATCCTGGCCGTGCTGGTCATGGTCTACACCCTGGTGACCAAGCACAGCGTGTTCGGCCGGCACGTCTACGCCATCGGCGGCAACCTGGCCGCGGCCCAGCTCTCGGGCGTGCGGGTCAAGCGCGTGAACTTCTGGATGTTCGTGAACATGGGCTTCCTCGCCGCGATCGCGGGCGTGGTGTACTCCGCGCGGTCGAGCGCCGCCCAGCCGGCGGCGGGCAACATGTTCGAGCTCGACGCGATCGCCGCGTGCTTCATCGGCGGCGCCGCGGTGACCGGCGGTATCGGCACCGTGACGGGCGCCATGGTCGGTGGTCTGATCATGGCCGTCATGTCCAACGGCATGTCGCTCATGGGCGTCGACCAGTCCACGCAGCAGATCGTCAAGGGCATCGTGCTCCTCCTGGCCGTCGCCTTCGACGTCTGGAACAAGAAGCGGGCGGCAGCGACCCGCTGACCCCTCGGTCGCGGGACGGCGTCCCGCAGACTCGGCCGGCCACCCTGAGGCCCGGTCCCTCGCGGACCGGTCCCCGGGTGGCCGGCCGGACTCGTTCCGGGGGTGACCGGCCGGCCGGGCGGACCGCGTGACGTGGCGCCGGGTGAGAATGGGCAGATGGTCCCCTCCGCTCCCGGGCCCCGGCGCGGCCGCCGTCCCGCCGGTCAGGACGCCCGGTCCGACATCCTGGCCGCCGCCCGCGACGAGTTCGTCGAGCGTGGCTACGAGGCCTCGTCCCTGCGCTCGGTGGCCCGGCGGGCCGGCGTCGACCCGGGCACGGTGCGGCACTGGTTCCCGGACAAGGCCCGCCTGCTGACCGCGACGCTCGGCGTGACGGGCATCGAGCCCGCGACCGTGGTCGAGCGCGTCTCGGACGGTCCCGTCGAGACCCTGGGGGAGCGCCTCATGGAGGCGGTCGTCGGGCTGTGGGACTTCGACGACGGCGACACCGTGCGCGTGGTGCTCCCGGCGGTCATCTCGGACGCCGAGCTGCGCGGCCTGCTGCCCCAGTTCATCGGCGCCGCGATCCTGCGGCCGGTGATGCAGGCCCTCGGTACGCCCGACGCCCCGCTGCGTACGGCGCTGGTCGCCTCCCAGATGGCGGGGGTGCTCCTGACCCGGTACCTCATCCGGCTGGAACCCCTGGCCTCGCTGCGGCCCGCCGAGGTGGCGCGTCTCGTCGGCCCCACCCTTCAGCGCTACCTCACCGGCCCGCTCCCGGTCGTCGAGGTCCCGGACGCCGGGCCTCTTGCGCCGCGCGACGAGGCGGGCGCATAATTCCTCACATGAGGAAAAGTGCGGTCGTCATCCGGGACCTCCGGGTGGTGCGCGGCGGCAGGCCGATCATCGACGGGCTCGACCTGGCCGTGCCCGCCGGCTCCGTCGTCGGGCTGCTCGGGCCGTCCGGTTCGGGCAAGACGACGCTCATGCGCACCGTCGTCGGTGTGCAGGACAAGGTGACCGGGTCCGTGGAGGTGCTCGGCGCCGCGGCCGGCACCCCGGCACTGCGCCGCCGGGTCGGGTACATGACGCAGGACGCCAGCGTCTACACCGACCTGACGGTGGTCCAGAACCTCAGGTACTTCGCGGCACTGGCCGGCGTGCCGTCGTCCGCGAGGGCGGTGGCGGCGGCCGTGGCCACCGTCGACCTGGGCGGGCACGAGAAACAGCGCGTCGGCACCCTCTCCGGTGGCGAGCGCTCCCGCGTGTCGCTGGCGGCGGCGCTGGTCGGCGACCCCGAGCTGCTCGTCCTGGACGAGCCGACCGTGGGCCTGGACCCCGTGCTGCGGCGGGACCTGTGGACGGTCTTCCGGCGGCTCGCCGCCGAGGGGCGCACGCTCCTGGTCTCCAGCCACGTCATGGACGAGGCCACCCAGTGCGACCGCCTGCTCCTCATGCGGTCGGGCGCACTCGTCGCGGACACCACGCCGGACGAGCTGCTGACCAGCACCGGGGCACCCGACGCCGAACGCGCCTTCCTCACCCTGATCGACCGGGCGGCCGCCGCCACCCCCGAGGAGGACGTCCGATGAGCCTGACCCTCGCCACCGCCGGCCGCGTGCTCGCGCAGCTCCGCGGCGACCACCGCACCGTGGCCCTCATCATGCTGCTGCCGTGCCTGCTCATCGGCCTCATCGCGTGGATGTTCCACGATCAGCCGCAGGTGCTGGACCGGTTCGGCCCCATGCTCGTGGGCCTGTTCCCGCTCATCGTGATGTTCCTGGTCACCAGCGTCGCCACGCTGCGCGAACGGCAGTCCGGCACGCTGGAGCGGCTCATGACCACGCCGATCCGCCGGGGCGACTTCGTGGCCGGCTACGGTCTCGCGTTCGCGACGCTCGCGCTCGTCCAGGCCTTCGTGGTGGTCGGCTTCGCGCTGCTCGTGGGGATGGACGTCGCCGGGCCGCTCTGGCTCGTCGTGGTGGTCGCCCTGCTCGACGCGATCCTCGGCTGCACGTTGGGCCTGGCCGCCTCCGCGCTCGCCCGGAGCGAGTTCCAGGCGGTCCAGATGATGCCCGCCATCCTGTTCCCGCAGCTCATCACCTGCGGGCTGCTCATGCCGCGGGACCAGATGCCCGAGGTGCTGGAGTGGCTGTCCCGCGTCTTCCCGCTCACCTACGCCATCGAGGCGATGACGTCGCTCGCGGCCGGCGAGGAGTGGTCGGGCGTGCGGGGCGCCGTCGGCGTGATCGCCCTGTTCATCGTGGGCGCGGTCATCCTGGGCATCCTCACCCTCCGCCGCCGCACGGCCTGACCCGGGTCAGGGCAGGCGGAGGGCGTCGGCGACGTCGCCCCAGTGGACGTACGAGAAGCCCGTCGCGTCACGGTCCGGGTCCGTGTCGGGGCCCGTCTCGGGCTCGTCGTGCGTGACCAGCAGGCCCGACCGGTACCCGCCGACCGGGGCGTTGGACACGGCCAGCCCGTCCGAGCCGTTGACGTCGTCCACGCCGTCGCCTGCCACGCGGAAGGCGCCGAGCGGGCGGTTGCGGCCGGTCAGGGCGTAGACGGGGTACGTGTCGTCACCCTGGCTGGACACGATCACGTAGCCCGTGCGGCCGGGGCCGTACCAGATGTCGACGCCCTCGGCGTCGGCGGTCAGGTGCTTCCCGCCGTACGACGGCGCGGCCGGGTCCAGGGGAGCGCACTCCTCGGTCGCGGGGTCGTAGACGTCGTGCACGCCGAAGTCCCGGACCCTGTCGACCAGGCGCGGCTCGCCGGAGCCCAGGGGGAGCGGCACGCGCCACAGGCCCACGTCCTCCTGCGCGGCGTAGAGCGTGCCGGTACGGCGGTCGACGGCGACGCCCTCGAGCTGCGGCCCGGTACCCGGCTCCTCGCAGGGCACCCAGGTGGTTCCGTCAGGCAGCCGGAACTCGCCCGGCATCGCCAGGTGCTCGACGTCGGTGTAGCCCACGCCGTCGGCCCCGGTGGTGAGGCGGGCCGTCGCGATGGTGGTGGTGCCCTCCTGCGTCACCACCGCGTAGGTCGCGCCCCGGCGCTGGTAGACGGCCAGGCCGTAGGCGGTGTGCTCCTCGTCGACGGTCTCCCGGTCCGGGCTGAACAGGAAGTCCAGCCCGGGGGCGGTCACCTCGGTGAGCGGTGTCGCGGCGGCGGCACCGGCCGGGTCGATCGCGAAGAACCGGATCTGGTCGTTGTACCGGTCCGAGACGACGGCGACGTCGGTCGGCTCGCCGTCCACGTCCAGCCCGTAGGCGATGTCCACGTTGTTGTACCGGCCCGGCACACCGTCCGCGCGGGGCGCCGGCGTGGCCGCGACCGACTGCAGCTCGGTCGCGGCCACGTCGTAGACGCGCAGCCCGCCCTCCTTGGCCGTGGCCACGACGAGCGAGCGCGCCGAGTCCTCGGGGTGCACCCAGATCGCGGGGTCGTCGCCGGAGGCGTTGCCGCCGGCCTCGTCGTCGTACAGCGGGGGCGTCTCCACGGACGTGGTGACGACGGCGGTCCCGTGCGTCCCGCGGTCGCCCGTGGCCGACGCCGGCGCCGCAGCCGGCGTGAGCAGGGACAGGAGCAGCAGGGCGGCCGGCAGGGCGGCGAGGCGACGTCGCATGGACCGAAGCGTCCCGAACGGCGGTGAACGGAGCGTGTACGGCGGCCTGTGATCGGCAGTACGTCAGGTGATCGGCACCCCGGGGTACCGATCACCTGACGTGCTGCCGACCGGCGTGCGGCGTCAGTCCAGCAGCGGGTCCAGGCCCCACAGCGGGAACACCGCGCGCCGGGTGGCCTGGACGGCGCGGTCCACCGGGTCGGCGGGGTCGTAGCCGTCGCGCCACCTCCGGAACGCGACCTCGCCCCTGCCGAGCGTGCGTGCCGCCTCCAGGTCCAGGGACTCGACGACCGCGCGCCACGTGGCGGGCAGCTCCGACCCGCGCACCAGGGGCGCGTGGGCTGCCTCGGCGACGAGCGCCGCCCAGGCGAGCGGGACGACGTCGGACACCGCGTACCCGCCACCGCCGAGGGCGAGCCAGCGGCCGTCGGCGTGCTCGTGCGCGAGCGCGTGCGCCCACTGCTGTGCGGTGGTCTGCGCATCCACCGAGACGTCGAGGTTCGAGAGCGGGTCGCGACCGTGGGCGTCGCAGCCGTGCTGGGAGACGATCGCCTGTGGGCGGTGCTCACGGACCAGGGCGGGTACCACGGCGTCGACGGCCCGGAGCCAGGCGGCGCCCGAGGTGCGCGCCGGGACCGGCAGGTTGACGGCCGTCCCCTCGGCGGGCCCGGGCGGGCCCACGTCGGCCGACGCCCCCGTGCCGGGGAACAGGGTGCGGCCGTCCTCGTGGATCGAGACGGTCAGCACGCGCGGGTCGTCCCAGAAGATCGCCTCGACGCCGTCGCCGTGGTGCGCGTCGAAGTCCAGGTAGGCGACCCGCTCCGCACCGCGGTCCAGCAGTCGCCGGATCGCCGCGGCGGCGTCGTTGTAGACGCAGAAGCCCGACGCCGCGCCCGGCATCGCATGGTGCATGCCACCCGCGACGTTCACACCGTGCGAGATCTCGCCGGACCAGACGGCGTCCGCGAGGGCGACGGACCCGCCGAGCTGACGCGCCGCGGCCTCGTGCATCCCGAGGAACAGCGGGTCGTCGTCGGTGCCCAGGCCGCGTGCGAGGTCGGGCTCCAGCGTGGTTCCCGCGCGCCGGACGGCGGCCACGTAGTCGGCGTCGTGCACCGTCTCGATGAGGGCGTCGCTCGCGGGCTCGGCGTCCGCCACCTCCAGTGCGGGCTCCTCCAGCAGACCGAGCGCCTCGATCAGCCGCATCGTCAGGTCGAGCCGGGCAGGAGACATGGGGTGCCCGGGGCCGAAGTCGTACTCGAGGAGTCGCGGACTCCAGACCAGCCGGGCGAGGTGCACCCGCCCACGGTAACGGACCGGGGCGGCGGGCAGCTGCGCGGCCCGGCATCTGGCTGTGAGGCGCCGCCCGGGCACCACGAGCCCTGGAAAGCGGCCAGCGAACCCGTGTCGTGGCAGAGTAGGGCGTCGATCGCCAGGATGTGTGCACGGAGGGGAGCAGGGGCGGATGCCGAGCTTGCGGCACAGGCTGTTCGGCCTCCGGGAGCTGGTCGACGAGCTCGCGTTCCGGGCCCCGGCCCGGCTGGCCGTCACCGTCTTCGCCTGCGTGATCGCCCTGTTCGTGGCGCTCCTGATGGTGCCCTTCGCGACCGCCGACGGCGAGGGGGCGCGGCTGGTCGACGCGCTGTTCACGGCCGTCTCGGCCGTGTGCGTCACGGGGCTCGTGGTGCAGGACACCGCGACCTACTGGTCCCTGTACGGGCAGATCGTGATCCTCGCCGGCATCAAGATCGGCGGGTTCGGCATCATGACCGTCGCCTCTCTGCTCGGCATGATCGTGTCGCGCAAGATCGGGCTGACGCAGAAGCTGCTCACGGCGTCCGAGACCAAGACGAGCCGCCTGGGGGACGTCGGTTCGCTGGTCCGGGTCATCATCATCACGGCGACCACGCTCGAGCTGTCGATCGCGGTACTCCTGTTCCCTCGGCTGGTGGTCATCGAGGACAACGTGGGCACCGCGGCCTGGCACGCGCTGTTCTACGGCGTCTCGTCGTTCAACAACGCGGGCTTCGTGCCCACCACCGAGGGCCTGATGCCGCACGTCGGCGACTGGACGCTGGTGCTGCCGATCGCCCTCGGCGTGTTCATCGGCGCGCTCGGCTTCCCGGTGATCCTGAACATCCAGCGGTCGCTGCCGCGGCCCGGCCAGCGCTGGCACGGCTGGACCAAGCGGCTCTCGCTGCACAGCAAGCTGACCATCGTCACCAGCGGCGTGCTGTTCGTGGTCGGCGCGCTGCTGCTGCTGGTCCTGGAGTGGTCCAACGACGAGACGTTCGGGCCGCTGAGCCTCGGGGACAAGCTGCTGGCAGCGGTCTTCGCGGGGATCATGCCGCGGTCGGGCGGCTTCAGCACGGTCGACGTCGGCGCGATGCACGAGTCGAGCTGGCTCATCCAGGACGCGCTGATGTTCGTGGGCGGCGGGTCGGCGTCGACCGCGGGGGGCATCAAGGTGACCACGCTCGCCGTCATGCTGCTCGCGATCGTCGCGGAGGCGCGCGGCGACCGGGACATCGAGGCGTTCGGCCGCCGCATCCCGCGCGACGTGCTGCGCCTGTCGATCGCCGTCGTGTTCACCGGCGCCAGCATCGTGCTGGTCTCGTGCGTCGCGCTGCTCCAGGTCACCGACCTGCCGCTGTCCCGGGTCCTGTTCGAGGTGCTCTCCGCGTTCGCGACCGTCGGGCTGAGCACGGGCATCACGCACGACCTGCCCGACGCCGGCAAGTACGTCCTGGCGCTGCTCATGTTCGTGGGGCGGACCGGCGCCGTGACCGTCGTGGCCGTGCTGGCGCTCCGCGACCGGCGGCGCATCGTACGCTTCCCCGAGGAGCGCCCGATCATCGGCTGAGGCCTCGGGGCGCGGTACCGGTCACTAGGGTGGCCTGGACGTCTGACAAGTGGCCAGAGAGGAAGACCGTGCCGGAGAAGAAGCCCGATCGGGATGCGGGTGTGCTGGTGATCGGCCTGGGCCGGTTCGGGTCGGCGATCGGTGCCACCCTGGACCGCCTGGGGCAGGACGTGCTCGCCGTGGAGCAGGACCCGGTGCTGGTGGCCCAATGGTCCGGCCGGCTGCCGCTCGTGGAGGCCGACGCGTCCAACCCGGAGGCCCTGGAGCAGCTCGGCGCGCGGGACTTCGGCGTCGCGGTGGTCGGCGTGGGCTCGTCGCTGGAGGCGTCCGTGCTGATCACGGGCAACCTCGTCGACCTGGGCACACCCCAGATCTGGGCCAAGGCGATCTCCGCGGAGCACGGCCGCATCCTGACCCGCATCGGCGCCCACCACGTGGTCTACCCGGAGGCCGACGCCGGCAAGCGCGTCGCCCACCTGGTCAGCGGCAAGCTGCTCGACTACATCGAGGTCGAGGACGGGTTCACCATCGTGAAGATGCGCCCGCCGAAGGAGGCGCAGGGCTTCACGCTCGCGCAGTCGAACATCCGCAAGCGCTACGGCATCACGGTGATCGGCGTGAAGTCGCCGGGCGCGGAGTTCGTCTACGCGACGCCGGAGACGCGGATCTCCGCCAACGACCTGCTGGTCTGCTCGGGGCACGCCGATCTGCTGGAGCGGTTCGCGGCGCGGCCCTGACCACCGCGCGTGGCATCTCACACAGGCTCGATTACGGGCCGCGCGGCAGAGCGGGTAACCTAGGCACGGACTACTTTTCGTGTTGGTCGGCCATCGTCACTCTGGCGTCACTGTCCCGGACCAACCGTGGACCATTTCGCCGAGCGGCCCGTCGTCGGGCCGCCGCCGACCGATCGAACATTGCGAGGACCTATGGGCTCCGTCATCAAGAAGCGCCGCAAGCGTATGGCCAAGAAGAAGCACCGCAAGCTGCTTCGCAAGACGCGCCACCAGCGCCGCAACAAGAAGTGACCCACGCGCCCCCGGGCGCGTGAAGACCAGGCCCGGCCCCTTGGGGCCGGGCCTTCGTCGTGCCTGAGGCGCCGGGACGGTGAACGCGGACCTGGTGGCGGAAAGCGGCCGGATACCGCAACTACCCCTGCGCCCGGCGCCGGTCGTCAGTGACCGCGCAGCCGGCGCCGGGCCGCGCGGAGCACCAGGCCGAGCACCCACGCGGCACCCGCCCAGGAGGCCGTCCGCACGCCGCGGCCCGCCGCGCGCTGGGAGCGGCCGCGGAACTCCCGGATGGGCCAGCCCACCTCCTGCGCGTGCCGGCGCAGCCGGAGGTCCGGGTTGATGGGGCACGGGTGTCCCACGACGCGCATCATCGGCAGGTCGTTCAGCGAGTCGCCGTAGGCGTAGCTCTCGTCGAGGTCGATGTCGTTCACCTCGGCGAGCTCGACGATGGCGTCGGCCTTGGCCTGCCCGTGCATGAGGTCGCCCTTGAGCCGGCCCGTGTAGAAGCCGTCCTTGTGCTCGGCGACCGTGCCCAGGGCCCCGGTCGCACCGAGCCGGCGGGCGATGAGCTGCGCGATCTCCACGGGCGTGGCGGTGATGAGCCACACCTGGTGGCCGGCCGCGATGTGCTCGTCGAGCAGCCGGCGCGTGCCGGGGTAGATCCGCAGCGACAGGACGGCGTCCCACACCTCCTCGCCCAGGGTGGCGATCTCCGCGACGCTGCGCCCCGCGATGAGCGAGAGGGCGCGGTCGCGCACCTGGTCGATCTCCTCCTTGTTCTCGCCCCAGAGCAGGTAGCGGGCCTGGACCAGGGCGAACTTGAGGATGTCGCGGGTGCCGAAGAACTTGCGCTGGTACGCGGACTTGGCGATGTGGAAGGCGCTCGCTCCGCGGATGATCGTGTTGTCGACGTCGAAGAACGCCGCGGTGGCGGACGAGGGGTGCGTCGACGGCATGGAGGTCACTCTATCCGCGTGACACGTGCCGCAAGTCCTCGCCGGGCGCCCGCCCCGGAGCACTGGTAGAACCAGGGGGTGACCTACCGGAACGCCCTGTCCGAGCAGGCCCCCTTCGCCCGGGTCCTCCACCTGCTGGTGGCCCTGCTCGCGCTCGGCGGCTTCGTCATCGAGCTCGTCGTGGCGCTCACCGGCGGCCCCGGTACCGCGCCGACCCACGCCGAGCGCATCGTGCGGCTGTTCAGCTACTTCACGATCCAGTCCAACCTGCTGATCGGCGGTGTGTCGCTGGCCCTCGCGCTCGACCCGCGCCGGGACGGGCCGGTGTTCCGGGTGCTCCGGCTGGACGCGCTGCTGTGCATCGCGGTCACCGGCATCGTCTACAACACGGTGCTGCGCGGCCTCGTGGACCTGACGGCGGCCGGCATGGTGTCGAACATGATGCTGCACGTCCTGTCGCCGGTGCTTGCGGTCGTCGCCTGGGTGCTGGTGGGGCCGCGCCCGCGCGTGACCGCGCGGACCGTGTGGTGGTCGGTGGTCTACCCGATCGCGTGGCTGGTCTACACGTTCGTCCGGGGTGCGGCGACGGGCTGGTACCCGTATCCCTTCCTGGACGTGACCGAGCTGGGCTACGCCGGGGCGCTGATCAACTCCGCGGGCGTGGCCGTCGTCTTCCTCGCGCTCGCCTGGGGGGTGCGCTGGGCGGACGGACGGCTCCCGGACACCGACCGCTCGCGGGTCCCCGCGTGACGTAACCTCGGGGCGTGACAGCTCCTGCCGAACCCCGGGTCGTCCTCTACACCCGCGACGCGTGCCATCTGTGCGAGGACGCGCGTGCCGTCGTCGTCCAGGTGTGCGAGGGTGCGGGGGTCCAGTGGCGCGAGGTCGACATCGACAGCGCGCCCGCACTGCGGGACAAGTACGGGGAGTACGTCCCCGTGGTCGAGGTGGACGGGGTCCAGCAAGGATTCTGGCGCGTGGACGGTGCGCGCCTGGCCCGCCTCCTGGCATGATCGTCCCGGCAGTGTGTGCGTACGCCCGCGACACAGTGGTTGCGGGGAGGGGAGCAGCACGTGGTCGAGCTCAGTGACGGCACAGTTCCGGCGGCGACCGTGGGGCGCCTGCCCTACTACCTGCGCGCCCTGCGCGACCTCGCGGCCGAGGGGGTGGATCTCACGTCCTCGACGGAGCTCGCGGAGCGGTCGGGCGTGAGCTCCGCGCAGCTGCGCAAGGACCTGTCGTACCTGGGTTCGTTCGGCACGCGCGGCGTCGGGTACGACGTCGAGTCGCTCGCCTCGTACATCACCGTCGCCCTCGGGCTCGAGACGGAGCACCGGCTCGCGATCGTCGGCATCGGCAACCTGGGGCACGCCCTGGCGAACTACTCCGGGTACGCGACGCGCGGCTTCCAGGTGGTGGCCCTGCTCGACGCGTCGCCCGACGTCGTGGGCACCGACGTGGCCGGCGTCACGGTCGAGCACGTCCGGGACGTGGCCGGCGTCATCGAGCGGGAGCGGGTGTCGATGGTGGTCCTCGCCCTGCCAGGCCACGTGGCGCAGGACGTGGCCGACGCCGTCGTCGGCGCGGGTGTGCGCGAGATCCTGAGCTTCGCGCCCGTCGCGCTCCAGGTGCCGGACGACGTCGTGGTGCGCTCGGTCGACGTCGGCGGCGAGCTGCAGATCCTGGCCTTCCACGCGGCGGCGCGCGCAGCCGCGCTGTGACCGGCGCCGGCGTGCCGGCGTGAAGTGCGCCTCTACCCAGCGATTGCGCCCACCAGAGCAGCGATTCCGGGCGCAATCGCTGGGTAGAAGCGCACTGGGCTGGGATGCCCGGCTCGCGACGCACGGACGCCCGCCCTGCCGGGCACCGGGGGGGTGCCGAGGCGGGGCGGGCGTCCGGGACACGCGCCGTGCTGCGGGGAGGGGTCAGCCCTTGGCGATGGCGCTGACGTCCAGCGTGATCTTGACCTTGTCGCCCACCAGGAAGCCGCCGGTCTCCAGCGTGGCGTTCCACGTGAGGCCGAAGTCCTTGCGGTTGACCTCGAGGTTGGCCTCGAAGCCGGCGCGCACGTTGCCGAACGGGTCCTTGGCGGTGCCGGTGAACTCGGTCTCCAGCTCGACGCCCTTGGTGATCCCGTTGATGGTGAGGTCACCGGAGATGACGTAGTCGTCGCCGTCGGCACGGATGCCCGTGGAGGTGAAGGTCCAGGTCGGCTTCTCGTCGGCGTGCCAGAAGTCCGCGCTCTTCAGGTGGCCGTCGCGACCGGCGTCGCCGGTGCTCACGGAGGCCGCGTCCAGCTCGGCGGTGACGCTCGACGACTCCAGGTCCTCGCCCACCGTGATGGTGCCCGAGGTGACCGCGATGCTGCCGCGCACCTTCGCGATCCCGGCGTGACGGACGGAGAAGGAAGCAGCGGTGTGGGAGGGGTCGATCTCGTACGTGCCGGCGGTGAGACCAGCGGGGAGCGGGGTGGCCATGAGGGGGAACTCCTTGGTGATGTGGCGGTTTGGGTGGATAGTTGAGGGATCAACTACTCACGATCCCGTCCAACATAGCGGTTCCCGTAACGTATTCCCAGAGGGGCTCGGTTCGCACGAAGGCGGTGGTGACATGGCGGCGCAGACCGTCGAGGGGCGCGACATCTGGTTGTCCGAGGAACAGCAGGGATCCTGGCGGCACTACCTGGAGGGCACCGCGCGCTTCGTGGAGGCCCTGAGCTCGGTCCACGACCGGACCCTCACCCTCTCGCTCGGGGAGTACAGCCTGCTGGTCCAGCTCTCGGAGGCACCGGACCGCACCATGCGGATGTCGACGCTCGCGGACGGGCTCGTGCTGTCGCGCAGCCGGCTCACGCACACCGTGGCCCGGATGGAGGCCCGGGGCCTGGTGGAGCGGCGGGCTGCGGAGGGCGACCGACGCGGCGTGAACTGCACCATGACCGACAACGGCTACGCGGCCCTGGTGGTCGCCGCCCCCGGCCACGTGGCCGCGGTGCGCCGGATCATGGTCGAGGCGCTGGAGCCGGAGGAGTTCGCGATGCTGGGGCGGATCATGGCCAAGGTCGCGGCGTCGTCGAAGGACGCAGGCGGTACGGAGGAGGGCCTGGCGGCCCACTGCGACTGACGGGCGGGCCGGCCCGGCGCACCGAGCGCGCCGAGCCGGCCGGTGGTGCGACCACCTGACCGGCTCGGCACGCCGAGGACGCCGGGCCGGTGACGTGGTGCGACGTCAGGCTGTGATCGCGCGGCCGAACATCGGGCGGTAGGCGAAGCCCGCGATCAGGCCGCCGAGGATCGGGAACACGAGGAACACCCAGAGCTGGCCCCACGCCCAGCCCCCGGCGTAGATGGCGGTCGCCACCGAGCGGGCCGGGTTCACCGAGGTGTTGGTGACCGGGATCGAGACCAGGTGGATCAGGGTCAGCGTGAGGCCGATCGCCAGCGGCGCGAACCCGGGGGCGGCCACCCGGGCCGTGGTGCCGAGGATGACGAAGAGGAAGACCGCGGTGAGGACCGTCTCGGTCAGGGCCGCCGAGCCCAGGCCGAACCCGTCCGGCGAGTGCTCGCCGAACCCGTTCGCCGCGAACCCGGACTCCCGGGCGGCCTCGAAGTACCCGTCGGGCCCGCCGGCCGCGATCAGCGCCAGCACGCTCGACCCGAGCGCACCGCCCACGAGCTGCGCCACGACGTACCCGCCGACGTCGCTCCAGGAGAACCGTCCGGCGGCCGCCAGGCCCAGGGTGACGGCCGGGTTGAAGTGCCCGCCCGAGATCGGCCCCAGGGCGAACGCACCGACGACGACGGTGAGGCCGAAGGCCAGGGCGACGCCCAGGAAGCCGACCCCCACGGTGTTCGTCTCGGCGTCCGGGAAGTTGGCGGCGAAGACGGCGGTACCGCAGCCGCCGAGGACGAGGACGAAGGTACCCAGCGCCTCGGCGAGGAGCCGTGCGTACATCGCGGGTGATGCTGTCTCCGTCATGGTGAGACCCCCTTGCTCATGTCGGGCGGTTTCATGGTGAAGACCACCGTGAAACTTGTTGCTGACAGTAGGTCGGCATCCCTGGATCGGCGCGAGATGACGTAATCCACACCCGCTGGAGGTCACGGGCACCCAGGCTCGGGTGCGAGACTGGGCGCCATGGTCTCCACGACGGTCCACCTGCTGCGCCACGGCGAGGTGCACAACCCCGACGGCATCCTGTACGGGCGTCTGCCTGGCTACCGCCTCTCCGACCGCGGCCAGGCGATGGCCAAGATCGTCGCCGACCACCTCACCAGCGGTGGCCACGACGTGGTCCGGGTGGTCGCGTCGCCACTGCAGCGCGCGCAGGAGACCGCCACACCGGTGGCCCAGGGCTTCGGCCTGGAGCTCGCCACGGACGACCGCATCATCGAGGCCGGCAACCGCTTCGAGGGCCTCCGCGTCGGCGGGGGCGGCGGGGCGCTCAAGGACCCGCGCAACTGGCCGCACATGTGGAACCCGTTCCGCCCGTCGTGGGGCGAGCCGTACACGGAGCAGGTCCAGCGCATGCGCGCCGCCGTCGAGGACGCCCGCCGCGTGGCCGAGGGCCACGAGATCGTGCTGGTCAGCCACCAGCTCCCCGTCTGGCTCACGCGCCGCTCGTTCGAGGGCGGCACCCTCTGGCACGACCCGCGCAACCGGCAGTGCAACCTCGCCTCCCTGACGTCCCTGCACTTCGAGGACGACCGGTTCGTGGGCCTGCACTACACGGAACCCGCCGCGGAGCTCTACGACGGCGCGAGCAAGGTCGCCGGCGCGTGATGCGAGGGAAGACCTTCAAGGTCGTGCAGTGGGTGGTGGCCGTCGGCATCGTCGTCGGCCTGGTGGCGGCCCTCACGGCGTGCGCGCCCGAGGACTCCGGCGCGGGCGACGTCGTCGGGCAGGGCTACGTCTCCGGCGACGGGTCCGTGCAGACGTACGACGCCGGGGAGCGCAAGGGGCCCGTCGCCGTCGTGGGCACGGACTTCGAGGGCAACGAGGTGGACACGTCCGACTGGGCAGGCGACGTCGTCGTCGTGAACACCTGGTACGCCTCCTGCGCGCCGTGCCGCGCCGAGGCGCCCGACCTGGTGGACCTCGCCACCTCCAAGGACGGCGTGCAGTTCGTCGGCATCAACACGGAGGACGACGCCGGCGCCGCCCAGGCGTTCCAGCGCACGTTCGAGGTGCCCTACCCGAGCATCGAGGACCGCTCCGGCACGGTGATCGCCGGGCTGACCGGCGTCGTGCCCCTGCAGGCCGTGCCGACCACCGTGGTGCTGGACCAGGACGGCAAGGTGGCCGCCCGCGTCATCGGCCTGGCCGAGGGGTCCACCCTGGAGGCGCTCATCGACGAGGTCCTGGCGGAGGCCGCCTGATGCTGCCCGGCTCGATCGCGACCGCCGTCGGCGACGGACTCGCCAGCACCGCGTTCAGCGGGTCCCTGCTGCTGGCGGTGCCCGTGGCGATCCTGGCGGGTCTCGTGTCGTTCGCCTCGCCGTGCGTGCTGCCCCTCGTGCCGGGCTACGTCGGGTACGTGAGCAGCATGGCCGCGGCGTCGGCCGGGACCACCCCCGGGCTCGTGACCACGCGGACCAAGCCGGCGCGCGGCCGGGTCGTCGGCGGCGTGGCGCTGTTCGTGCTCGGCTTCACCGCCGTGTTCGTCTCGTTCGGGGCGGCGTTCGGCGGTCTGGGCGTGTTCCTGGTGCGCTGGGAGGACGTGATCATGCGCGTGCTCGGGGCCGTCGTGATCCTGCTCGGCCTCGGCTTCCTCGGCGCCGTGCCCTTCCTCCAGCGCGAGGCGCGGTTCCACGTGACGCCGCGCACCGGCCTGTGGGGTGCGCCCCTGCTCGGCATCGTGTTCGGCCTGGGCTGGACGCCCTGCATCGGCCCGACGCTCGGCGCCATCCAGGTGCTCGCGATCGACGAGGCGTCCGCCGGCCGCGGGGCCCTGCTCGGCGTGGCCTACTGCCTCGGCCTCGGGGTCCCCTTCCTGCTCGTCGCGCTGGGCCTGCAGAGCTCGGAGCGCATGCTCGACTTCCTGCGCCGGCACCGCCTCGCGGCGCTGCGGATCGGCGGCGGGCTGCTCGTCCTGGTGGGGCTGCTGCTGGTCACGGGGCTGTGGACGCGGATCACCGGGGCCATGCAGCTCTGGATCGGCGGATTCGAGACGGTGCTCTGATGGCCGACCGCACCAGGCAGGAGTCCTACGTCCCCGAGGGCATCGCGGACGAGTTCACGCAGGGCGCGCCGGCGTCCGACGAGAAGCCGCAGAAGCCCGGCCGGCCCACCGCGCCCACGCTGGGCCTCGTGGGCACGCTGCGCTGGATGTGGCGGCAGCTCACCTCCATGCGGGTGGCGCTCATGCTGCTCATGCTGCTCGCGGTGGCCGCCGTGCCCGGGTCCGTGCTGCCGCAGCGCAACCAGGACGCGGCCGGCGTCATCGAGTACCTCGCCGACCACCCGACCGCGGGGGAGTGGCTCGACCGGGCCGGGTTCTTCGACGTCTACTCGTCGGTCTGGTTCTCCGCGATCTACATCCTGCTGTTCGTGTCCCTCGTGGGCTGCATCCTGCCGCGCTCCGCGACGCACTGGCGCGCCCTGCGCGGGCGACCGCCGCGCGTGCCGTCCCGGTTCGCCCGGTTCCCGGCCCAGGCCACCGCGACCACCGACGCCACGCCCCAGGAGGTGGCCGACGCCGTCGCCGCCCGCCTGCGCGGCACGATCTCCTGGCTGCCCACCTTCCGGGTGGACCGGGCCGAGGAGACGGCGCGGGGGCGCGGAGCGTCCGGCCGGAGCGAGCTTGCGAGCGCAGGGCGAGAGCGACCGAAGGCACCTCCCGCGGCGCAGACCGTGAGCGCCGAGCGCGGCTACCTGCGCGAGACCGGGAACCTCGTGTTCCACCTGGCCCTCGTGGGCCTGCTGGTGTCCGTCGCGACGGGCCAGATGCTGCACTACCGCGGCCAGGCCATCGTCACCGAGGGGCGTGGGTTCGCCAACGCCGTGGTCGACTACGACACGTTCGAGAAGGGCTCCTGGTTCCGGCCGGAGTCGCTCGTCCCCTTCGCGATGACGCTCGACGAGTTCGAGTCGGAGTTCGCGAGCGACACGGTCGCCTTCGCCCAGGCCCGCGACTTCACGGCGCACGTCACCGTGACCGAGCCGTCGGGCGAGCAGCGCGGCGAGCAGATCAAGGTGAACCACCCGATCGTCGTCGACGGCGCCAAGATCTACCTGCAGGGCAACGGCTTCGCCCCGGAGATCACCGTGCACGACGCCGAGGGCGAGGTCGCCTTCGCCGGACGCGTCACCTTCATCCCCGAGGACACGATGTACACCTCCCGCGGGGTGGTGAAGGTGCCCGACGTGTCGCCGGGGCTCGACCAGATCGGGCTGGTCGGGTACTTCCTGCCGACCGCGGAGGTCAACGAGGACGGGTCGGCGCGCTCCGCGTTCCCGCAGCCTGTGGACCCGCTGCTCGTGCTCGAGGTGTACACGGGCGACCTGGGCCTGGACGACGGCTCCCCGCAGAACGTGTACGAGCTCGACACCGCCTCGCTCACCCCGGCCGTCGACGAGCAGGGCGAGCGCATCAAGGTGCTGGCCCGCCCCGGCGAGACCGTCGAGCTCCCTGACGGGCTCGGCACGCTGACCCTCGGCGAGGACCTGCCGCGCTACGTGGCCCTGGACCTGCGGCACGACCCGTCGCTCACGTTCGTGCTCGTCTTCGCGCTGCTGGCGCTGGCGGGCCTGACCGTCTCGCTGTTCACGCCGCGGCGACGGGTCTGGGCGCGCGCGTACGCCGGGCCGGACGGGGCTACCGTGGTCGAGGTGGCGGGCCTGGCCCGCGGCGACGACGCAGGTCTGCAGGCCGAGGTCGACCGCGCGCTGGCGGCGGTGCCCGGGAACGTGCAGCAGCCAGAGACGGGGGACGAGCCGGTCACGCCGGCCGCGCCCGACCGGACCGGATCGGAGAAGGACTGAACATGGAGCTGGCAAACCTGAGCGTGCTGCTCGTCTGGGGCGCGGCGACCGCGCTCGCGGTCGCGCTGATCGCGTTCTCCGTGGACCTGTCGCGCCTGTCGGGCGCGCGGGTCGACGCGCGGGACGCGGCCAGGACCCGGGAGCGCGTGGCGGTCGCGGCCGGCGGCGACGTCTCGCCCTACGAGGCGGACGCCGACGCCGTCCCGGCGGACGAGCCGGCCGCCCCCGTCCCGGCCAACCGGAAGCTGGCCGGGGTCGGGATGTCCGTGACCTGGCTGGCCGCCGCCCTGCTGCTCGTCGCGATCGTGCTGCGCGGCATCGCGGCCGGCCGGACGCCGTGGGCCAACATGTACGAGTTCGCGCTGGTCGGCACCTTCGTGGCGGTCGCGGTCTTCGCGGGCGTCAACACCCGGCGCGACGTGCGCTACCTCGGCGCGTTCGTGGCCGGCCTGAGCGTGCTGTTCCTCGTGCTGGCGCAGGAGAAGTTCTTCGTCGAGGCCATGGGCGTGCAGCCCGCGCTGCAGAAGTACTGGCTCGTCATCCACGTGGGTGTCGCCATCGTCGCGACCGGTATCTTCACCGTGGCGTTCGTGACGTCGGTGCTCCAGCTCCTGCGCGACGCCCGGGACAACGGCTCGCCCGTGCTGGGCAGCCGCCGCTGGGGCTGGCTGGACCACACCGCGACGCCGGTGGCGCTGGAGTCGCTCTCGTTCCGGCTGAACTCGGTGGCCTTCGTGCTGTGGACCTTCACGCTCATCGGCGGCGCCATCTGGGCCGAGGACGCGTGGGGCCGCTACTGGGGCTGGGACCCCAAGGAGGTCTGGAGCTTCATCGTCTGGGTGGTCTACGCGGCCTACCTGCACGCGCGCACGACGCGCGGCTGGTCCGGCACCCGGGCGGCCTGGTTCGTCGTGGCGGGCTACGCGTGCGTGCTGTTCAACTTCACGGGCGTGAACCTGATCTTCAACGGCAAGCACTCGTACTCGGGCCTGTGAGCCCGGCGTCCTGAGGGCCCGACGACAGAGGGCGCCGATCCGGTCCGGATCGGCGCCCTCTGTCTGTCGTTCCCGTGCCGGGCGCCCTGCGGCGCGTCAGCTGCTCTCGGTGTCGTCGTCCTTGGCCTCCTGGCGACCCCGCGCCTCGCGTTCCTGCCGGCGCTTCTCCTGCTCCAGGCGCCAGAGGAACTCGGGGTCGTCGTCCGGGGCCACCGGGCCGGACGGGCGGCGCGGCCCGGGGCGGGGCGGGGTCGGGCGGCTGCCGCCGGGGCCCGAGGCCGGGCCCGCGCCCGACCGGCGCGCAGAGACCCGCACCACGATCCACGAGATGGGCCCCAGCAGGGGCAGGAGCACGATGAGCAGCACCCAGAGCCAGCGGGGCAGGCCGCCGCGCTCGTCCTCCTCGGAGCCCCAGACATCGACCAGGGCGTAGACCGCGAGTCCGACGACGGCCAGGATCAGAAGTACGCGTCCCATACCCCCAGCCTACGGCCGCCCTGCGGCGACAGGTGAGCCCGCGGCGTGACGTTCGCCCTGTTCCGGGCCCGGAGGTCCGCCGTCGTCGAGGTGTGACCCGCGCCCGGCCTACCATGGGTGAGTGCCCCTCGTGATCTACACCCTGCTCCGCCTCGCGCTGTTCGGCGTCGCCTTCGGCGGGCTCTACCTGGCCGGGCTGCGGGGCTGGCTGCTCCCGATCGTCGCCGTGGTGGTCGCCCTGACCGTGTCGTACCTGACGCTCACCGGGCCGCGGGACGCCGCGACCCGCTGGATCGCCGCCCGTGCCGAGCGCCGCGCCGCCGAGCGTGCCGCGGCACCGAAGGTCGACGTCGACGCGGCCCACGAGGACGCGCGCCTCGACGAGGAGCTCCGCACCGACCGCTGAGGCCGGTCAGGCCCGCCGGGGCCGGTCAGGCCCGCGGGAGACCGGGGCCGGTCAGACCGACAGGCCGAACCAGAGCAGCAGCCCGTAGCCCAGTTCGTACAGGCCCGTGCCGGCCAGCACCGGCACGAGCAGCTTGCCGCGGGCGCCGGCGAGCACCGGGACCGACAGCAGCGCCGCCGGGCCGAGCAGCAGCACCACCACGAGCGACCACGGCGCCCAGAAGGCGCACACCACGCCGAGCAGCACCGGGACCCAGATCATCGTGACGTAGGCGCGCCGGGCCCGGTGGTCGCCGAGGCGCACCGCCAGGGTGCGCTTGCCGGACAGGACGTCGGTGGGGATGTCCCGCAGGTTGTTCACCATGAGCAGCGCGCAGGCGATCAGGCCCACCCCGACGGCGCCGAGCACCGCGGGCCACGTGATGATCCCCGCCTGCGTGTAGGTGGTGCCGAGCACCGCCACCAGCCCGAAGAACACGAACACCGCGACCTCGCCCAGCCCCCGGTACCCGTACGGCTGCTTGCCGCCGGTGTAGTACCAGGCGGCGACGACGGACACCGCGCCCACGGCGAGCAGCCACCACTGCCCGGACACCGCGCAGAGCGCCAGCCCGAGCACACCGGCCACGCCGAACGCGGCGAACGCGGCCCGCTTCACGGCGCCGGGTGCCGCCGCGCCCGAGGCCGTGAGCCGCATCGGGCCCACGCGGTCCAGGTCGGTGCCGCGCACACCGTCGGAGTAGTCGTTGGCGTAGTTGACGCCGACCTGCAGCGCGAGGGCCACACCGAGCGCGAGCAGTGCGGGCAGCCATGCCGAGGCGTCCACCTGGGCCGCCGCGCCGGTACCCACCATGACGGGCGCCGCCGCCGCGGGCAGCGTGCGGGGCCGCGCCCCGGAGATCCACTCGGCGGCTGTCGCCATCAGCGTGTCCTTCGTTCGTGGGGGATGTCTGGTCCGTGGCACCGGGACCGGGTGCGTGCGCGGTCCTGGCGGGGGAACGAAGTCATGGTCGCACGGGTTCCCGCTCGGCCCGCACGACGGCGTCGCGCACGGCCCGCCGGTCGATCTTGCCGGGCCCGCGCGTGGGCAGGGTCGCGGTGACGTATGCCCGGCGCGGCGCGGCGGCCGCCCCGAGCCGCTGCCCGACGGCGGCGCGCAGCCCGGCGAGCGGCCCGCCGCCGTCGGTCACCTCGCCCGCCGCGGGCGGGGCGCCGTCCGGGCCGGTACGGGACCCCTGGGCAGCCGCGCCGGACGGCGGCGCGCCGAACGGGACCAGCTCGAGGCCGCCGGGGCGTGCCGGCGGTCCGGTACGGGCGATGACGGCGACCACCGCCTGGCCCCACTCGGCGTCGGGCACCCCGACGACGCAGACCTCGCCCGGTGTGCCCTGGGCGGCCAGGTGCTCCGCGATCGCCTCCTCGACGGCCGCCGGGGCGACGTTGACGCCGCCGGTGACCACGACGTCGTCGGCCCGACCCAGGACCGTGAGCCGGCCGTCGTCGAGGCGGCCGAGGTCGGAGGTGCGGAACCAGCGGGTGCCGTCGGGGTCGGCGCGGAAGGTGGCGGCCGTAGCGGCGGGGTCGCCTACGTAGCCCTCGGCGAGCACCGGGCCGGACAGCTCGATCACGCCCGTCGCGGTGTGCTCCTCCGGGCCCGCGCCGGGGGTGGTCGGTGTCGTGCCGGTGGTCGTGCCGGACAGGCGGACGCGCACGCCGGGGAGCGGGACGCCGTCGTAGACGCAGCCACCGCTGGTCTCGGACATGCCGTAGGTGGTGACCACGCGGACGCCGGCGGCACGGGCCCGCTCCAGGAGCGGTGCGGGTGTCGCGGCGCCGCCCACGAGGACGGCGTCGAACCGGGCGAGGGCCCGCAGGCCGGCCGCGTCGCCGGCGTCGGCCGCGGCCACGAGCCGGTGCAGCTGGGTGGGCACGACCGAGACGTAGGCCCGGGCGCCGGCCGCCGCATCCGCTGTGTCCAGGAACTCCTGGGCCAGGGACGCGAAGGCCGCCGGCGTGAAGTGGTCGGACGTGTCGGCGCGGACCTCGGTGCCCGCCACGACGGAGCGCGTGACCACCTGGACCCCGGCCACGTGCGTGGGCGGGAGCACCAGCAGCCACCGCCCGGGGCCGCCGAGCCGCTCGTGGGTCGCCTCCGCCGAGGCGCGCATCGCCACCGCGCTCAGTGCGACCTCGCGGGGCTCGCCCGTGGAACCCGAGGTCCGCAGCACCAGGGCGGTGCCGGGCGGCGGCGCGGCGGCGGAGGCCCGGGGTTGCGGCGCGTACGCCGGACCGCCGTCGAGGGCGGTCCGGACGGCGTCCACGACGGCGGCCGGCGACGTCGCCCCGCCTGCGTCGGCCGGCGGGGCGGCGGACACTGGTGGGACAGTGGTCGAGGCAGCGGGCAGAGGGTCGTTCGAGGGCACCTCACGAGGGTAAGCGCGCCGCCTCGGGGCGGCGGCCGCCGGATCTGTAAGGTGTGCGCCACACCTGGGGCGGGCCCGGGTGCGGACGGTCGCTAAGGAGTGCCGATGACGACCCGCTGGACGACGGCCGCGCAGGCCACGGGCGCGGCGCTGGCGGTCGGGCTGGTGCTGGCGGGATGCGGCCTCGGTGCCCCCGAGGAACCCCTGCCCACGCCCACCGCGACGGTCGACGCCCCGGTACGCGGCGACCGCGACCGGCCGCCGGAGCCGGACGTGCCGATCGTGTGGCCGCTCACCGGGGCGCCCACCGAGAAGGTGGCGGACCGCCCGGCGGTGTCGGTGAAGGTCGAGAACTCGGTGCAGGCCCGGCCGCAGCGCGGGCTCACGGAGGCCGACATCGTCTGGGAGGAGGTCGTGGAGGGCGGCATCACCCGGTTCGTGGCGACCTACCACTCGAAGCTTCCCGCCGTCGTGGAGCCGGTGCGCTCGGTGCGTCCCATGGACCCGGCGATCGTGGCGCCGCTGGACGGCATCCTGGCGTTCTCCGGCGGCCAGGGCCCGTTCATCGCGGCGGTGCAGCGGTACGGCACGCAGACCCTGATCAACGACGACGGCGACCCGGGCTTCGTCCGGGATCCCGCGCGGGTCGCGCCGCACAACGTGATCGGGAACGTGGCGACGTTCGCGGCGCAGGCGGACGACCGCCGGACCAGTCCGCCGCCCCCGCAGTTCCGGTACGCGCGCAAGCTGGGCCAGGGCACCGCCCCACGGGCCGGGAAGCCGGCGCCCACGGTGGACGTGCGACTGTCCCCGGCTCAGCGCACGGTCTGGACGTGGGACGCGGAGCGGGAGCGCTACCTGCGCAGCGAGGGCTCGGTGCCGTCGGTGGCCGCCGACGGCAGGCGGCACACCGCGCGGAACGTCCTGGTGCTGTCCACCGAGGTGTTCAACACGAACTTCGTGGACCCCACCGGCGCCCCCGTGCCCGAGCACCGGCTGGCCGCCAGCGGGGGCCTCGGCACGCTGGTCTCGATGGGCCACAGCATCACGGTCCGCTGGTCCAAGAAGGACCACGGCTCCCCGATCGTGCTGCGGACCCGGAACGGCAAGGAGGCGGAGCTCGACCCGGGAAACACCTGGATCGAGCTGGTCCCGGCGGGCTCGGGGACCTGGTCACCGCGCTGATCCGGGCCACATGAGAGACCTTTCATCCCGGTCTCATCGCCTGTTCACGGCGGTCCAGTTGAGTGACGACATCGCACCACCCGTCCTCGACCAGAAAGCGTGGCTGCCATGAGCATTCTCGACACGTCCCCGGCCCTGCGCGACGACGCGCCGCGCATCGTCGCCGTACCGCTCCGGGTGGATGCCGCCGACGTGCCGGCTCGTGCCCCCGAGCCGCTCGCGTCCCGGCTGCTGCGGGCGAAGAAGGCGTACTCCACGCGGTTCGTGGCGGCGGCGATCGAGCGGGACCCGGCGGCCTTCGGACTGGTCCGTGACCCGGCGCGGGCGCCGCGGCCGGGCGACGTCGTCCTGGCCCGGGTCGTGACGATCGGCCAGCACCGGCGCCTGGAGTCCCCGGTCTCCCGCCGCCAGATCCTGTTCGAGGGCGACGAGATCGTGGTGGCCTACGGCTCGCGCTACGCCGCCGACCAGTTCCTGGCACTCCTGCCCGAGGACCTGGGGCCGTGCCACCTCGCCGCGGCCGGGGGGCTCGCCTCGCGCGTGATCGACCAGCACGCCGACGTCAAGGACGCCACCGTGATCGAGCCGGTCGGGCTGCTGTCCACGGTGGACGGGGTGGTCAACCTCACGGACCTCGCCCCGCACACCGTGCGCCCCGCCCCGGCCGTGCGGGGCGCTGCGACCCGGGTGCCGGTGGTCGCCGTCGTCGGCACGTCGATGAACTCCGGCAAGTCGACCACCCTGGCCTGCCTGGCCCACGGGCTCGCCGCGGCAGGGCTCACCGTCCACGCGGGCAAGGCCACGGGCACCGGCGCGGGCAACGACGCGAACCACTTCGTCGACGCGGGCGCCCACCGGGTGGTCGACTTCACCGACCTCGGCCGGCCCAGCACGTTCGGCCTGCCGTTCGAGGAGGTCCGCGACGTCTTCGCGACCATGGTCGGCCTGCTGGCCGAGCCCGCGGCGCACGGTGCGCCCGACGTCGTGCTCGTCGAGGTCGCCGACGGCGTGTACCAGGGCGACACGCGCCGCCTGCTCACCGACGACGCGTTCCGCACGGTGGTCGACCGGGTCGTCTTCGCCGCGGGGGACGCGCTCGGGGCGAGCGGCGGCGTCGCGGCGCTGCGCACGCTCGGCTGCGCGCCGTCCGTGGTGTCGGGCGTGCTCACGGCCTCCCCGCTCGCGGTGGCGGAGGCCCGGGCGGCGCTCGACGTGGACGTGGTGCCCACCTATGACCTGCGCCTGCCCGACGTGGCGCTGGCCGCGGCGGGGCTTGCTCCGGAGGGCATGGCGCTCCCGGGCCCGGGCCGGCCGGCTGCCGGCCCGCTGGGTGCGGTCGGCGAGGTCGGCCTCGGGCCGGTCGAGGACGGTCATGCGGTCGCCTGAGCCCGGTGCCCTGCCGCGGGTCTTCGTCGGTGCACGGCGGTCCTGGGTGGCCGGGCTCGTGGCCCTCGGGCTCGGGCAGGGTGCCCTCGGCGCGGTCGGGGCGTGGGCGCTGACGCAGCTCCGCCCGGGCAGCGCGTGGCCGATCGTCGTGGCGGTCGTCAGCATCGTGGCGACCGCCGTCGCCGTCGGCGGGCTGCGCGTCGAGGAGCGGATCGCCGCGGAACGCCTCGGTCAGGACTACGTGCGCGAGCTGCGCCGCGAGCTGGTCGAGTCCGAGCTGACGCCGGGCGGCCGGACCCACCTCGGCATCACGGTGGCTCGCACGACCAACGACCTCGCGAGCGTGCGCAACTGGGTGTCGCAGGGGGTGGCGCCGCTGATGTCCGGCATCCCGCTGATCGCCGGGTCCGCGATCGGGCTCACGGTGCTCGACCCGTTCCTCGGCCTCGGCTTCCTGCTCCCGCTGGGTGTCCTGGCCGCCGCCATGGTGCCGTGGGCGCGCACGGCGTACCTGAAGTCACGGCGGCTGCGCCAGGCCCGCGGGCGCATGGCCACCCGCATCGCGGACACCGTCGGCGCCTCGCAGGGCATCATCGCCGCGCACGGCGCCGGCCGGGAGCTGGGACACATCGACTCCGCGTCCGCCGACGTCGTCGACCGCGCCGTGGACCGTTCGGTGACCGTCGGGGCGCTCCGGGCCGGGGGAACCGTCGCGGCGCTGCTGGCGACGCTCGCCGTCGCCGCCGTCGGCGTGGTGCGCGGCCTGGACCCGGCCGTCACGGTGGCCGCGATGGCCATGGCCGGGCTCGCGTCGACGCCGATCGTCGACCTCGGCCGCATCGTCGAGTACCGGCAGACCTACCTGGCCGCCCGCGCTGTCCTTGTCCCAGCCCTGGCGGACGCCGCCCGCCGGCGGGCCGAGCACGAGCGCGCCGGTACGGTGGCGGCCTCGGCCGACCTGCCCGACGGCGCGGACGTGCCCGGCCGGGTGCACCTCGTGGTGCCGGGACTCGTGCCGGACTCCGCTCCGCTGCAGGCGGGCCCCGGGGATCGGATCCGGCTGACCGGCGCCGACCCGGAGGCGCCGTTGCGGCTGATGCGGCGCGTGACGGGCCTCGACCTCCCGCCGGCCGGCGCCGTCGACGAGCTCTGGGTGGACGGACGGAACGTCCGAGCCGTCGCGCCGTCGGACGGCCGTGCCCTCGTGGGGCTCGCGGCCCGGGGTGCCGTGTTCGAGCGGGGGACCCTGCGGCGCGCGCTGCGCTACCGCCGCCCCGACCTGGACGACGCCACGGCCGACACGGTCTTCGCCACGGTCGGTCTCGACGTCGGCCGGTTCCCGGAGGGTGCCCGCACCGTGCTGCGCGCCGGCGGGGAGCCGCTGACGGTCGACGAGCGGGCCCGGCTCGCGCTGGCTCGCGCGATCTACGGCGAGCCGCCGCTGCTCCTGGTCGCCGACCTCGATCGCGACCTGGACGCCGAGGGGCGGGAGCGGCTCGCCCGCGTGCTGGCGGCGTACCCGGGGGTGGTGCTGTTCGCCGGACCGGACGAGCTGGCGCGGGCGCTCGGTGCGCGGGACGTGCGGCTCGCCGCGGAGCCGGTCCCTGTGGGGCCGGACGGAGGCGTGGCGGACGACGACGGGTGAGGCGGCGGTCGCAGCCGGGGTTGCCGGGCCGGCGGCCCCGCCGTCAGTAGTAGTACGGGAACCCCGACCAGTCCGGCTCCCGCCGCTCCAGGAACGCCTCCTTGCCCTCGACGGCCTCGTCCGTCATGTACGCCAGCCGCGTGGCCTCGCCGGCGAACACCTGCTGGCCGGCGATCCCGTCGTCGGCTGCGTTGAAGGCGAACTTGAGCATGCGGATGGCCTGCGGCGACTTGCCGGCGATGATCCGCGCGTACTCCAGGGCCAGGCCCTCCAGGTCGTCGTGCTCCGCGACCTCGTTGACGGAACCCCAGCGCTCGGCGTCGTCGGCCGAGTACTCGCGGGCCAGGAAGAAGACCTCCCGGGCCCGCTTCTGCCCGAGCTGGCGGGCGAAGTAGGCAGAGCCGTAGCCGGCGTCGAAGGAGCCGACGTCGGCGTCGGTCTGCTTGAACTTCCCGTGCTGGCGGCAGGCGACCGTCAGGTCGGCGACCACGTGCAGGGAGTGCCCGCCGCCGGCGGCCCAGCCGTCCACCACCGCGACGACCACCTTGGGCATGGTCCGCATGAGGCGCTGCACCTCCAGGATGTGCAGGCGCCCGGCCTTGGCGGGGTCGATCGAGTCGGCGTTCTCGCCGTCGGCGTAGCGGTAGCCGTCGCGCCCGCGGATGCGCTGGTCGCCGCCGCTGCAGAACGCCCAGCCGCCGTCCTTGGGGGAGGGGCCGTTGCCGGTGAGCAGCACGGTGCCGACGTCGGACGTCATGCGGGCGTGGTCCATGACCCGGTACAGCTCGTCCACCGTGTGCGGACGGAACGCGTTGCGCACCTCCGGCCGGTCGAACGCGATCCGCACCACGGGCAGGTCACGCGGCTCGGGGCCGCTGCGGTCCACACCCCGGTGGTAGGTGAGGTCGGTCAGGTCCTCGAACCCGGCGACCGTGCGCCAGCGCTGCGGGTCGAACGTCTCGGAGACCTGACGGGGGAGATCGGTGCTGGTGCTCACGTGGGCAAGCCTAGTTCGGCCTGGTGCCGGGCAGGTTTCAGCGCCAGGGGCCGACGTTGGGGACGAACACCTTCATCGCGTCGACGATCTCGCGTGCGTCGGCCAGGGCCAGAGTCACCTCTTCGGATGTGATGGTCGGTGTCTCGACACCTGGGTACTCGGAGTCGTGGCGGCGGAGGCGCAGCCCTTGTCGTGCCAGGGGCGCCGTCATGGCTTTCCGTGCGGCGTCGTACAGCATGGCCAGAGCACGCGACGGATCGTCGTCCACCAGCTTGGCGGCCGAGGCAAGGTGGACGTCCGCCTGGTCGAGCAGGAACCCCGAGTGTTCCTCGGACGGCGCGACCAGTTGTAGCTCGCCCTCGTCGAGGAGGTTCTGGATCTCAGGCTCCCCGATCGGCCAGCGGCTCCCCGTCGTGGTTCCTGCCACGTGATACTCCTTCGTTCTCGACGAGCTCGACGGTCGGCGAACTCATGATCGTCCGCTTGAACGGGCCGTCGTCGTCAGCCCACGCAGTGGTGGAAACACGACGTACGTTGACCTCCCGGCGGAGTGTCTTCTCGGCCTCGTCCACGACGTCGGCGAGCTGATCTCTATCGGGCTCGCCGATCACCAGCACGTCGATGTCTCCCGGGACCGACCCGGGGCGCTCGTTGTACCTCGCTGCCCATGATCCGTAGATGAAGGCGTGCTCGATGCCGTCGATCTCGGCGAGGAGGCCGCGGAGCACCGCCAGCGGCCCGAAGGTCACAGCGAGAAGCTCTGCTAGAGGGGCGTAGACCAGGTTGTCCGTCCGGGCGCGAGCAAGCCGGGTGTTGCCGAGGCGACGGGTGGAGGCGAGGCCTGCGGCCTCGAGACGGTCGACCTCACGCAGGACCGTGACCCGTGAGGTGCCCACGAGGCGTGCGATGTCGGTGAGGCTCTGCTCGTGCTCCGGATCCAGAAGGACGGTAGCAAGAATGTCTCCTTGGATACGGGTGCGCAGCAAGGGCAGGAGCAGCGGTGATCCTTGTTTCATAAAACGCACTCTATCGTTCGGTTTACGGACGTACAATCTTCCACACCCGCACGACGAGAGGAACCCATGCTGATCCGCCACCGCGGTCTCGAACCGTCGATCGACCCGTCCGCCTACGTCGCCCCGTCGGCGACCGTCGTCGGTGACGTCCGTGTCGCCGCCGGCGCGCGAATCCTGCACGGTGCCGTCCTGACCGCCGAGGACGGCGTCGTCGTCATCGGCGCGGACACCGTCGTGATGGAGAACGCGCTCGTCCGGGGCCGGCTCGGGCATCCCGCCCGGATCGGGTCCGCCGTGATGGTCGGCCCGCAGGCCCACGTCAACGGCAGCACCGTCGAGGACGAGGCGTTCGTCGCGACCGGTACCTCGCTGTTCCCCGGGAGCGTCGTCGGCAGGGGCGCGGAGGTCCGGATCAACGGCGTGGTGCAGGTCAACACCGTCCTGGCCCCCGGCGCGACCGTGCCGATCGGATGGGTCGCCGTGGGCGACCCGGCACAGATCCTGCCGCCGGACAGGCACGAGGAGATCTGGGCGATCCAGCGCGAGCTCGACTTCCCCGGCACCGTCTACGGGGTGGGCCGGGACGTGTCGATGCGCGAGCTGATGCGGCGCCAGTCGGAGTTCTACGGCGCGCACCGTGACGACGAGGTGCTGCCCGAGGCGATGTAGCCGCCCAGGTCGTTAGCCTGGGGGCGTGCCACTGATCGGTGAACCCCTCGTCTGGTCCACGCCCCTGCGCACCCGGTTCCGCGGGATCGACGTGCGCGACGGCGTGCTCCTGCGCGGTGACGCCGGCTGGGGCGAGCTGTCCCCGTTCTGGGACTACGCCGACGAGGAGTCCGCCACCTGGCTGCGTGCCGCGCACGAGGCAGCCCTCACCGGCTGGCCCGCGCCCGTCCGCGACAGCGTCCCGGTGAACGTGACCGTCCCCGCCGTCGGCCCCGAGCGGGCGCGCGAGATCGTGCTCGCGTCCGGCGGCTGCCGCACCGCCAAGGTCAAGGTCGCCCAGCGCGGCCCGGACGGCACCCTCGAACCGGTGAGCGCCGAGGCGGAGCGGGTCGCCGCGGTCCGCGAGGCCCTCGGGCCCGGCGGCGCGATCCGCGTCGACGCCAACGCCGCCTGGACCCCCGACGAGGCCCTCGCCCACCTCGCCGAGATCGACCGTGCGGCCGGCGGTCTGGAGTACGTCGAGCAACCCTGCGCCGACGTCGACGAGCTGGCCTTGGTGCGCCGCAAGCAGGACGTGCCCGTCGCCGCCGACGAGTCGATCCGCCGTGCCTCCGACCCCCTGCGGGTCGTGCGCCAGGAGGCCGCCGACATCGTGGTCCTCAAGGTCCAGCCCCTCGGCGGTGTCCGCGCCTGCCTCGACCTCGCCGAACAGGTCGGGCTGCCCGTCGTCGTCTCGTCCGCCCTGGAGAGCTCGGTGGGCCTCGCCGCCGGCGTCGCGCTCGCCGCCGCCCTCCCCGAGCTGCCCTACGCCTGCGGGCTCGCGACGTCGCAGCTCCTGGTGCACGACGTCGTCGACCACCCGCTGCTCCCCGTCGACGGCGCGCTGCCTGTCCGGCGTCCCGAGCCGTCGCCGGCGGCGCTCGCAGCCGCGCCCACCGACGGCCCGACGACGGAACGCTGGCTCGCCCGCTACCGCCGCCTGACCCGCATCCTGGAGGACGCATGACCATCCCGCCCGCCGTGGCCTCCGCCCGCGCACTGGTCGCCGCCCTGGTCCGCCAGGGTGTGCAGGACGTCGTGCTCGCCCCCGGCTCCCGCAGCGCCCCCCTGGCCTACGCGGTCGCTGAGGCAGCCGACGCCGGCCGCGTCACGCTGCACGTGCGGGTCGACGAGCGGGACGCCGCGTTCCTTGCGCTGGGCCTGTCCAAGGGTGCGGAGGGTGCACCGGTCGCCGTCGTGACGACGTCGGGCACGGCCGTGGCCAACCTGCACCCCGCCGTGCTGGAGGCGAGCCACACAGGTCTGCCCCTGATCCTCCTGACCGCCGACCGGCCGCACGAGCTGCGCGGCACGGGGGCGTCGCAGACGACCGACCAGGTGGGCATCTTCGGCTCGGCGGTGCGGTTCGCGGTGGACGTGCCGGCGCCGTCGGCCGCGGGCGAACCGGAGCTCCGCGACCTGCGGCACGTCACGGCGCGCGCTGTCAGCGCGGCCCTGGGCTTCCGGTCGGGGCATCCCGGGCCGGTGCACCTGAACCTGGCGTTCCGGGACCCGCTGGCGCCCTCGGAACCCCTGCCGGGACTGCCCGGGGACGCGGCTCAGGAGGGCTACCCGAAGCCCGACCCGCCGCTCGTGATCCCCGCGGCGCTCCAGGACGCCGGGTCACCCGCGCTGCTGGGCGACCCGGCACACACCGTGGTCGTGGCCGGGGACGGCGCGGGGTCCCAGGCGCGCCGGCTCGCCGAGGCGCAGGGCTGGCCGCTGTTCGCGGAGCCGTCGTCCGGTGCGGTGGGCGGCCCCAACGCGGTGGCGGGGTACCGCGCGCTGCTCACGTCCGACGCCCTGGCGGGGGAGATCGAGCAGGTGGTCGTCCTCGGCCGGCCCACGCTGTCCCGGCCCGTGCAGCGGCTCCTCGGCCGTGCGGGCGTGACGGTCACGGTGGTCGCGCCGGGTGCCGGCCCGTGGCCCGACGCCGCCCGCAACGCCACCGTCGTGCTGCCCGGCCTGGCCGCGCCCTGGTTCGAGGAGACGGGTGGGCCGCCGAGCGACTTCCTGGAGCGCTGGCGCGACGCCGGCGCTCGTGCCGCTCGAGTCCTGGACGAGGTGACCTGCGACGACGCGGTGCTCGGCGGTCCGACGGCGCTGTCCGTGGCCCGGGCCGTCGCGGCGGTGCTCGGCCCGGACGACCTGCTCGTGGTCGGCTCGTCCAACCCGGTGCGCGACCTGGAGCTCGTGCTCGGCCTCGACGGTCCCGGCCCGGCCGTGCTGGCCAACCGGGGGCTCGCCGGCATCGACGGCACCGTGTCGACGGCGCTGGGCGTGGCCCTCGCCGCCGCACGGCGAGGCCTGCGCACGCGGGCGCTGCTGGGCGACCTCACGTTCCTGCACGACGTCGGCGGCCTGCTCCGCGGACCCGACGAACCGCCCGTGGACCTGGAGCTCGTCGTGGTCAACGACGACGGCGGGTCGATCTTCGCGACCCTCGAGCACGGGGCGCTCGCCGCGACCGGCAGCGCCGCGAGCGCCACCTTCGAGCGCGTGTTCGGCACGCCGCACGGGGCGAACCTGGCGCAGCTCTGCGCGGGCTACGGGGTGGACCACCAGCTCGTCAAGGACGTGCCGACCCTGCGGCACGCGCTCCAGGCGCCGAGCCACGGCGTCCAGGTGATCGAGGTCCGGGTGCCTCGCGCGGACCGGCTGGCGGAGACCCGGGACCTGGTGCGGCGCATCACGGAGGCGGCGGGGAGCGGCGGCCAGGGCTGACTGGGTTGGGTTGGGCTGGTTGGAGGCTGGGCGTGGCTGGGTTGGCCGGGGGCTTGCTGGGTTGGCCGGGCCGATCGAGCTGACCGGGCCGATCGAGCTGATCGAGCTGATCGGGCTGACCGGGCCGTTCGGGCCTGACCGGCCTGACCGGCCTGACCGGCTGACTGGGCTGACTGGGCTGACCGGCTGACCGGGCCTGACGGGCATGATCGGTGCGACCGGCTTGATCGCGTCTGTGGCTCAGGCCCCGGGGGTGAGGCTCAGCCCCGGCGGTTCGGTCCCTTGCTGTGTTCTTCCTGGCTGCTTCGGTCAGTTGCCGCGGGATCGGTCGCCCGATTGACCGATCTCGCGGCAACTGACCGAAGTGGCTTCGGCGGCGGGGGCAAGGGACCGATCTGGATGTTCAGGTGCCGAGGCAGGCGGTCCTTCCAGCCGGCGTCGAGGGCGTGCAGGGAACTCACAGGTACACGTAAGGGTGGGACAAGGATCGAGGTGTCAACTAGTGGTGACTTCAAGGAGGGTCACCGATGAACGACGAGAACAGCACCACTCCGCGGCCGGACCAGCAGGCGGCCGGGGCGCAGCCCACCGAGCAGCTGCCCGCGGCCCAGCACACGCAGCAGCTCCCGGTCCAGAACCCGGCGCCGGCCCAGGGCCCCGCGTCGGACGTGGCACCTGAGCAGTCCTCGAACGCCGGGCGCGCGCCCGCGCAGCCGTCGGCCCCCGTACAGCCCGCGGCCCCGGCGCAGCCCGTCACTGTGGTGCAGCCCGCGGTCGGCGCGCAGCAGCCCTCGGCTCCGGCGCCCGCCTCGGCTCCGGTGACCGGCGCCCCCGCCCAGCAGCCGGCGGCCCAGCAGCCGGTGGCTCAGCAGCCGGTGGCCCAGCACCCGACATCCCACCAGACGGCAACCCACCAGACGGCAACCCACCAGACGGCAACCCACCAGCCGACCGCCGCCCAGGCACCCGCCCCGCAGCAGCCCGCCCACCAGCAGCCCGCCCACCAGCACTCGGGTCACGAACAGCCCGCCCACCAGACCCCGCCGTCGCACGCACCGGCCGCACACACCCCGGCCACCACCCCGGCCACCACCCCGGCCACCACCCCGCCCTCGGTCCCCGTAGGCGCCGCCCCGGCCCCCGCCGGCGGTTCGGGCTCCGGCTACACCAACCCCTACGCCCTGCCGGCCACGGCGTCGGACGAGCCGAAGCCGACCGCGCGCAACCGCACCTGGGTTCCGGTGGTCAGCGCCGCGGCGGCCGCGGCGCTGCTGGCCAGCCTCGGCACGGCGGGTGCCATCGCCATCACCGGCGACGGCTCGGACGCGGCCTCCCTGGCCGACGTCGGGCAGTCGAGCAGCGAGAACGTGCCGGTCAAGAGCTCGACCGTGCAGAACCCGAACTGGACCGAGGTCACCTCGGCCGTGCAGAAGTCCGTGGTGTCGATCCAGGTGGAGAGCCAGTCGGGCGGGGCCGAGGGCTCCGGCGTCGTGCTGGACTCCGAGGGGCACGTGCTGACCAACAACCACGTGGTGTCCGGCGCGACGACGGTGCAGGTGACGCTCAGCGACGGCCGCGTGTACGAGGCCGACATCGTCGGCACCGACCCGACGACCGATCTCGCGGTCGTCCAGCTCTCCGACCCGCCGTCGGACCTCGAGCCGGCCACCTTCGCCGACTCCGACGACGTGGCCGTGGGCGAGCCCGTCATGGCGCTCGGCAACCCGCTGGGTCTGGCGAACACGGCCACGACCGGCATCGTGTCCGCCCTCGACCGCCCGGTCACGGCCAGTGCCGAGGACGGGTCCGACCAGGTCGTGACCAACGCGATCCAGATCGACGCCGCGGTGAACCCGGGCAACTCCGGTGGCCCGCTGTTCAACGCGTCCGGTGAGGTCATCGGCATCACGTCGTCGATCGCGACCCTGTCGGGCTCCTCGAACAGCTCGGGCTCGATCGGCCTCGGCTTCGCCATCCCGTCGAACCTGGCCTCCCAGATCGGCGACCAGCTCAAGGAGGACGGCACCGCGGAGCACGCGTTCCTCGGCGTCACCCTCTCCGACGCGGAGGCCACGGCCGACGGCGTCACGCGCCGTGGCGCGGGTGTCCAGGACGTCGTCGCCGACTCGCCGGCGGGCGACGCGGGCATCCAGCAGGGTGACGTGATCGTCGCGATCGACGGCGACCCCGTCAACGGTTCGGCGTCGCTCACGGCGTTCGTGCGGGAGAAGGACGCCGGCGACAAGGCGGTCCTGACGGTCGTGCGCGACGGCAGCACCGAGGAGGTCACCGTGACGCTCGCCGTCAAGGAGGAGTCCGCCGCCACGCCGGACCAGGGTTCGCAGGGTCAGGTCCCGGGCCAGGGCGGCTCCGGATCGGACCAGAGCAACCCGAACAACATCCCCGACTGGCTCCAGGAGTTCTTCGACAACCAGGGCTGAGCCCGGCCGTACCGAACCCCCAGGACACCCCGTGTGACCTGGGGGTTCGGTGCGTATTCGCGTTCAGCGGGTGAACCTTGCCCGGCCGGTCTAAGTTGGTCCGCGTGTCTGGGACGTACACCGTGGTCAGGACCTTGGGACGGGCGGATGCCGCACACGACATCCTCGAAGAGCTGCCCGAGTGGTTCGGCATCGACCGGTTCACGCACGAGTACGTCGAGGCGGCCGCCCGCTTCCCCAACTACGTGGCGGTCGCCGCGCCCGAGGCGGAGCCGGCGTGGGCGGCGTCCGGCGGTCCGGACCCTGCCCGGGCGCGAGAGGCCGGGCCAGGTCCGGCGCACCTCGGGGCCGACGGCGGCGCCGTCCCCACGGCCGACGTGCTCGGGGTGCTGCTGCTCGACCAGCGCTACCCCACGTCGGCCGAGGTGCACCTGCTCGCCGTGCGGCGCAAGCACCATCGCTCGGGCATCGGGCGCACCCTGCTGGAACGGGTCGAGGACGACCTGCGCGCCCAGGGGGTGCGGCTGCTGAGCGTGAAGACGCTCGGGCCGTCGGCGTCCGACCCGGGTTTCGACCAGACCCGCGCCTTCTACGCCGCGTGCGGCTTCCACCCGGTGGAGGAGTTCCCCGACCTCTGGGCCGGGGACCCCTGCCTCCTGATGGTCAAGGCGCTCTGACGCCGGGGTGTCAGGGGAGGGCGGGCGAGCCGAACAGGGCCTCCGCGGCCCCCGGCACGACGGCGGCGACGACGCCGCCCAGGCTGCGCTCCAGGTAGCCGACGAGCTCCTCGGCGGCGAGGTCGGAGTTGATGCCGCCGTCGACGAGCGCCTGCTCGGCCAGTGCGACCCAGGAGCGGACGGCGATGCGCAGCAGCTCGGTGTCCGGCACGCCCAGCTCCAGGAGCACGGCGAGGGCGCGCTCGGTCTGCTCGCGCCGCGCGTCCTCGATGACGGCGCGCACCTCCTCGTCACCGCTGGCCGCGCCCCGCACGAGCGAGTAGAACGTGGGCCCGTGCTCCCGCACGTAGGCGACGAGCCTGGTCAGCGTGCTGGCCAGGCGTTCGGACGGCGGCAGCTCGGGCAGCGGCTCGGACGCGTGCAGCATCGAGTCGCGGGCGCGGCGCACGATCTCGTGGTGCAGGCCGTTCTTGGATCCGAAGTAGTAGTAGACGAGACCCGTCGAGACACCGGCTTCGGCGGCGATCTCCTCGACGGTCACCTCGGCCAGGGGGCGGTCCGCGAGGGTGGCGACCCCGAGGGCCACGAGCTGGTTACGACGTTCCTCCGGGCGCAGGCGCGTGCGTCGGGCTGTTGCCATGTGTCGAGCATATCGGGCATGCTTTGCGCCGCCGTCGGGGGGTCAATTGACGGTGACTCAGTAATCGCGCTAACGTCGCCGCGGAGCGACGATGCGGTCGCTCACATTGGGATCGAGGGGAACACCAATGAAGCTCAGCAAGCTCACGGGGTCGCGCAAGGGTCGCGTGGCTCTCGCAGTCATTCCGGTCACCATCGCCGCCAGCGTCCTGCTGGGCGGGGTCGCCCAGGGCGCCGTGCCCGTCTCGTTCGCCATCTCCGGCAGCCAGTTCAAGATCGGCGCCGACCAGCTCGCCGGCACCGGCTTCTCGCAGTACGCGGGCGTGGCCACGGCGTCGGACGGTACCCAGCACCCGGCCGCCATCGCCAACATCAAGGACGCACAGCTCTACAACCTGTGCCAGTCCGTCGTGCAGGACACGCCGCTCGGCAAGGTCGGCCTGCTGATCTCCGCCGGCACCGGTGACGAGCCCGCGAAGGCCACCGACCTGCAGATCGGCATGAACGACCTGTCGGGCACCGCGATCTTCAAGAACATCCGCATCGGCGTGGACGCCTCGACCGTGAACACGGCCAAGAAGGGCGACGCCGGCGACTTCGCCATGGACTCCGACTCGGTCGACATCTCCAACCTGGAGCAGGTCTCCTGGAGCACGCAGGCCGCCGTCTTCCAGCTCACGGACCTCAGCCTCAAGATCACGGACGGCACCGAGTGCTTCTGAGTCCGGACGGCCAGGCGCCCGCCGGCCGCCCCGGACTTCGCGCGAGGCTCGCGGGCTGGCGCAGGGACTTCCGTCCCTGGCGCCGGCAGCGGCCGTTCGTCGGGGGTGTGCTGGTAGCGCTCGCGGGCCTGGAGATGCTCCTGTCCGGCCCGATCAAGCTGGACCAGTTCGGCATGAACATCGTGCTGAGGTTCGGCGTGGAGGGCGCGCAGGCGACGATCCTGCCGCTGGCGCTGACGCTGCTCGGGATCCTCTCGATCGCGCAGCCGGTGCACCGGATCTTCTACGGCGTGATCGCGCTCGCGATCTCCGTCTACTCGATCGCGGGCGTGAACCTCGGCGGCTGGGTCGTCGGGTTCCTGCTCGGCGTGGTCGGCGGCGTCATCGTGGTCTCGTGGGCGCCGACGCCGCAGACGGCGGAGGGTGACCGGGAGGCCGACGAGACGGCGAGCGGCGCGGCGCGGGACGACGATCCGGCGCCCGGCGCGGACGCGAGCGGCGCGACGCCCGCTGACGAGCCGCGGTCCGGGAGCGCCGACGAGCCGCGACCCGGCAGCGCCGACGAGCCGCGACCCGGCAGCGCCGGTGAGCCCGGAGCGGGGACGTCGGACGGCGCCGCCGACGGCGACGTCGACCCGGCGCCGCAGGAGGCGCCGCCGGGCGGAGGCTCGGCGGCCGACGGGTCGCGGGACGGCGCGTCGCGCGACACCACGGCGGCCGCCGAGACCGAGGCGATCCCCAAGGTGGAGTCGCTGAGCGGTGCCCTGCGGGCGCTGTCCCAGAAGTCGGCGGCGGTCGTGGTGGCCGGAGCGCTGGCCCTCGCCGGTACGAGCGTGCCCGCGTCCGCCTCCGACGCCGACGTCTCGACCCGGTCGGACGACTCGTTCTGGTGCGTCGTCTTCGGCGCCTGTGACGACGAGGGGACGGCGGACCCGTCGGCCTCGCCGTCGCCGTCGACCGGCGCGACCGACCCGGGGACGGGCGAGACCGCCGACCCGGGGGAGGAGACCGGCGGGACCGAGGAGCCGGGCTCGGCGGGAGACCCGGACGGGACCGGCGACACTGGCAGCACCGGCGACACCGGCGACACCGGCGCGGGCTCGGCCGGCGACACCGGGGACACGACCGGCGCGGGCACGGGCCGGGGTGACGCCGCCACGGGCGAGGACACGTCCGAGTGCCAGGAACCCACGCAGGACGGTGAGGTGCCGCCCGAGGAGGCGGACGTCGCACCGTCCGACCCGTGCGGTGAGATCGACCCGCAGGAGACGATCGAGGAGGCGCTGCAGACCGAGCTCGGCACGTGCGTCAAGGTCAGCTTCGGCGGAAAGTACGACCTCAACGTGGCCCTGCCGGGGCAGTGCGGGGCGCGCGAGGACGGCAACGTCTTCTCGCTGCCCGCCGACCTGGAGAGCCGGGACCTGACGATCCCGCTCACGGGCATCAACGGCATCGGCCTGGCGAACGTGCCGGTCAAGGGTGACGGCGGCGGCCGCAGGGACGCGATCAAGATCTCGGCGGACAAGGTGGTCGTCGACGGGTTCTGGCTCAAGTCGTACGCCTACGACCACGGCACCGTGGCGGGCACGGACACCCGGGCGAACTTCGTCTCGCTGGAGGGCGACGCCCACATGTACGTGTCGTCGATCCACGCGAACCTGCCCGACGGTCAGGACCTCCTGGAGGTCGCGACCAAGGTGCTGGAGGGCGCGTCGCTCATCGAGCTGCTGCTCACGGCCACCGACGCGCGCATGGGCTTCCTGGGTGCCACCTCCGACATCCAGGTCTGGGACCACTTCCGCGAGCAGGTCTGGGGCGACCCCACGGACCCGATCGGCAAGGGCCCCACGGCCGGCACCCCCTGATCACCCGTTGAGTGCGGGACATTCGCCCTTCCTCGTGTGCCAGAAGGGCGAATGTCCCGCACTCAACGGGTGCCGAGGGCGTAGCGCATCGGGTCCAGCTTGGCCTCCGACTCCGCCAGCTCCGCGGCGGGGTCCGAGGCCGCCACGATGCCGCAGCCCGCGAAGAGGCGGATGTGGTGGCGGTCCTTGGCCGAGATCTCGGCCGAGCGCAGGGCGATGCCCCACTCGCCGTCGCCGTCGGCGCCCACCCAGCCCACCGGGCCGGCGTAGCGTGCGCGGTCCAGGCCCTCGATCTCCCGGATCAGGTCGCGCGCCGCCGTGGTCGGCGTGCCGCAGACGGCGGCGCTCGGGTGCAGCGCCGCGGCGAGCGACAGGGACGACGGCGGACGCCGGGCCGAGGTCGCCCCCTGGTCGGTGAGCACGCCCGTCACATCGGTCGCCAGGTGCATCACGTTCGGCAGGTGCAGCACGAACGGCGCCTCGGGCACGTTCATGGACGAGCAGAAGGGCTCCAGGGCGGCCGCCACCGACCGGACGGCGAACTCGTGCTCCTCCAGGTCCTTCGAGGACCGGGCGAGCTGGGCGGCGCGCAGCAGGTCGGCGTCGTCCGCCGTCCCGTCGTCGGCGCCGGTGTCCGCGGCCGACGACGCCTCGGCGTGCTCGCGGCGGATGGTGCCCGCCAGCACGCGCGAGGTGACCAGGCCCTTCTCGCTGCGGACCAGGAGCTCCGGCGTCGCGCCCACCATGCCGTCCACGCTGAACGTCCAGCACGCCTCGTACGCCGTCGCGAGACGGCCCAGCAGGTGCCGGGTGTCGATCGGCTGCTCGGCGGTGGCGACGACGTCGCGGGCGAGCACCACCTTCTCCAGCTCGCCCGCCTGGATCCGGGCGATGCCCTCGGCTACCACGGCCGGCCAGTCCTCGGCACCCACCGCGCCGTCGGCCAGGGCGACCCGTCCGGGCTCGGTCACGGGCTGCCGCGGATAGGCGGACAGCAGGTCCTCGCCCACGGGGGCCGACCGGTCGCCCACCAGCGAGATCGTGGTGAGCCACGACCGCTCGCCCCGTCGTCCGACGACGACGCGCGGCACGATCAGCACCCCGCTCGCCCGCGCTGCGTCCTCCTCGTCACCGGGCGAGACGTCGTCGAACGCGAAGCTACCGAACGCGACCAGGCCGCTGCCGGGCAGGGCCACGTCGTCGTGCACCAGGGCGCGGTCGAGCACCGTGCGCCACTTGTCGTCGGCGTCGGCGAACCGGCCCGGGCCGAACGTCTCGAACCGCAGCGCCTCGCCCCACCCCACCAGGCCGTCGCCGTGCCGCACCCAGGCCAGCGCGTTGGTGTCCGGGAGCCGGTCGATCAGCGCGGTGGCGCCGTCGGCGAGGTCGTCGATCGCGACCGTGCGGACCACGAGCTGCGGTCCGTCGGGCGCACCCCGGGGCGCGTCGTCGGACGGGAGCGGCGCCTCGGTCACCCAGACGTCGTACGGGGCGGTGGACGCGCCGGGCGCGCCGCCGGAAGGTGAAGCGATCATCAGGCTCAGGATAAGCGCGGCCGGGAGGCGCCAGGGTGCTTGGTCGCCGAGGTCACAGCGGGGTCGCTCGCCGCCGGACCCGGCGCGTCCCCGGAGCGCCCGCCGGCCCCGGCCCGGCCCTCGGGCGTGGGACGATGACGGCATGTCCCGCGCAAGCCTGGAGAAGAAGCCGGCCGAGGTCGCGTCGATGTTCGACGGGATCGCCGCCCGCTACGACCTGACCAACGACCTGATCTCACTGGGCCAGGACCGGCGCTGGCGCCGTCTCACGGTCGAGGCCGTCGCCGCGATGCCGGGCGAGCGCGTGCTCGACCTCGCCGCCGGTACGGGCACCAGCAGCGAGCCGTTCGCGGCCGACGGCGCCTTCGTGGTCCCGTCCGACTTCTCGATCGGCATGCTGCAGGTGGGCAAGCGGCGCCGCCCCGACCTGCCGTTCGTCGCGGGGGACGCCACCCGGCTGCCCTTCGCCGACGAGTCGTTCGACGCCGTGACGATCAGCTTCGGCCTGCGCAACGTCGTGGACACGAGCGCCGCGCTGACGGAGATGCGGCGCGTGGTGCGGCCGGGCGGCCGCATCGTGATCTGCGAGTTCTCCACCCCCACCTGGGCGCCGTTCCGCAAGGTCTACCAGGAGTACCTGATGCGCGCGCTGCCGCTGGTGGCGAACGCCGTGACCCGGGACAAGGGGTCCTACGACTACCTGGCGGAGTCCATCCGGGGCTGGCACGACCAGGTCGGCCTGGCGAAGCTCATGCTGGAGGCCGGGTGGGAGCACGCCGCCTACCGCAACGTCTCGGGCGGCATCGTGGCCCTCCACCGGGCGGTCCGCGTGGCCTGACGGCGCGGCAGCGCGGCTCGGCGAGGGGGGGGGGGGGGGGGGGGGGGGGGGGGGGCCCCGGCGGGGGGCCCCCCCCCCCCGCCCCGCCGCCCGGGGGGGGGGGGGGGGGGGGCGCGCCCGCGGGGGGGGGGGGGGGGCGGCGGCCGGGGGGGGGGCGGCGGCGCGCCGCCCCCGGGGGGGGGGGGGGGGGCGCGGCGCCCGGCCCCCCCCCCCCCCCCCCCCCCCCCCCACCTCGCTGTGCTGTGCCGGGCCTGCGCCCGCGGAGGGGCCTTGGGGGGCCTCCTCAAGTAAGGGGAACCTTCCTACACAATCCCCCCTAAGTGTGGCTAGGGTGTCGGTGTTGTGACAGGGTTCACAAGGACTTGTCGTCAAGTCCGGAAGAGCCCCGCACAGCGAGGTCAGCAACGGCCAGCAGCGGGTTCCCAACGGGGGTGAACGTGCGAAGAGAGAGACGCGACGACGCGGACGTCATCGTGGTGGGCGCCGGCCCGGCCGGCTCGTCCACCGCGCACTGGTGCGCGGCCGCGGGTCTCGACGTGCTGCTGCTGGAAAAGGGTGAGTTTCCCCGCGACAAGATCTGCGGCGACGGCCTGACGCCGCGCGCCGTGGCGGAGCTGGTCCGGATGGGCGTGCCGACCCGCGAGGAGGACGGCTGGATCCGCAACCGCGGCCTGCGCGTCCACGGCGGGGGCCGGTCCTACGAGCTGGACTGGCCCGCCCTCACGACCTACCCGGGCTACGGCATGGCCCGTGCCCGGATGACGCTGGACCACACCCTCGCGCAGCACGCGCAGGCGAGCGGCGCCAAGCTGCTGGAGCGCACCAAGGTCACCGGCCCGGTGCGGGACGACGCAGGCCGCGTGGTCGGTGTCACGGCGCAGCCGCTCGACGCCCGCGGGCGTGCCGAGGGCCCCGTCAAGGAGTTCCGCGCCCCGGTCGTGGTGGCGGCCGACGGCGTGAGCTCCCGCTTCGCGCTCGGCATCGGCCGGGAGCGTCGCGACGACCGCCCCATGGGCACCGCCGTCCGCGCCTACTACCGCACACCGCGCCACGACGACCCCTTCATGGAGTCGCACCTGGAGCTCTGGGACGGAGAGCCCGGCAAGAGCGACCTGCTGCCCGGCTACGGGTGGATCTTCCCGCTCGGCGACGGCACGGTGAACGTGGGCCTGGGCAGCGTGGCGTCCACGCCCGCCCGACAGTCCGCGGCCGGGATCGACTACCGGCGTCTCATGGAGACCTGGCTCGCCAAGAGCGCGCCGGAGGACTGGGACCTGGTGCACGAGCCCGAGCGCGGCCCGATCCGCGGCGCGGCCCTGCCCATGGGCTTCAACCGTGGCCCCCTGTACGCCGACGGCGTGCTGCTGGCCGGCGACTCCGCCGGCATGGTCAGCCCGTTCAACGGCGAGGGCATCGCGTACGGGCTGCAGGCGGGACGCGTCGCGGCCGAGGCGATCAGCCAGGCCCGGCACAAGAGCACCGACGCGGCCCGCGAGGCCACGCTCGCCACGTACGGCGAGCGCATGCGCGACGACCTCGGCGGGTACTACACGCTGGGCCGCTGGTTCGTGCGGCTCATCGAGCACCCCGAGATCATGCGGACCTGCGTCCGGTACGGCCTGCCGCGCAAGGTCGTCATGCAGTTCACGCTCAAGCTCCTGTCCGACTGCTACGAGCCGCACGGCGGCGACTGGGTCGACCGCGTCATCGCGGGGCTGACCAGGGTGGTCCCGAGCGCATGAGCATCACGTCCACGAAGGGCAAGCCGTTCATGAAGGGCACAGCATGAACCCCTACGTACCCGTCCTGATCCTCATGGCGATCGGGGCCGTCCTGGCGCTCGGCGGCGTGGCCGCGAGCGCGATCATCGGCCCCAAGCGGTACAACCGCGCCAAGCTCGACTCGTACGAGTGCGGCATCGAGCCGACGCCGCACGCGGTGGGCGGCGGGCGCCTGCCGATCAAGTACTACCTGGTGGCGATGACATTCATCGTCTTCGACATCGAGGTCGTCTTCCTCTACCCGTGGGCCGTGGACTTCACGACGCTCGCGACGTTCGGGCTGGTGGCGATGCTGGCGTTCCTGGCGCTGATCACCGTGCCGTTCGTCTACGAGTGGCGCCGCGGCGGCTTCGACTGGGTCTGAGACAGCGACTTCACGCGTGGCGCCCCGGGGCGCCACGCGGCGACGCCGGGCGGGGCCCGGCAGCTAAGGAGGGGACATGGGTGTCGAGGAAGCGCCGTCAGGGTTCCTGCTGACGACGATCGAGGACCTCGCGGGCTACCTGCGCAAGGCCTCGGTGTGGCCGGTGACGTTCGGACTGGCCTGCTGCGCCATCGAGATGATGGCCGCCGGTGCGTCGCGGTTCGACCTGTCGCGGTTCGGCATGGAGGTGTTCCGCGCCTCGCCGCGCCAGGCGGACCTGATGATCGTGGCGGGCCGCGTGAGCCAGAAGATGGCCCCGGTGGTGCGTCAGGTGTACGACCAGATGAGCGAGCCCAAGTGGGTGCTCTCCATGGGCGTGTGCGCGTCGTCGGGCGGGATGTTCAACAACTACGCGATCGTGCAGGGCGTGGACCACGTGGTCCCGGTCGACATCTACCTGCCCGGCTGCCCGCCGCGCCCGGAGATGCTGATCAACGCGATCCTCGGGCTGCACGACCACATCCAGAACGCGCCGCTGGGCGTGAACCGGGTCGAGGCCGCACGCGCCGCCGAGGCGGCCGCGATGGAGGCCACGCCGACCTTCGAGATGAAGGGCCTGCTGCGATGAGCGACGTCACGCCGGGCGGCGACCAGGGCTCGGCCCTGACGCCCCCGGAGGGCGCGGCCACCTTCGAGGTGGTCGAGGTCAGGAAGGGCATGTTCGGCGCCCACGGCTCGGGCGACACGTCGGGCTACGGCGGCCTGGTCACCCCCGTCGCGATGCCCGCCGCGTCGCCCCGGCCGTACGGGAGCTGGTTCGACCAGGTGGTCGACGTCCTGGCCGAGGTGCTGGACGACGCCGCGCGGACCGGCGGGCCCACCTTCGACCAGGCGGTCGAGAAGGTGGTCGTCGACCTGCACGGCGCCGCGAGCGCCGACGCACCGCAGGCGGAGCTGACCATCGACGTCGCCCGCGAGCACCTCGTGGCCGTGTGCCAGGCGCTGCGCGACGACCAGGACCTGCGGTTCGAGCTGTCCCTCGGCGTGAGCGGCGTGCACTACCCGCACGACGCCGGCCGTGAGCTGCACGCCGTGTACCACCTCGCCTCGATCACCCACTCGCGCCGGCTCCGCCTGGAGGTCGCGGCCCCGGACGAGGACCCGCACATCCCGTCGACCACGTCGGTGTACCCGGCCAACGACTGGCACGAGCGCGAGACGTACGACTTCTTCGGGATCGTCTTCGACGGCCACCCCGCCCTGACCCGCATCGAGATGCCGGACGACTGGGACGGCCACCCGCAGCGCAAGGACTACCCGCTCGGCGGCATCCCCGTCGAGTACAAGGGCGCCACGGTGCCCCCGCCGGACACGAGGAGGAGCTATTCATGAGCGCTCCCACTGCGACCCCCCACGCCACCCGGCCCGCCGGGAACGAGGACATGTCCTCCACCGTGCGCGCCTTCGAGGCCTACGGCGACGGCGACTGGGACGACATCGCGCGCGAGGCGATCGGCGAGGAGCGGATCGTCGTCAACATGGGTCCCCAGCACCCGTCCACGCACGGCGTGCTGCGCCTGATGCTGGAGATCGACGGCGAGACCGTCACCGAGGCCCGGGCCGGTATCGGCTACCTGCACACGGGCATCGAGAAGAACATGGAGTTCCGGACGTGGACGCAGGGCACCACGTTCTGCACCCGCATGGACTACGTGGCACCCCTGTTCCAGGAGGCCGCCTACTGCCTCGCCGTGGAGAAGCTGCTGGGCATCACCGACGACGTGCCCGAGCGCGCGTCGGTGATCCGGGTGCTCATGATGGAGCTGAACCGCATCTCCTCCCACCTGGTCTGCGTCGGCACCGGCGGCAACGAGATGGGCGCCACCACCGTGATGACCATCGGCTTCACCGCCCGCGAGGAGATCCTGCGCCTGTTCGAGGCCGTCACCGGCCTGCGCATGAACCACGCGTACATCCGCCCCGGCGGCGTGGCCGTGGACACCCCGGAGGGCTTCACCACCCAGGCGCGCGAGGCCCTCAAGAAGGTGCGCGGCTACCTCAAGCAGCTCACCGACCTCATGCTCGCCAACCCCATCTTCAAGGCGCGCCTGACCGACGTCGGCGTGCTCAACCTGTCCGGGTGCATGGCGCTCGCCGTGACCGGCCCGGTGCTGCGGTCCACGGGCCTGCCGTACGACGTCCGCAAGGACAACCCGTACTGCGGCTACGAGACCTACGACTTCGACGTGCCCACCTCGAAGGGCGCCGACTGCTACGACCGCGTGGTGCTCCGCATCGAGGAGTGCTACCAGTCGCTGAAGATCATCGAGCAGGCCCTGGAGCGGCTCGACCGTACCGAGGGCGAGCCCGTCATGGTGGCCGACAAGAAGATCGCCTGGCCCGCCCAGCTCGCCGTCGGCGGCGACGGCCAGGGCAACTCGCTGGAGCACATCAAGAAGATCATGGGCACCTCCATGGAGGCCCTGATCCACCACTTCAAGCTGGTCACCGAGGGCTTCCGCGTCCCCGTCGGCCAGGCCTGGCAGACCGTGGAGCACCCGCGCGGCGAGCTCGGCGTGCACGTCGTGTCCGACGGCGGCACCCGGCCCTACCGCGCGCACTTCCGCGACCCCTCGTTCAACAACCTCCAGGCCACGTCGGTGATGTGCGAGGGCGGCCAGGTGGCCGACGTCGTCGTCGCCGTCGCGTCCCTGGACCCCGTGCTGGGAGGTGTGGACCGATGACGGCCGAGCCCGTGGAGACGCCCACGACGAAGACGCGCTACGACGCCGACACCCTGGCGGGCCTGACCGCCGACGCGACGCAGATCATGGCCCGCTACCCGGACCCCCGGTCCGGCCTGCTGCCGATGCTGCACCTGGTGCAGTCCGTCGACGGGTACGTGAGCCGCGACGGCATCCTGTTCTGCGCCGAGATGCTCGGCATCACCGCCGCCGAGGTCTCCGCCGTCGCGACCTTCTACACCCAGTACAAGCGCCACCCCAACGGCACCTACACCGTGGGCGTGTGCACCAACACCCTGTGCGCGGTCATGGGCGGCGACGCCATCTTCGACGAGCTCAGCGAGCACCTCGGCGTGGGCCACGACGAGACCACGCCCGACGGCGCGATCACGCTGGAGCGCGTCGAGTGCAACGCCGCCTGCGACTACGCGCCCGTCGTGATGGTCAACTGGGAGTTCTTCGACAACCAGACGCCCGAGACGGCGACGGCGCTCGCGGACAAGCTGATCCTGGGCGAGGACGTGGTGCCCACCCGCGGTGCCGCGTCCGTGTGCTCGTTCAAGCAGATGAGCCGGGTCCTGGCCGGGTTCCCCGACGGCCGCGCCGACGAGGGCGTGGGCGCGGGCGCCCCGACGCTCGCGGGGCTCAAGGTCGCCCGCGAGCGCGGCTGGACGGCGCCGGACGCCCCGGCGGCCGACGGCGCGGCGGACGTCCCGGCGGGGCAGACCAGCCCGCCGGTCGGCACCCCGGGGTCGAGCGCGGAGCGCAAGCCCGCCACGCCGTCCGACACCGAGGTCGGCAAGGACAAGAAGCCCGGGGAGGACGCGAAGTGAGCCTGACACCGGTACTGACCGACACCTGGGACAAGGACCGCTCCTGGCGGCTGGCCACGTACGAGAGCAACGGCGGCTACGCCGGCCTCAAGAAGGCCCTGACGATGGAGCCCGGCGCCCTGGTCCAGGCCGTCAAGGACTCCGGGCTGCGCGGCCGTGGCGGCGCGGGCTTCCCCACGGGCATGAAGTGGGGCTTCCTGCCCCCGCCCGACGGCGGCCCGCGGTACCTGGTCGTCAACGCGGACGAGTCCGAGCCGGGCACCTGCAAGGACATCCCGCTCATGCTCGCCAGCCCGCAGCACCTCATCGAGGGCGTGGCGATCACGAGCTTCGCGATCGGCTGCGACCACGCGTTCATCTACGTGCGCGGCGAGGTGCTGCACGTCTACCGGCGGCTGCTGAACGCCGTCGACGAGGCGTACAAGGCGGGCTACCTGGGCAAGAACATCCAGGGCTCGGGCTTCGACCTGGACGTCACGGTGCACGCCGGGGCCGGCGCCTACATCTGCGGCGAGGAGACGGCGCTGCTCGACTCGCTGGAGGGCCTGCGCGGCCAGCCGCGGCTCAAGCCGCCGTTCCCCGCCGTGGCCGGCCTGTACGCGCGGCCCACCGTGGTGAACAACGTGGAGTCCATCGCGTCGGTCCCCGCGATCATCGCGAAGGGAGCCGACTGGTTCTCCTCCATGGGCACCGAGAAGTCGCAGGGGCACGGCCTGTTCTCCCTGTCCGGGCACGTCACCACGCCCGGCCAGTACGAGGCGCCGCTGGGCATCACGCTGCGCGAGCTGCTGGACCTCTCGGGCGGCGTCCGGGCCGGGCACGAGCTCAAGTTCTGGACCCCCGGCGGCTCCTCCACGCCGATCTTCACCGCCGACCACCTGGACACCCCGCTCGACTACGAGTCGGTGGGCGCGGCGGGCTCGATGCTCGGTACGCGCGCGCTGCAGATCTTCGACGAGACCGTGTGCGTGGTCCGTGCGGTGTCCCGGTGGACCGACTTCTACGCGCACGAGTCGTGCGGCAAGTGCACGCCGTGCCGCGAGGGCACCTACTGGCTCAAGCAGGTGCTGCACCGCATCGAGGCCGGCGAGGGGCAGGACGGCGACCTCGAGCTGCTGCTCGACCTGTGCGACAACATCCTCGGCAAGGCGTTCTGCGCCCTCGGTGACGGCGCGGTGTCGCCGATCACGTCGAGCATCCAGCACTTCCGGGACGAGTACCAGGCGCACATCGACGGGCACGGCTGCCCGTTCGACCCGAGCGCGTCGGCCCTGTTCCCGTACACCCCCAAGACTCGGACTCCCGGGGCCCTCGCGGGCGCCGGCGCGGGAGGTCACTGATGACCGTCACCACGAACGACACCAGCACCGAGGCGGCACCGGTCGAGCTGGTCACCTTCACCATCGACGGCACCGAGGTCAGCGTGCCCAAGGGCACGCTGATCATCCGCGCCGCCGAGCAGGCCGGCATCCAGATCCCGCGGTTCTGCGACCACCCGCTCCTGGCGCCCGCGGGCGCCTGCCGGCAGTGCCTCGTCGAGGTCGCCATGCCGGACCGCGAGGGCAACGTGCGGCCCATGCCGAAGCCCCAGGCCTCGTGCACCATGACCGTGGCGCCGGGCATGGTGGTCAAGACGCAGCACACCTCCGCCGTGGCCGACAAGGCGCAGCAGGGGGTCATGGAGCTGCTGCTCATGAACCACCCGCTCGACTGCCCGGTGTGCGACAAGGGCGGCGAGTGCCCCCTGCAGAACCAGGCCATGTCCAACGGCCGCACCGACTCGCGGTTCGTCGACGTCAAGCGCACCTTCCCCAAGCCGATCGCGCTGTCCACGCAGATCCTGCTCGACCGCGAGCGCTGCGTGCTGTGCCAGCGCTGCACGCGGTTCAGCGAGGAGATCGCGGGCGACGCGTTCATCGCCCTGCAGGACCGTGGCGCGCACCAGCAGATCGGCCGGTTCGACGAGGACGTGCTCGGGTTCGCCGGCGCGGAGTCGAGCAACGGCCCCGTGGACCGCCCGGTCGGCGAGGCCGCGACGGACAGCTCGGGGCGGCCCTTCTCGTCGTACTACTCGGGCAACACCGTGCAGATCTGCCCGGTCGGCGCGCTGACCGGTGCGGGCTACCGGTTCCGCTCACGGCCGTTCGACCTCGTCAGCACCGAGAGCATCGCGGAGCACGACTCGAACGGCTCGGCGATCCGCATCGACCACCGCCGCGGCCAGGTGCTGCGCCGGCTGTCGGGCGAGGACCCGGTGGTCAACGAGGAGTGGATCACCGACAAGGACCGCTTCGCCTTCACCTGGCAGAGCGCGCCCGACCGGCTCACCACGCCGCTGGTCCGCGACCGCGCGGCCGACGGCACCCGGGGCGAGCTGCGGCCGGCCTCCTGGGTCGAGGCGCTGGAGGTCGCCGCGGCCGGGCTGACCCGGGCGCGGCAGGCCGGCGGGGTCGGCGTGCTGCCGGGCGGTCGGCTCACCGTCGAGGACGCCTTCGCGTGGTCGCGGTTCGCGCGGACGGCGCTCGGCACCAACGACGTGGACCAGCGGGTCCGCGTGCACTCCGCCGAGGAGGCCGCGTTCCTGGCGCACGCCGTGGCCGGCACCGGTATCGGCGTCACGTTCTCCGACCTGGAGAAGGCGCCCGCGGTGCTGCTGGCCGGTCTGGAGGCCGAGGAGGAGGCGGGCGTCACCTACCTGCGGCTGCGCAAGGCGGCCCGGTCGGGCGCGAAGATCTTCTCCGTGGCCCCGTACGCCACCCGCGGCCTGACACGCCTCGACGGCACGCTGCTGCCGGCGGCGCCGGGCACCGAGACCGACTGGCTGGCCGCGCTGGCTGACGGCGCGTCGGCGTCGGACACCGTGGCCACCACGAGCGCCGCCCTGGCCCAGCCGGGGGCCGTGATCCTCGTGGGCGAGCGCCTGGCGGGCTCGCCGGGTGCGTACGCGGCGGCCCTCCGGCTCGCCGCGGTGACGGGCGCGCGGCTCGCGTGGATCCCGCGTCGCGCGGGCGAGCGCGGCGGCGTCGAGGCGGGGCTGCTGCCCGGCCTGCTGCCGGGCGGCCGCCCGGTCACCGACGCCGCGGCCCGCGCCCAGGTGGCGCAGGCGTGGGGCGCGCAGGTCCCGGCGGAGCCGGGCCGTGACACCTCGGGCATCCTCGCCGCCCTGACGGACGGCACCCTGGGCGGGGCGGTCGTCGGCGGCGTCGAGCTCGCCGACCTGCCCGACCCGGAGGCTGCCCGGGCGGCCCTGGACGCCGTCGCGGCGCGCGGCGGGTTCGTGCTCAGCCTGGAGGTGCGCGCCTCCGAGGTCACCGAGCGGGCCGACGTGGTGCTGCCGGTCGCGCCGCCCGTCGAGCGGGCAGGTTCGTACTGGAACTGGGAGGGCCGGGTGCGGTCCTTCGGCGCGGCGCTCGAGTCGAACGCGCTGCCGGACCACCGCGTGCTGCACGTGCTGGCCCAGCAGCTCGGCGTGGACCTGCAGGCGGCGACGCCGGCCGAGGCCCACCTGTCGATCGCGATGACGCAGCGCGAGGCGTGGTCGGGCGACCGCGTCGCCGCACCGCAGCAGGCGCAGGCGGCGGCCCCCGAGGTGGGGCCGGGCCAGGCGGTGCTCGCCACCTGGCGGCTCCAGCTCGACGCGGGCCGCGGCCAGGACGGCGAGCAGTTCCTCGCGGGCACGGCCAAGCAGCCCGTGGCCCGCCTCTCGGCCGCCACGGCGGAGAGCCTCGGGGTGGCTGACGGCGGCCGCGTCGCCGTCGGCACGTCGCGCGGCACCGTCGAGCTGCCGGTCGTGGTGACCGAGCCGATGGTGGACGGCGTCGTCTGGCTGCCGCTGAACAGCGTGGGCAGCCGCGTGCACGCCACGCTCGGCGCTGCCGCGGGCGACCTGGTCACCGTGTCGGCCGCCTCGGACAACTCGGAAAGGGGTGGGCGATGAGCCCCCTTGTCGTCGCCGCCGCGGCGCCCGGCGTCGCCGCCGACTTCTCGCAGGAGACCATCTGGGCCTCGGTCGTGAAGGCCGTGCTCATCGTGGTCTTCCTGCTGACCAGCGTGCTCTTCGCGATCTGGTTCGAGCGCAAGGTCGTGGCCCGCATGCAGGTGCGGCCGGGCCCCAACTGGCACGGTCCCTTCGGCCTGCTCCAGTCGCTCGCGGACGCCATGAAGCTCCTGCTCAAGGAGGACATGACGGTCACGCGGGCCGACCGGTTCGTGTACCTGCTGGCGCCGATGATCTCGGTGTTCTGCTCGCTGCTCGTCTTCGCCGTCATCCCGTTCGGGCCCAGCCTGCCGTTCCCCTGGACGGACTGGACCACCCCGGCCCAGCTCACGGACTTCCCGGTGGCGGTCCTGTACATCCTGGCCGCCGCGTCGCTCGGCGTGTACGGCATCGTGCTGGGCGGCTGGGCCTCGGGCTCCACCTACCCGCTGCTCGGCTCGGTCCGCTCGACGGCGCAGGTGATCAGCTACGAGCTCGCCATGGGCCTGTCGCTGGTCAGCGTGTTCATCATGGCGGGGTCGATGTCGACGTCGCAGATCGTGTCCAGCCAGACGCAGATCTGGTGGTTCATCCCGCTGGCGCCGGCCTTCGTGATCTACGTGATCTCGATGATCGGCGAGACCAACCGCCTGCCGTTCGACCTCCCCGAGGCCGAGGGCGAGCTGGTCTCCGGCTACATGACCGAGTACTCGTCGATGAAGTTCGCCTGGTTCTTCCTGGCGGAGTACATCAACATGCTCAACGTCTCGGCCGTCTGCGTGACGCTCTTCCTGGGCGGCTGGCGGGCACCGGTGCCCGACGGGTTCCTGGGCGGCGCCCTCAACGAGGGCTGGCTGCCGATCATCTGGTTCCTCGTGAAGCTCTGGGCCGTCATGTTCGTCTTCGTGTGGGTGCGCGGCACGCTGCTGCGCCTGCGCTACGACCAGTTCATGGTGTTCGGCTGGAAGGTGCTCATCCCGGTCGCGCTGGCCTGGGTGGTCGTGCTCGCCGTCGTGCAGTGGCTGCAGCGCGTGCAGGGCGTCACCTACCAGCAGTTCATCCCGGTGATCGTCGGGGCCGCCGTCGTCTTCGTCGCCGTCATGTGGTTCTGGCCCGAGAAGAAGCAGGCGCCCCCCGCGGCCGACGCCGAGAAGGAGACCGTCGACGCGTTCGCCGGCGGCTTCCCGGTGCCCCCGCTGCCCGGCGAGAAGCTGCCCCCGTCCAAGCGGTTCGGAAAGGAGGTCCACGGTGAGTGACTACCAGCCCCTGCGGCCCCAGCCGGGGCCCATCGCGGAGATCTTCGCTCCCGTCGCGGGCTTCGGCGTGACGCTGTCGTCGATGTTCAGGCCCACGGTCACGGAGCAGTACCCGCGCAAGAAGGAGCCGACCCAGCGCCGGTTCCACGGCCGTCACCAGCTCAACCGGTACGCCGACGGGCTGGAGAAGTGCATCGGCTGCGAGCTGTGCGCGTGGGCGTGCCCGGCGGACGCGATCTACGTGGAAGGTGCCTCCAACGCGGACCTGCCCGAGAACGAGGGCCGGCAGGTCAAGGCCGACGACTCCGGCGGGGCCCACATGAGCCCCGGCGAGCGGTACGGGCGCGTCTACCAGATCAACTACCTGCGCTGCATCTTCTGCGGGCTGTGCATCGAGGCGTGCCCCACGCGGGCGCTCACCATGACGAACGACTTCGAGCTGGCCGGCAAGACCCGCGCGGGCATGATCTACGAGAAGCAGGACCTGCTGGCCCCGCTGTCCGAGGGCATGCTCGCGGCGCCGCACCCCATGGTCGAGGGCACCACGGACACCGACTACTACAGCGGTGACGTGCTCGGTCCGACGGCGGCGCAGGTCGCCTGGGTCCGCGAGCAGCGGCCGGACGACGAGACGCTGGACGCCGCCGAGGCCGTGGTCTCGGGCACGGCTCCCGCGCCGACGCCGCGCCAGCACGAGCTGCGTCCGGACGAGGGTCCGGGTGCCGCCGAGCGGTCCGCGGGTGCCGCCGCCGTCGGCTCGGTGCGGGTGCTGGCGAGCGACGCCCGGCCGGACGGCCGCACGGAGGTGACGGCATGACCCCCGCCGGCCTGGAGATCTCGGGCGGCGAGACCGTCCTGTTCTGGGTGATCGCCCCGCTCATGGTGCTCGCCGCACTCGGCCTGCTGTTCGTGCGGCGTGCCGTGCACGCCGCGATGTGCCTCGTGTTCGTCATGGTCAGCATGGCCATCCTGTACATCGCGCAGGAGGCGCCGTTCCTCGGCGTCGTGCAGGTGGTCGTGTACACCGGCGCCGTGATGATGCTGTTCCTGTTCGTGCTGATGCTCGTGGGCGTCGACGCGTCGGACTCGCTCACCGAGACCATCCGCGGGCAGCGCTGGATCGGCCTGCTCATCGGCCTCGGGCTGGCGCTGGTGCTGGCCGGCGTGGTGGGTCGGGCCGCGTTCCCGCCCGCCGTCGGCCTGGCCGGCGGCGACCCGGGCGGCGTCGCCAACCCGCAGGCCCTGGCCCGCGTGCTGTTCGGCGACTACGTGCTGGCCATGGAGGCCGTGGGCGTGCTGCTGGTGACGGCGGCCGTCGGCGCGCTCGTGCTCACGCACCGCCGCCGGCTCACCCCCAAGCAGAACCAGCGGACGGTCGCGGAGGCGCGCGTCAAGGCGCTGCCCGACGGCGTCACGCTCACTCCGCTGCCGTCGCCCGGCGTGTACGCCCGGTCGAACGCGATGGACACGCCCGCGCTGGGCCCCGACGGCGAGCAGGTGCCGCAGTCGGTGTCGCGCGTGCTGCGGATCCGCGGCCAGGAGCGGCCCGCTCCGCACACCGCGGTCGCGCTGGTCGAGGCGCAGGCCGCCGGGGCTCGCGACGCGTCGGACGCCGAGGAGGAGGCCTGATGGACATCACCAACTACGTGGTCCTGGCCGCCGTGCTGTTCGCCATCGGGGCGACGACGGTGCTGCTGCGCCGCAACGCGATCGTGGTGTTCATGGGCGTCGAGCTCATGCTCAACGCCACCAACCTCGCCTTCGTCACCTTCGCCCGGCTGCACGGCGACCTGACCGGTCAGGTGCTCGCGTTCTTCGTCATGGTCGTCGCCGCCGCCGAGGTCGTCGTGGGCCTGGCCATCATCGTGACGATCTTCCGTACCCGCCGTTCGGCCTCGGTCGACGACGTCAACCTCCTGAAGGGCTGAGACGTGAACGACGTGATCGGGCTCGCCCCCTGGCTGGTCGGCTTCCCGCTGATCGGTGCGGCAGTGCTGCTGCTGGGCGGCAGGGCCACCGACCGCTGGGGCCACTGGCTCGGCGTGCTGGCCTCGGCCGCCTCCGCGGTGGTCTGCTTCGTCCTGATGTTCCGCATGATCGGCGTGCCGCCCGAGGAGCGCGCGATCGACCACAGCCTGGGGACGTGGCTGTCCGCGGGCGGGCTGGACGTGGACCTCGGCCTCCGGCTGGACCCCCTGTCCATGACGTTCGTGGTGCTCGTGACCTTCGTGGGCACGCTCATCCACGTGTACTCCGTGGCGTACATGGACCACGACGTCGACCGGCGCCGGTTCTTCGCCTACCTGAACCTCTTCGTCGCGGCCATGCTGACGCTGGTCCTGGCCGACTCCTACCTGCTGCTCTTCGTGGGCTGGGAGGGGGTGGGCGTCGCGTCCTACCTGCTCATCGGGTTCTGGGACACGGGGCGACCCTCGGCCCGAGAGAACGCGGTGGCGGCCAAGAAGGCGTTCGTCATGAACCGCATCGGGGACATGGGGCTCATCGCCGCGATGGCCATCCTGTTCGCGACAGTGGGCAGCGTGAGCTTCGCCGACGTGCTCCCGGCCGCGGGCGGGCTCTCCGAGGCCACCGCGACCGCCGTCGGCCTGTGCCTGCTGCTCGCCGCGTGCGGCAAGTCGGCGCAGTTCCCCCTCCAGGCCTGGCTCGGCGACGCGATGGCCGGCCCGACGCCGGTGTCCGCGCTCATCCACGCCGCCACCATGGTCACCGCGGGCGTCTACCTCATGGTGCGCTCCGGCCCCATCCTGGAGGCGGCCCCGACGGCGCAGCTCGTCGTCGTCATCGTGGGTGCGGTGACCCTGCTGTTCGGTGCCGTGGTCGGTACCGCGAAGGACGACATCAAGAAGGCGCTGGCCGCCTCCACCATGTCGCAGATCGGCTACATGATGCTCGCCGCGGGCCTCGGCCCGGCCGGGTACGCGTTCGCCATCTTCCACCTGCTCACGCACGGCTTCTTCAAGGCGGGGCTGTTCCTCGGCGCCGGCTCGGTGATGCACGCGATGGGCGACCAGACCGACATGCGCCGGTTCGGCGGGCTCTCGCGGTTCCTGCCCATCACGTGGATCACGATGGGCCTGGGCTGGCTCGCGATCCTCGGCATCCCGCCGTTCTCCGGCTTCTGGAGCAAGGACGGGATCATCGAGGCCGCGTTCATCCCGGTCGAGGGGCAGCCGTGGCGGGCCTGGGTGTTCGGCTCGGTGGCGGTGCTCGGCGCAGCGATCACCGCGTTCTACATGACCCGCCTGTTCTTCATGACGTTCGGCGGACGGCGTCCGCGCTGGACCGAGAACCAGCACCCCCACGAGGGCTCGCCGCTCATGTGGTGGCCGCTGGTGTTCCTCGGCGTCGGCTCCGCCGCGCTCGGTCTCGTGCTCGGCATCGGCGGCACGTTCACCACCTGGCTGGAGCCGGTGGTCGGGCACGCCGAGCACCACGAGCCGGTGCTCCCGGTCCCCGTGATCATCACGACCACGCTGGTCGTCGTGGTCCTCGGCGCCCTGCTCGCGTTCCGCATGTACGCGGTGCAGCTCGTTCCCGAGGAGGCGCCGCGCGGCTCCTTCCTCACCCGGGCCGCCCGCCGGGACCTCTACCAGGACGCCGCCAACGAGACCCTCGTGGTGCTGCCGGCGCACGGTGTGGCCCGCCTGGTCCAGGTCGGTGACCGTGACGTGGTCGACCGCGGCTGGGGCGTGCTGCCCCTGGCCGTCTCGTGGTTCGGCGCGGTGTTCCGCAAGGCGCAGACCGGGTACGTCCGCTCGTACGCCGCGGGCATGGCGGGCGGTGTCCTCGTGATCGCCGCCGTTGCGTGGCTCGTGGCTGGCCTGGGCGGTGCCCAGTGATCGGAGGAGAGATGTTTCCCTGGCTGACCGTGCTCATCGCATGGCCGCTGGTCGGCGCCGCCGTCGTGGGCCTGAGCGGCCTGGTGCGACGGCGCACCGGGCCCGCGGGCTCCGGGGTGGGCCTCGCCCGGCCGCTCGCGCTGCTGTTCTCGCTGGTCGAGGTGGTCCTGCTCGTCGGCGCGTTCCTCGCGTTCGACACGGGCGCGTCGGCCGAGCACCAGCTTGCCGAGACCCACCCGTGGATCGGTCAGATCGGCGTCTCCTACGCGGTGGCCGTCGACGGCGTCGGCCTGCTGCTCGTGGCGCTGGCCGTGGTGCTGGTGCCGCTGGTGCTGCTGGCCGCCTGGACGGAGCAGGGGCGCGACGAGGTGCGGCTGCGCCGGTTCGTCGGCCTGGTGCTGCTGCTCCAGGCCTTCATGGTCGCCGTCTTCGCCGCGCGGGACGTGTTCCTGTTCTACGTGCTGTTCGAGGCGATGCTCATCCCGGCGTACTTCCTCATCGGCGGGTTCGGGCAGGGCGCCGGACGGCGCCGGGCCGCCGTCAAGTTCCTCATGTTCAGCCTGGGCGGCGGGCTGATCATGCTCGCCGCGGTCATCGTGCTGTACTTCCTCGCGGTCGGCGCGGGCGTGGACCCGAGCCGGGCGTTCCTCGTGGACGAGCTCGTCGCCGTGGACCTGGGCACCACCGCCGAGCGGCTGATGTTCGTCGGGTTCTTCATCGCCTTCGCGATCAAGGCCCCCATGGTCCCGGTGCACAGCTGGCTGCCCGACGTCGCGGGGAACGCCACCCCCGGCACGTCCACCCTGCTGATCTGCGTGCTGGACAAGGTGGGCACCTTCGGGATGCTGACCCTGTGCCTCCCGCTGTTCCCGGAGGCGTCCCGCTGGGCGGCGCCGTTCGTCATCGCCCTCGCGGTGATCTCGGTGCTGTACGGCGCGATCATGGCGATCATGCAGACCGACCTGCTGCGGCTCGTCGGCTGGACCTCGGTGAGCCACTTCGGCTTCATCATCCTGGGCATCTTCACGTTCACGGAGCTGGGTACCGCCGGGTCGAGCTTCATGATGCTCAACCACGGCCTGGCCACCGGCGCGCTGTTCCTGGTGGCCGGGTTCCTCGTATCCCGGCACCCGGAGAAGTCGCAGAAGATCTCGGCCTACAGCGGGCTGCGGTCGGTCACCCCGGTGCTCGCCGGCACGTTCCTCGTGGCGGGTCTCGCGACGCTCTCGCTGCCCGGCCTGGCCACCTTCGTCAGCGAGATCATGGTGCTGATCGGCGCGTTCGGCGGCACGCCCGCCGGCTCGGCGGCCTGGGCCGTCGTGGCGATCCCCGGCGTGGTGCTCGCGGCGGTCTACGTGCTGCTGACCTACCAGAAGATCTTCACGGGAAAGCCGGCCGCAGGGCTGGAAACCCTGCCCGACCTGCGGGTGCGTGAGCGCGTCGTCGCGGCACCGCTCGTGGCCGGCCTCCTGGTGCTCGGCCTGGTGCCGAGCCTTGCCCTGACCTACGTGGACGCGCCCGCCGAGCAGTCGGTGGCCGTCACGGCGGTCGACGAACCGGCGGACGCCGCCGCGCAGACGGGGAGCGACAAGTGACCACCTTCGTGCCGCCCGAGATCGACTGGCTCGCCCTCGCACCGCTGGTCGTGGTGCTCGGCGCGGGCATCGTCGGCGTGCTCGTCGAGGCGTTCGTGCCCGCCCGGGCCCGTCGCTCGACCCAGATCGTGCTGACGCTCGCCGCGCTGGCCGGCGGCTTCGCGTTCGTCGCGGTGCTGTGGCCTCAGATCGTGGCGCAGCCCGTGCAGGTCGTGGGCGGCAGCGTGACGCTCACGCCGTTCGCGCTCGGTGCGCAGGGCATCGTCGTGCTGCTCGCGTTCCTGGGCGTGCTCGTCGTGGCCGACCGCACCAGCAGCGGGCAGGACGCCTTCGCCCCCGCGGCCTCCGCCGTGCCCGGCACCTCCTACGAGGACCTTGCCCGGCGCTCGGGCCTGGAGCAGACCGAGATCTACCCGCTGCTGCTGTTCGCGGCCGGCGGCATGATGCTCTTCGCCTCGACGGACGACCTGATCGTCATGTTCATCGCCCTGGAGGTGCTGTCGCTGCCGCTGTACGTGCTGTGCGCCACGGCGCGCCGGCGTCGGCTCCTGTCGCAGGAGGCCGCCGCGAAGTACTTCCTGCTGGGCGCGTTCGCCTCGGCGCTGTTCATCTTCGGCGTCGCCCTGATCTACGGGTTCGCCGGCACGGTGCGCCTGCTGGAGATCGCCCAGCAGGTGCAGCAGGGCGGCCTGCCCCTGGAGGGCATGACCGGGCTGCTGGTGGCCGGCGTGCTGCTCGTCGTCGTGGGCCTGCTGTTCAAGGTGGGTGCGGTGCCGTTCCACGCCTGGACGCCCGACGTCTACACGGGTGCGCCCACGCCGATCACCGGGTTCATGGCGGCCTGCACCAAGGTGGCGGCGGTCGCGGCGCTGGTCGAGGTGCTGTACCGCATCTCGATCGGGGTGCAGGCGGTGCACCCGGAGACCATGCGGCAGCTCCAGGTGGTCATCGTCGTGGTCGCGGTGCTGACCATGGCGGTCGGCACCGTGATCGGTTCCGTCCAGTCCGACGTCAAGCGGCTGCTGGCCTACTCCTCGATCGCGCACGCCGGGTTCCTGCTCGTGGGCATCGCGGGCTTCAACGCCCAGGTGCAGTCGTCCACGCTGTTCTACCTGCTGGCCTACGGCATCGCCACGATCGGCGCGTTCGGCGTGGTCACCCTGGTGCGGGAGCGCCGGGTCGTGTCCGGCGCGGGCGAGGCGAACGGCCCGGTGGGGGACGACGGCGTGGTGCTGGGCGAGGCCACGGAGATCGCGCAGTGGGCCGGGCTGGGTCGCAAGGCCCCGTGGCTGACCGCCGCGTTCGCGCTGTTCCTGCTGTCCATGGCCGGCATCCCGCTGACCGCCGGGTTCATCGCCAAGTTCGGCGCGTTCACCGGGGCGACGACGGGTGGCCTGTGGTGGCTCGCGGTGCTCGGCGTGCTCGCGTCGGTGGTGGCGGTCGCGTTCTACCTGCGGCTGCTCGTGGTCATGGTCTTCCAGAAGGCGGACGACGAGACCGTGCCCGAACAGGTGCCGGACGCGGAGGACGTCGCGACGTCGGCTCCGGCCCAGGGCGGCGCCGCCACCGCGACACTGGCCACGCCGCAGGTCACGGCCGCGCAGCGCGTCGTGGTGACCGTGGTGCGGTCCCGCGGACCGGCCGCCGTGGCCATCGCCGTGTGCGCGATCGCCACGGTGATTCTCGGCGTCTTCCCGTCCCCGGTTCTCTCTCTGGTGGAACAGGCAAGTAAGTTCGTGCCGTGACCTCCGCACCGCTGCCGCCCCAGACGACGTCGGGCACCCCCGCGACGCCTCCTCCGGCCGCCTCGTCGAACCCGCCCGACCCGACCGCGCTCGGCCTGCCGATCACCGACCCCGAGCTGGCGTCGCGCCTCGCGGACCGGCTCACGGTGGTCGACGAGGCGCTCCTGGAGGCCGTCGCCAGTGCGGACAAGCTGGCCGACGGCGCCTCCCGGCACCTCATCGACGCGGGCGGCAAGCGGTTCCGGCCGCTGCTGACCCTGCTGACGGGGGAGCTCGGCGACGGCGCCGCCCCCGGCGTCGTCGGCGCGGCGGTGGTCGTGGAGCTGACCCAGGTGGCCTCGCTGTACCACGACGACGTCATGGACTCCGCGCCCGTGCGGCGCGGGGCCCCGGCGGTGCACATGGTGTGGGGCAACTCGGTGGCGATCCTCGTGGGCGACATGCTGTTCGCCCGGGCGTCGGCCCGGGTGGCGGAGCTCGGGCCGGAGGCGGTGATCCTGCAGTCCCGGACCTTCGAGCGGATGTGCCTGGGCCAGCTCCACGAGACCATGGGCCCGGACGACGGCACGGACCGGGTGGAGCACTACCTCCAGGTCCTGTCGGACAAGACGGCGTCGCTGCTCTCGGCGTCGGCCCGGCTGGGCGCGATGATGGCGGGGGCACCGGCCGAGCACGTGGAGGCCGTGGGCGCCTACGGCGAGAAGGTGGGCGTCGCCTTCCAGCTCGCCGACGACGTGCTCGACGTCGCGTCGTCGGGCGCGACCTCGGGCAAGACGCCCGGGACGGACCTGCGCGAGCACGTGCCGACCATGCCGGTGCTGCTGCTGCGCCAGCGCGTCGAGTCCGACGAGGCCACCGACGAGGACCGGGACCTGCTCGCAGCGCTCGACGGCGACCTGTCCTCCGACGAGGCGCTGTCCGCCGTCGTGGAGCGGCTCCGGGCGCACGCGGTGCTCGCCGAGACGCGGGAGCTCGCGGTGCGCTGGGCGCGCGCGGCGGCCGCCGAGCTGGCGCCGCTGCCGGACGGCCCGGTGAAGGAGTCCCTGGAGCAGTTCGCGCAGGTGCTGGCGGACCGGGCGGTGTGAGTCCGCCGGCGTCTGCTCAGACGCCGGTGACCAGGCGGACTCCGTCGGCCACCTTCGCGAGGAGGTACTCCGGGACGCGGCCGACCGGGTAGGGCTCGAGAAACTCTCGGCTGACGGGCCCGATCTGCGAGACGACGGCCACGGAGTCCTTGTCGAGCCCGGAGGCGGCCTCCGGGATGAGGGCGTTGCCGGGGAAAGCCTCCAGTCTCAGGTTGGACGTGAGCGGTACGACGATCACGGTGTTGATGTCGGTTGCCAGCAGCCAGTCCTCCTGGAGCACCAGGGCGGGGCGGACCTTGGCCGGCTCACCCCCGCGCGGTTGGCCGAAGTCCACCCAGACGACGTCACCCCGAGCGATCACCATTCCTCGTCCGGTGTCATCCGGTGCTCGGACTCCGCGAGGAAGAGGCCGTCCTCCGCGGGCTGGCCGGCCGCAGCGAGCGCGGCGTTCGCCAGCCGGGTCAGCTCGCTGGTGCCCTCGAGCTGGTCGGCCAGGTGTTCCGCAGCACGGCGATAGAACTCTGAACGGTTCATCCCGTGCCGGGACGCGACTCGTTCGAACCGATGGAAGTCCCTGTCCGGGACGGAGATGGCTGTCTTCATGGTGTCGAGTATAACCAGTCATACCACCTCCTGGCCAGGGTCGCCGACCTGCTGGCCCGCTATCAGATGGCCGACGTCGCGACCAGTCTTGTTCGGAGGTCTTGAAACGGGGGCCTCCCGCACCGCGAGAGCCCGGGGCGCTGACTAAGATCCGACCTGGCGAGAGGGCGGTTGGTGGAGGCCGAGGTCGAGGAGCGGTTCCGGGTCACACCCGGCTTCGTGGTGTCCTGGCTCCTGGTCGCCCTGTTCGTCGGCACGCTGGTCGCCCTGGCGTTCGCGCAGGACGGCGAGGCCACCGCCGAGCTCGAGCTCGACGACTCCGGCGTCTGGGTCACGCAGACCGAGTCGGGCCGGCTGGGCCGGTTCAACGACGAGGCGCACGCCCTGGACAGCACGCTGCTCGCCGGCTCCTCCACGTTCGACGTCCAGCAGGACGAGTACCGGGTGCTGATGACCGACGACGGCGAGTCGACCGCCAGCCCCGTCGACCCCGCCCAGCTCGTCCTCGCCGGCCCCGTCCGGGCCCCGCGTGGCGCGCTGTTCGCGTCCGGCGGGCGTACCACCGCGATCCTCGACCCCGAGGACGGACGCCTGTGGGTGCTGCCGTTCGACGGGGTCACCGCCTTCGACGAGGAGGCGCTGGAACCGGTGGCGGAGGTGGGCCCGGGCGGGCGGCTCGCCGTGGCGACCGACGGGACGGTCTTCGTCGCCGTCGCGCGGGCGGGGACCCTGTACCGCGTCACGACGGGCACGCAGGGCGGGCCCGACGAGGTGAGCGAGAGCGACCTGCCCGTCCAGGAGGACGCCGAGCTGGAGGTCACGGCGGTCGGGGCCGACCCCGTGGTGCTGGACCGGACCGCCTCGGCGCTGGTGCTGCCCGACGGCGACGTCGTGGACCTGACCGGAGGAGCCGAGGCGCGGCTGCAGCAGCCGTCCGAGGAGGCCCGGTCCGTCGTGGTCGGTACGACGACCGGGCTGGTCGCGCAGCCGCTCGGCGGCGGTGAGTCGACGACCCGGGTGGCCGAGGGCGTCCCGGCGGCTCCTGTCCAGGTGGGGGCGTGCACGTTCGGGGCGTGGTCGGGCAGCGGGCAGGTGGTACGGGACTGCCCGGGGACGGACCGGGACGTGGACGAGTACCTCGAGGGCGCCGACGGCGAGCTCGCCTACCGGGTCAACCGCGAGGTCGTGGTCCTGAACGACGTCGCCGACGGCACCCTGTGGATGGCCGCCGAGGACTTCGAGACGGTGGACGACTGGGACCTGACGATGCCCGAGGACGCCGTGGGCGAGCAGACCGAGACCGAGTCGACCACGCCGGAGCTGGTGGACCAGGTGGTGGCCGAGCGGGACCGCCCCAACCGGGCACCGATCCCGCAGGACGACGACCTCGGCGTGCGCGCCGGGCGCACCACGGTGCTGAACGTGCTGGGCAACGACACCGACCCCGACGGCGACGTGATGACCGTGTCCGTGGACCGGCAGCCCGCGGAGGCGAGCGGCGTCACGGTGCACCGGGTGCTGGACGGCCTGGCGCTCCAGGCGGACGTGCCGCCGGAGGCGTCCGGCTCGGTGACCTTCACGTACACGGTCGACGACGGGCGGGGCGGCACCGCGGACGCCGACGTGCGCGTGCGCGTCGTCGCGCCCGACGAGAACACGGCCCCGGAGCCCGACGGGGAGCCGGTGCTCCGCGTGGCGCAGGGCGGGTCGGCGGACATCAAGGTGCTGCCCTTCTGGCGCGACCCCGACGGTGACGACCTGGTGCTGTCCAGCGCCGCCACCGGTGACCCCGCCGACGAGACCCGGTTCCGCCCCGACGGCACCGTGGAGTTCCACGACGGCGGCGGCACGGTGGGCCGCAAGGTCGTGGACCTCACGGTGAGCGACAGCACCGGCGAGGTGGGGCAGGGGCGGCTGCTGGTCGACGTCGTCGCGTCCCAGGAGCCGCCGGTCGCGGTAGGGGACCACGTGGCCGTCCCGGCGGGGCAGCCCGTGACGGTGTACCCGCTGGCCAACGACACCGACCCGAACGGTGACCGGCTCCGGCTGGTCGACGTCGGCGAGCAGGCCCCGGCCACGATCACGCCGAACTTCGCGGCCGGGTCGTTCCGGTTCGTCTCCGACGAGCCCGGGAGCTACGACCTGACCTACCAGGTCAGCGACGGTCCGGCCGCGGTCCTCGGGCTGGTCCGCGTGGACGTGCTGCCGCCGCCGGACGACGACGGTGCGCCCGTCACGGTGACCGACACGGTGCTGCTGCCGGCGGGCGGGTCCGCTCTCGTGGACGTGCTGGCGAACGACACAGACCCGGCCGGCGGGGTGCTCGTGGTGCAGTCCGTGACGATGCCCGACGGCGCCCCGGTCACCGCCGCGGTGCTCGACCACCACGTGCTCCGCGTCGCCGAGGCCACGCGCCCCGAGGGGCCCGTCACCCTGGAGTACACGGTGGCGAACGGCTCCGGGACCGCCGTCGGGCAGGTGCGGGTGGTCCCGGTGCCGGCGGTGACGACCCAGCGGCCGCCGAAGGCGGAGCCGGACGAGGCGACGGTGCACGCGGGCGACGTGGTCACCGTCCCGGTGCTGCGGAACGACTCCCACCCGGACGGGCTGGAGCTCACGCTCGCCGAGGAGCTGGTGGAGCACCCGGAGGCAGGGGAGGCGTTCGTCTCCGAGGACACCGTGCGGTTCAAGGCGGACCCGGGGCAGAGCGGCACGGTGCACCTCGTCTACGAGGTCGCCGACTCCTCCGGGCAGCAGGACTCCGCCCAGGTCACGGTGACGGTGGTGGACGACGACGACGAGAACGCCCCGCCGCAGCCGCCCGAGGTCACGGCACGCGTGCTGTCCGGGGCGACCACGCGCATCGCCCTGCCGCTGGACGGCAGCGACCCCGACGGCGACCACGTGCGGCTGGACGCCGTCGCGTCGGCGCCCGCCCGGGGCACGGCCGACATCGTGGACGGCCACCTGGAGTACGAGGCGGCGAGGTCCGCGACGGGCGCGGACGAGTTCACCTACTCGGTCTCGGACACGCGTGGTGAGACGGCGATCGGCACCGTGCGCGTCGGCGTGGCGGCTCCGCCGCAGGTCAACCAGGCTCCGCTGGCCGTGGACGACGAGGTGTCGGTACGGCCGGGCCGCACCGTCGGCATCGACGCGCTGGCCAACGACTCCGACCCGAACGGCGACCAGGTGGGCCTGGTGCCGCGGTCGTTCGAGGGCGCGCCCGACCTGGACCCGGAGGTCGCGGACGACCTCGTCGTGGTCACCGCGCCCGACGACGAGGGCACGCACACCTTCTACTACGGCATCGAGGACTCGTTCGCGGCGCGGGCCACGGGCGCGATCACCGTGGACGTGTCCCGGGACGCACCGCTGCTCCGCCCGGTCGCGCGGGACGACGTCGTCGCGCCGGAGGACGTCACGTCCGACACGGTGACCGTGGACGTCACGGGCAACGATCTGGACCCCGACGGGCTCGCGGCGGACCTGGAGGTGTCGCTGCCCGCGCCGGGCGGGCAGGAGCCGGGCGGGCCCACGGTGTCCGCCGACGGCGAGGTCGTGGTGCCGCTCACCGCCGAGCCCCAGGTGATCACCTACGAGGTCACCGATCTCGACGGCCTGGCCGCCAGGGCGTTCCTGCGCGTGCCGCGCGACGGCACGCTCCCGCGCCTGCGCGACGGTCTGGAGCCGATCGAGGTGACGGCGGGCGAGCCCGCCGAGCTGGACCTCGCCGACCACGTGGTGGTGGCCGAGGGCCGCACGCCGCGGCTCACCGACGAGTCCGGGGTGGCGGCGACCGAGGGCGTCCACGAGGTCACGGGGCCCGCTCAGATCACCTACACGGCGCACCGGGACTACTCCGGCCGGGCGGCCGTCACCTTCGAGGTGACCGACGGCGACGGCGTCGACGACCCGGACGGCCACCGTGCCGTGCTCGCCCTGCCGCTCCTCGTGCTGCCGGGTGCGAACGAGCCGCCCGAGATCAGGGGCACGCCCCGGGTGGAGGCGGCCGCGGGCGAGGAGACGGCGCTCGACCTGTCGCGGTTCGTCACGGATCCCGACGGCGACCCGTTCACCGTGACGGTGACGGGTCGCGCGGAAGGGCTCAGCGTCGCCACCCAGGGAACGACCGTGCTGGTCACCGCGGCTCCGGACCTCCCGAAGGGGACGAGCGCGTCCGTCGGCCTGACGGTGTCGGACGGCAACCACCCGCCCGTGGCGGGACAGCTCGGCATCACCGTGGTGGCCTCGACCCGCCCGCTCGCCCGCGCCACCACCGACGAGGTGCCGGACGCGCACCAGGGCGAGCCGGTGACGGTGGACGTGCTCGCCAACGACGTCAACCCGTTCCCCGAGGAGCCGCTCCGGCTCGTCTCGGCGCGGCTGGAGTCCGGCCGGGGCACGGTCGAGACGGCCGGCGACCGCGTGCGCGTCACGCCGCCCGCCGACTTCCACGGCGTCACGGTCGTGCGGTACCGGGTCGCGGACGCGACGGGTGACCCGACCCGCGAGGTCGAGGGCGTCGCCCGGGTGACCGTGCTCGGTGTGCCGGAGACGCCGCGGCCGCCGAAGGTGGCGGAGGTGCGCTCCGAGACGGTGGTGCTGAGCTGGGACCCGCCGCCGGACAACGGCGCGCGGATCACCGAGTACCGCGTGCGGTCGAGCGCGGGCCGGGTGACCACGTGCCCCACGACGACCTGCACGGTCACCGGGCTGACCAACGACCAGCTCTACACGTTCACCGTAGCGGCGCGGAACGAGGTGGGTACCTCCGGGACCTCGGGCCCGTCCGAGGAGGCGCGGCCCGACGAGAAGCCCGACCCGCCCGCTCCGCCGGCGCTGCGGTTCGGCGACCGGCAGCTCACCGTGACCTGGGCGAACCGGTCGTACACCGACCGGTCGCCCATCGAGTGCGTGAACCTGGAGATCAGCCCGGCGCCGCCGTCGGGCCGGATCCAGAAGACGTGCCTGGACGGCACGAGCACGGTGTGGGAGGGCCTGGCGAACGGCACCGCCTACACGGTGCGGGTCCAGGCCCGGAACGCCGCACCCGACCCGTCGGAGTGGTCGGACCCGTCGGCGCCGGTGACCCCCGCGGCACCGCCCGACCGCCCCGCGGCACCGCGCGCGACACGGGTGGACACCGCCGTGGGCGGGCAGGTCACGGTGCGCTGGACGGCGCCGGCCACCAACGGTGCCCCCGTCGAGGCCTATCACCTGGGCGTCTACCAGGACGGGTCGTTGAAGCGCACCCTGCCCGTGGCGGGCACGTCGCAGAAGCTCCAGGGCCTCGACCAGGAGTCGGCCTACGAGTTCACGGTGGCCGCGGAGAACAAGGCGGGGACGTCGCCCGCGAGCGTGCGGTCCGCCGCGCTGGAGCCGTACGGCGTCCCGGCGGTGCCCGGCACCCCGAGGGCCGCGCTGATCAGCGGGGACACCAACGGCAAGGCCAGGATCACCTGGGGCGAGATCACCGAGTTCCGGGGCAAGGAGCCGTACTACCAGGTCCGGGCGAACGGCTCCGCGGTGAAGGACGTGGCGGGCTCCCCGACCGACTTCACGCACCTGGCGAACGGGCAGGACCACACGTTCGAGGTCCGCGCGTGCAACGCCTACACGTGCTCGGCCTGGACGGCGCGCTCGAACTCCGTCAACCCGTACACCGTGCCCGGCGCGCCGCCGATCGACTGGTTCGAGGACCTGGGGGACGACGGCAACTTCCGGATCTGGGCGGCGGAGAGCAACGGCGGGCGCCGGATCGACCGCATCGAGTTCCAGCTCGGCGGCGACACGACGCGCGAGGGCGTGCGGGAGAACCTCTCCGACGCCTGGCAGAACGGTGACCACTTCTACCAGGTGAACGTGCCCACGGGACCGGACAAGACGTACACGATGCGCGCGCGGCTGTGCAACGACGCCGGGTGCGGTGCGTGGGCCCGCAAGACGGGCAGCACGGGCGGTTCGGAGAGCGACCGGCAGCTGACGACCTACAAGGGCGCGAGCGCCGTGGGCTTCACCAACGACGACGGCACCACCTGCACCCGGTCCACGTGCGCCTACCTCGGCCTGCGCCTGCGCAACGCCGAGCCGAACTTCGACTTCGGCGCCGCGTGCTCCGCGGAGGGCGAGAGGTTCGCCCCGGCTCCGGGCGGCAACCTCGCCTTCGAGACCACCCGCGACGGCCGGAGGTTCCGGACCGACGCGGACGGGAACTTCACCGGCGAGCTGCCGTGCGCGTGGGGCACCCCTGGCGCCGAGGTCTACGTCTACTCGTACAACTGGGGCAGGGCGACATCCGTGACGTGGTGAAACGGGCGGTGTCCCCGTTTCACCCGCTCGACGCCCGGTGTGCACGTCCGGGTTGTCCCGGGCAACGGCTAGGCTGCGGCCACCGCTGCTGACCAAGAGTTGGGGAAGACCTGTGCCCGCACTGAAGCTGTCGACACGTTCCGTCGTCTCGGGCAGTGTCGTCGGTCTCTTCACGGGGGCCCTGGTGCTCCTGATGCTGCTGCAGGAGGGCGAGGCCACGGCCGAGGTGGACCTCGACGACTCCGGCGTGTGGGTGACCAAGACGTCCGCCGGCCTGCTCGGCCGGTTCAACTCCGAGGCCCAGGCGCTCGACGGCACGCTGCTGTCCGGTTCCTCGACGTTCGACGTGCAGCAGGCGGAGTACCGCGTGCTGATGACCGACGAGGGCGCCGCCACCGCGAACCCCGTCGACCCGGCGCACCTGGCGCTGGAGGGCACGATGACGGTGCCGGCGGGTGCGGTCGTGGCCTCGGGCGGTTCCACGGCCGCCGTCCTGGACCCGGACGACGGCCGCCTGTGGGTGCTCCCGTTCGACGGCGCCACCCAGTTCAGCGCGACGGACCTGGAGCCGACGGCGGAGCTCGCCCCCGGCGCCCGGCTCGCGGTGGCGACGGACGGCACGGTGTTCGTCGCGGTGCCCGGGCAGGGCCGGCTCGTCACCGTGGAGACCGGTGCGACCGGTGCCGCCGGCGAGGTGTCCGAGTCGGACCTGAGCGTGGGCAAGGGTGCCGAGATCGAGGTCACCGCGGTCGGGGACCAGCCGGTGGTGCTGGACCGGACGGCCTCCGCGCTGGTGCTGCCCGGCGACGACGTGGTCGATCTGGCCGACGGCGCCGAGGCACGGCTCCAGCAGCCGTCGGACGCGGCGGACGCCGTCGTCGTCGGGACACCGAAGGGGCTCGTGACGCAGCCGCTGCGCGGCGGGGACGCGACGACCCGCCGGGCCGAGGGCACCCCGGCGGCGCCCGTGCAGCTTCGCGGCTGCACGTACGGGGCGTGGTCGGGCACCGGTCAGGTGGTCCGCGACTGCCCGGGCACCGACCAGGACGTGGACCAGCGGCTGGAGGGTGCCGACGGTGAGCTCGCCTACCGCGTGAACCGCGACGTGATCGTCCTGAACGACGTGGCCGACGGCACGCTGTGGATGGCCGCGGACGACTTCGAGAAGGTCGACGACTGGGATCTCAGGATGCCGGAGGACGCCGAGGGCGAGAAGACCGAGTCGGAGACGACGACGCCCGAGATGGTGGACCAGTTCATCGCGGAGCGTGACAAGCCGAACCGCGCGCCGCGACCCGAGGACGACTCCCTGGGCGTCCGGCCCGGGCGCACGACCGTGCTCGACGTGCTGGGCAACGACATGGACCCGGACGGCGACGTCATGACGGCGTCGGTGAAGGCCGGGACGGGCGGTGCGCCGGCGTCGGGCATCTCGGTGGACCGCGTGCTCGACGGTGCGGCGCTGCAGGCGGACGTGCCCGCGACGGCGACGGGCAGCGCCACGTTCACCTACACGGTCGACGACGGGCGCGGCGGCAGCGCCGACGCGAAGGTGCGCGTCCGCGTGGTGCCGCTCGGCGAGAACGCGGCGCCCGTGGCGAAGGGCGAGCCGGTGCTGCGGGTCGCGCAGGGTGGCGACGCGTCCATCAAGGTGCTGCCGTTCTGGCGCGACCCGGACGGCGACGACCTCGTCCTGTCGAGCGCCACGACCGCCGACCCGGCGGACGAGGTGCGGTTCCGCCCGGACGGCACCGTCGAGTTCCGGGACGGCGGCACCGCCACAGGCCGAAAGATCGTGGACGTCACCGTGTCGGACGGCCTGGACCAGGTGGGGGAGGGACGCCTGCTGGTCGACGTCGTGGCCACGCAGGAGCCGCCCGTCGCCGTGGCGGACCACGTGTCGGTGCTGGCGGGCAACCCGGTCACGGTCGAGCCGCTGCGCAACGACACCGACCCGAACGGCGACCGCCTGCGGCTGGTCAGCGTCTCGGAGCAGGCGCCCGCGATCATCACCGAGAACTACGCGGCGGGCACGTTCCGGTTCGTGAGCCAGGAGCCGGGCAGCTACGACATCACCTACCAGGTCAGCGACGGTCCGGACTCCACCATGGGGCTGGTGCGCATCGACGTGCTGCCCCCGCCCGACGCCGCCGGCCCGCCCGTCGTCGTGGCCGACACCGTGCTGCTCCCGGCGGGCGGCTCCGCGCTCGTGGACGTGCTCGCGAACGACACGGACCCGGCCGGTGGCGTGCTCGTGGCGTCCTCGGTCGAGGCCGACCCGGGCGTGACCGCCGTGGTGCTGGACCACCACGTGCTGCGCGTCGCCGAGACCGAGCGCCTCGACCGGCCGGTCACGGTGCGGTACACCGCGTCGAACGGCACGCAGTCCGCCGTCGGCCAGGTGCGGGTGGTGCCGATCGCCGCGCCCACCGAGCTCCGCCCGCCGGAGGCGGCGGCCGACGAGGTGACGGTGCACACCGGGGACATCGTGACGGTTCCGGTGCTGCGCAACGACGCCCACCCGGACGGGTTGGAGCTGACGCTCGCGGCCGATCTCGTCGAGGAGCCGGAGTCGGGCGAGGCGTTCGTCTCCGAGGACACGGTGCGGTTCCGGGCGGGTTCCGAGGCCGGTACCGAGCACCTGGTCTACGAGGTGCGGGACAGCAACGGCCAGAAGGACTCGGCGCAGGTCACGATCAACGTGACCGACACGCTGGAGAACGCGGCGCCGCAGCCGCCGGACACGACGGCGCGCGTGCTCGCGGGCGCGGTCACCCGCATCACGCTGCCCCTGGACGGCAGCGACCCGGACGGCGACCACGTCACGCTCGACGGCCTGTCCTCGCCGCCCGCGAAGGGTACGGTCCGGCTCGTCGACGGCTTCCTGGAGTACGAGGCGTCGCGGGACGCCGCCGGAGCCGACGAGTTCCGGTACTCCGTGACCGACACGCGCGGCGCCACCGCGGAGGGCACGGTCGCCGTGGGCGTGGCGCGGCCGCCGGGCACCAACCAGCCGCCCACGGCCGGTGACGACGAGACGCTCGTGCGCCCCGGCCGCGAGGTCGCCGTGGACGCGCTGGCGAACGACTCCGACCCGGACGGCGACCAGGTGGGCCTGGTGCCCCGGTCGTTCGAGGGGGCGGACGCCCTGGACCCACGGGTGGCCGACGACATGATCGTGGTCACCACGCCGGACGACGAGGGCACGCACACCTTCTACTACGGCATCGAGGACACGTACGCGGCCCGCGCCACGGGCTCGGTCACCGTCGAGGTGGCCGACGACGCGCCCCTGCTGCGCCCGGTGGCCCGTGACGACGTGGTGCTGCCCGCCGACGTCACGTCCGACACGGTGACCGTCGACGTGCTGCGCAACGACACCGACCCCGACGGCGTGGCCGCAGACCTGGAGGTCGCCGTGCTCGACGCGCGCGGCGAGACCCCCGAGGGCGTCACGCTCGGCGAGGGTGGCGAGGTCACGGTGGCGCTCACGGAGGACCCGCAGGTGCTCACCTACACGGTCACCGACCTGGACGGCCTGGAGGCCAAGGCGTTCCTGCGCGTGCCGCGCGACGGCTCGCTGCCCCACCTGCGCCAGCCCGTCGAGGCGCTCCGGACGTTCGCGGGCGAGGCCCTGGAGATCGACATCGCGGACCACGTGGTGGTGGCCGACGGCCACGAGCCGCGGTTCACGGTCGAGGAGAAGGTCGCGGCGGTGGAGGGCACCCGTGAGGTCACGGGCCCCACGACGCTGACCTACACCTCCGACGAGGACTACGTGGGCCGGGCGGCGGTCACCTTCGAGGTGACGGACGGCGACGGCCCCGACGACCCGGAGGGCCGCACCGCCGTGCTCACCCTGCCGATCGACGTCCGGGCGAGCCGCAACCAGCCTCCGGAGATCCGGGGCACCGCGCTGCTGGAGGTCGCGGCGGGCGAGGAGGCGGCGCTCGACCTGTCGCGCATCGTGACGGACCCCGAGGGCGACCCGCTGACCGTCGAGGTCACCGGCGGGGCCGAGGGCATCACGTTCGGCACCGAGGGTGCCACCGTCCTGGCCCAGGCGCAGGCCGCGGTGCCCAAGGGCACCCGGTTCACCGTCCCGTACACCGTGTCGGACGGCGGTCACCCGCCCGTCGCCGGTGAGCTCGCGGTCACCGTGGTGGCGTCCACGCGGCCGCTGGCGCGGGCCAACCCCGACGAGGTGACCGACGCCCACCAGGGTGAGGAGACCTCGGTGGACGTGCTCGCCAACGACGCCAACCCGTTCCCCGAGGAGCCGCTCACCGTGGTCAGCGCGGTGGTCGAGACCGGCCGGGGCTTCGCGGGGCCGTCGGGCTCCGGGGTGGTCGTGACGCCGTCGGACAGCTTCGTGGGCACCATGGTGGTGCGGTACCGCGTGGCGGACGCGACCGGCGACCCCGACCGCGAGGTCGAGGGCACGGTCCGGCTGACCGTGCTGGGCCGGCCGGAGGCGCCCCGGGCGCCGCGGGTCGAGGAGGTGCGGTCGGGCACCGTCGTGCTGTCGTGGGACGCGCCGCCCGACAACGGCGCGGAGATCACCGGGTACACCGCGCGCTCGGGCAAGGGCGATACCACGTCGTGCCCGTCGACCACCTGCACGGTCAAGGGCCTGAAGAACGACGTGGTCTACAACTTCACCGTCACGGCCACCAACGCGGTGGGCGAGTCCGACCCGTCGGCCCCCTCGGAGGACGCGCGGCCCGACGAGAAGCCCGACAAGCCCGAGCCGCCGACGTTGACGTTCGGCGACTCGTCGCTCACCGTCGCCTGGGAGAACCGCGTCTACACGGACCGGTCGCCGATCGAGTGCGTCAACCTGGAGATCAGCCCGGCACCGGCCGACGGCGTGATCCAGAAGACGTGCGTCACCGGCACCTCGACCGTCTGGGACGGGCTGGCCAACGGCACGGCGTACACCGTCATGGTGCAGGCCGTGAACGACGCCCCCGACCCCTCGGACTGGAGCGACGCGTCCGCGCCGGAGGTGCCGGCGGCGCCGCCCGCCCAGCCCGCGGCGCCCACCGCCCAGCGGGTGGACAACGCCCTCGGCGGCCAGATCACGGTCTCGTGGACGGAGCCGGCGAACAACGGCGACCCGGTGGCGCGCTATCACCTCGACGTGTACGAGAACGGCGCCATGAAGGAGACCCAGACCGTCACGGGTACGTCCCGGGTGGTCTCGGGACTGTCCCCGGAGGCGTCCTACACGTTCGCCGTCACCGCGGAGAACAAGGCCGGGAAGTCGCCCGCCAGCGACCGGTCGCCCGAGCAGGTGCCGTACGGCCAGCCGCAGGTGCCGGGCACGCCGACGGCGGAGCTGGGCAGCACCACCAGCGGTCAGGCGACCGTGCGGTGGGGCGGCATCTCGTCCGACGCGTTCCGCGGGCCGGCGCACCGGTACGAGGTGCAGGGCAACGGCGTGGCGGCGCGGACCGCGACGTCGCCGTACACCGTCACGGGCCTGAGCAACGGCACGGAGTACCGGTTCCAGGTGCGGGCCTGCAACCAGTACACCTGCTCGGCGTGGACCACGAGCTCGAACGGCGTCACGCCCTACACGACGCCGGGGGCGCCGAACGTCACGGCGTCGACCGTGAACTCCCAGACGGTGCGCTTCACGATGACCCCGGGCAGCAACGGCGGCCGCGCCATCGACGCCATGCGGTACCGGATCAACGGCGGCGGCTGGCAGTCGCTGCCGGCCTCGGGCGGTACGGCGGACGCCGGCGGCGCGTACAGCACGACCTACACGATCGACGTCCAGGCGCACAACGCGGCGGGCTGGGGCGCGAACGCCGCCGGGAGCGGGCGCACGCTGCCCAACCCGGCGAACGCGTCGGTGTCGATCAGCGTGGGCGGGGTGTTCGGCGGAGGCTCGGCCGAGGGCTGCCACCAGAGCCCCAACACGTGGTGCAAGTGGCTCAACCTGACGGTCAGCGGCTGGGAGCCCAACACGGTCTTCCACTACCGGTGCCTGTCCACCGAGCACGACTCCGCAGGTCAGGTCTACTTCCCGCGGTGGGAGATGGGCGAGTGGTGGGGCGAGGTCGCCGGCGTGCCCACGCGGACGGACGCCAACGGCAACTGGTCCGGGCGGACGGACTGCATGCACCAGTACCAGGGCGAGTACACGTGGCTGGAGACGGAGGAGGGCAACCTCGCCGACTCCAACCGCATCCTGTGGAACAGGGCGAACGTCAACCCCTGACCTGGGCGAGGCCTCGCGCCCAGGTCGGCACCTTCCTGAGGGAGGTCGGCACTTTGCCTCGAGATCGGTCCAGGCATGGACCGATCTCGAGGCAAAGTGCCGACCCCGCAGGAGAGTGCCGACCACGTCAGACCCCTTGCAGGATGCTGCAACGGCCTCCCCGACTAGCACGCAGACTCCTACAATCCGGACCGGCGGCATGGGTAGTCCTCCCCAGCGAAACTGCGGGACGATTCACCCCCTGCCCCGGTAGGGTGCTTCCGTCGTGCCCGTGTGTCGTCCGGGCGGGAATCTTCGCTGGAGCAATGAATCGAGGAGGGGCGCATGAGCTTTGTCTCGCGCGTGTTGGAGAACCGCCGGTCCGTGGCGTCGATCGGTGCGGTGACCCTCTTCGGTGCGGGGCTGGTCGGGTTCGCGCTCCTCTACGAGGGGGAGGCGACGGCCGACGTAGAGCTCAACGACTCCGGCGTCTGGGTCACGCAGACCGCCTCGGGCAAGCTGGGCCGGTTCAACTACGAGGCCAAGGCGCTGGACGGCTACCTCCAGGCGAGCTCGACGAGCTTCGACGTGGAGCAGGACGCGCAGCGGGTGCTGTTCGACAACGTGGGTGACTCGTCCGCGAGCCCGGTGAACCCTGCCCTGCTCTCGCTGGACGCGACGATGAAGTTCCCTGCCGGCGCCAAGGTGGCCGCGGGCGCCGCGACCACCGCCGTGTACGACCCGGAGTCGGGCAACGCCTGGGTGCTGCCCTTCGACTCGGCGGCGTTCGACGAGAAGAAGATGAAGCCCACCGTCAAGGCGGGTCCCGGCGGCGCGATCACGGTGGGCAAGGACGGCACCGTGTACCTGGCGGTCCCGTCCGACGGCACGCTCTACACGGTCCCCACGAGCACGCAGGGCGTGGCCGGCGACGTCGACGAGTCCGACCTGGACCTGTCCCCGGGCGCCGAGGTGCAGGTCTCCGCGGTGGGCGACCAGCCGGTCGTGCTGGACCAGTCGAGCGCGACGCTCGTGCTGCCCGGCGGGGACACCGTCACGGTGGACGGCGCCCAGGCCATGCTGCAGCAGCCGTCGGGCGAGTCCGACGTGGTCGTGGTGGCGACGTCGTCCGGCCTGGTGTCGCAGCCGCTGGGCGGCGGGGACGCCACGAAGCGCACGGCCTCGGGCAACCCGTCGGCGCCGGTCCAGCTCGGGGAGTGCGTCTACGGCGCCTGGTCGGGCTCGGGCCAGGTGGTGCGGGACTGCCCGGGACCGGACAACGACGTCGACCAGGTGCTGGAGGGCGTGGACGCCGCCGCGACGCTGGTCTACCGCGTGAACCGGAACCTGATCGTCCTGAACGACGTCGCCGACGGCACCCTGTGGATGGCCGCCGACGACTTCCAGAAGGTGGACGACTGGGACCTCAAGATGCCCGAGGACGCCGAGGGCGAGAAGACGGAGTCGGAGGACACGACGCCGGAGCAGGTGGACCAGTTCGTCGCGGACCGCAGCAAGCCCAACCGGGCGCCCAAGCCCAAGGACGACGAGATCGGGGTGCGCCCGGGCCGCACGACGGTGCTGAACGTGCTGGGCAACGACATGGACCCGGACGGCGACGTCATGACGGTCTCGGTCGAGGGCGAGGTCAACGGTGGCGCCACCGTCGACCGGGTCCTGGACGGCGCGGCGCTGCAGGCGAACGTCCCCGCCGACGCGACCGGCACCACGTCGTTCGACTACCAGGTCGACGACGGCCGCGAGAACGGCACCGCCACGGCCTCCGTGAAGGTGAACGTGGTGCCGCTGGAGGAGAACAACGCGCCCGTCCAGTCGGGCGAGCCGGTGCTCCGCGTGGGGCAGGGCGGCCTGGGCACAATCAAGGTGCTGCCGTACTTCAAGGACCCGGACGGCGACGACCTGTTCCTGTCCAACGCCTCCACCGCCGACCCGCTGGACGAGGTCCGGTTCCGGCCTGACGGCACCATCGAGTTCCGCGACGGCGGCACCACGGTGGGCCGCAAGGTCGTCGACGTGACCGTGTCCGACTCCTTCAACATGCCCGTGGAGGGCAAGCTCCAGATCGACGTGGTCGCGAGCAACGTGGCGCCGATCGCGGTCCAGGACCACGTGACCGTCCTGGCGGGCGAGCCGGTCACGGTGGAGCCGCTGAAGAACGACTACGACCCCAACGGCGACAAGCTGCGGCTGACGAGCGTCACCGAGCAGCAGAACGCCGAGATCACGACGAACGCGACCGCGGGGACCTTCAAGTTCCTCAGCGACCAGCCCGGCTCCTACGACGTGACCTACCAGATCACCGACGGCCCCAAGCCGGTGACGGGCCTGGTCCGCGTGGACGTCGTGACGCCGCCGGAGCAGGGTGGTGTGCCGGTGGCGGTGTCGGACCAGGTGCTGCTGCCCACCGGTGGCACCGCCCTGGTGGACGTGCTGGCCAACGACACCGACCCCGCAGGCGGCGTGCTCGTGGTGCAGGGCGTCGAGGTGCCGGACAACTCCCCAGTGAAGGTTGCGGTGCTCAACCACCAGGTGCTCAAGGTCTCGGAGGTCAAGCGGCTCGACGGGCCGATGACCATCGACTACACCGTGGGCAACGGCAGCGGCACCGCGACCGGTCAGGTGCGGGTGGTGCCGATCCCGGCGCCGGCGCAGCTGCGCCCGCCGGAGGCCGGCCCGGACACCGCGACCGTCCACACGGGTGACGTGGTGACGATCCCGGTGCTGAAGAACGACACGCACCCCGACGGGCTGGAGCTCACCCTCAACGACGAGCTGCAGGAGGCCCCGCCGGCCAG